>DLRL01000108.1 GCA_002501085.1 Gemmatimonadales bacterium UBA7889
GACGTTATTGCGACAGACCATGCTCCCCACCATTACGATGAAAAGGAGTCAGCGTTCGAAGATGCTCCGAATGGTCTGGTCGGATTAGAAACAGCGGTCGGGATCATCATGACAGACATCGTAAGTGAGGGAGTGATCGATATTGCGACTATGATCGACCGGATGAGTTGTGGGCCAGCTAGGGCATTTGGCCTCCCCGGGGGCACACTATCTGAGGGTGCAGTAGGAGATATCACCGTGATCGATCCAAACCTAAGCTGGACTGTGGACCCAAACGTCTTCCGATCGAAGAGTCAAAACACTCCCTTTACCGGGCGGGAACTTAAGGGAGCTCCCAACAGGACGATTGTGGGCGGTCGCACCGTCTGGACACGATGAGGGGTGAGAAGCCTACTACATCTTGGGATGAGCTTGAAATAGAGAAATCAGAGAAGCTGGGGAGGCTCCTTCATCTGCACCGTCTACCGTGCTTCTGTCGAGATCACTTCAAGAAGTGAGTGACCTCGTATGTTTTTCAAGCTGACTCTTCACTCGTGCAACACGGTTCGGATGGATGAGCCGCTTGGTCGCAGCTCGATCCAAGAGCTTAACTACACTACGGAGCTGTTCCTGGGCATCTTTGGCGGAGGTGGTCGCACGGACTCCTTTTACAGCTGTGCGTATTTTGGCACGCTCCGACCGATTCCTCAGTCGAGCCTTGCCACTCAACACCATCCGCTTTTTCGCACTCTTGATATTCGGCATCTGTTCCTCGAGGCGGAATACGCCTTGCATTCCCTAGCGAGCAAAGCTAGGAACGACTCGGGACAGGATCAACGGGCACTGAGCAGTTAGGTTACTCACGACATGCAAGCAATCCTTATTGTTACAGTACTCATTTTCTCAGTCGTCGTGCATGAGGTCGCACATGCATGGCAGGCCCGCCGTGAAGGAGACGACACAGCGGAACGACTTGGCAGGATCACGCTGAATCCGATTTCTCACCTTGATCTAGTCGGCTCGTTCATTGTTCCGTTCGGGCTATACCTGTTGAACGTCGGGTTCCTGTTTGGTTGGGCAAAGCCAGTCCCCGTCAATCCATCCAAGTATCGAAGTCCCGTATGGGGAGACATCAGAGTCTCTTTGGCTGGGATCGTATCCAATCTGGGGTTAGCCGTGCTCGCGACTCTTGGTGCGGCGGTAGTCCTCAAGGTGACAAGCTTAACCGGGTCACCTCCAAGTAGTCTTACCGGGACATTATTTGAGATGGCCTGGTATGGGATCCTAATAAATCTGGTGCTTGCCTTTTTTAACCTAATCCCGATCCCACCCTTGGACGGATCACACGTTCTTTTTCACGTACTTCCAAGGCCGGTCGCAGGTTGGTACGCCCAAGCGGGTCGCTATGGATTGCTTCTATTGATTCCCCTGCTTTACTTCCGTAGGGACCTCTTCACATACCTCATGTGGCCAGTGGAGTTCTTCTTGAACCAAGCTGACGTGTTCATCCGCTTATGGATCTGAGATTCGCCGAAGGTGCCATCGTGCGCGACGATTTTTTCCTTGTGGAGATTGAGCGTTTTCAGGGCCCGTTAGATCTACTGCTGCATCTGATTCGAACCCAGGACATCGATGTATTTGATATTCCTGTGGCCCGGATTACCGACCAGTTTCTTAAGGCGATTGAAGGACTAGATGCGGAAGACTTAGACAGCGCTGGTGAATTCCTTGAAACGGCAGCGACACTCATACGGATTAAGGCCCAGATGCTCTTGCCCCGAGAGGGTGATGATGAGGACGAAGACCCAAGAGCAGAGCTGGTACGCAGGCTTCTTGAGTACGAGCAAATTCGGGAAATATCACAACGCATGAGAGCATCTGAGGCGGATCGCGGACGGCGTTTCTCAAAGGGATTTATCCCTGCTCGACCAAAGCTTCTTCATCAGGAGATGCCACTCGAGACAACATGGGCGGATGTTCTTAGTGCGGCGCTCGCTGTGGAGATGCCAACGCCCAGGCAAGGACTACATAGGGTCACTGCACGAACCATCTCTATGCAGGAAAAGGTCGTCTTAATTTTGGACCGACTGCAAGATCAATCCGGTATCGAATTTAGTCGCCTTCTAAGGGGTTTCGGAGACACCATGCATGGAGTCATGACTTTTCTAGCGGGCTTAGAACTCACACGTAGGCGCGTCCTTTTTCTAAGGCAATCCGAACCTTTTTCGGAGCTTTGGCTATACCGGCGTGAAGAGGATGGAGGTGAGGACAACACAGATGTCGGAGTCATAGAGGTTGATTCATGAATACACCCCAAATAGTTGAGGCTGTTTTATTCGCTTCGGACGCCCCTTTAACACCAGGTGAGATTGCTAGGGCAGATGAACGTTTGGATGAAGATCAAGTGGAAGAGGCGCTCCAAATGCTTAAGGCGGAGTACGAGGATGCACAGCGTGCTTTCCATCTGACTGAGATCGCCGAGGGTTACCAAATCCTCACGCGCCCAGAGTTTGCACCTTATCTAGAACGTTTCGACAATGTCCCGAGGGCCAACCGACTTTCGGGGCCTTCACTAGAGACGCTTGCCATTATTGCCTACCGTCAACCGATTGGTCGGATAGAAATCGAGTATATCCGAGGTGTGAATTCTTCAGGGGTGATCCGCACCCTTCAGGATCGGAGCTTGATTGATATTGTCGGAAGAGGTGACGGCTTGGGTCGCCCTCTTCTATACGGGACTACACAACACTTTCAGGAACATTTTGGGTTCACCTCACTAGATGATCTTCCACGCCCTGATGAACTACCGATCATTCTCAAAGACCGGATGCCACTCCAGGAAGGTGAGGAGGACTTAGACGAGGAAGGAACTCCAGCGATGTCAGATTTGGGAGAAAGTTCTACAGAGGAACAACCTGATAACTCTGTGAATGAATCTGCCCAAGACGTAGTGCTCTGATAGCACGGTGACCGAAGGTATTCGCCTCCAGAAGTATATTTCCCGATGTGGCCGAGCTTCACGTCGTGAGGCTGAGGTGTTGATGCTAGCTGGTCGAGTTCAGGTGAATGGAGAATTAGTCTCTGAACTGGGAACGCGGATAATCCCAGGGCAAGATACCGTCCAGGTAGACGGTGATGTGCTGGAACTCACCGCGTTACAGTGGATTGCTTTCCATAAACCTACTGGGGTACTGACGACGCGTAGGGACCCACATGGTGGACGCACCATCTATGATGTGCTTCCGGAGGAGTGCTCAGCGTTGCGTTACGTGGGGCGCTTAGATCGAGAGAGCGAAGGACTCTTGATTCTGACTAATGATGGTGACGTAGCTCACGGCATTCAGCATCCAAGTCGACAGGTCGAGCGAGTCTATAGAGTGGTTGTAACGGGTACGTTAGTTCGATCTGAATGTACTGCGTTACTTCGAGGGGTAGAGCTAGAAGATGGAGTGGCGAGAGTCAATTCAGTCCATGTGCTGAATAAAGATGAGTTTAGCACAACCATCGAGGTGGTTCTAACTGAGGGTCGAAAACGCGAGGTGCGACGGATGATGAATGCTATTGGCCACGGAGTCCTAAGGCTTGTGAGGATCCGTTTTGGGCCGGTGAAGCTTGGAGAACTGCCGGTAGGGGAGTGGAGAAATTTGGATGAATCCGAGAAGAACTCTCTGAGAACCCTAGCAGAAAGAGGTGAGAGTTAATCACTTGTAGCGAACGGGCCCGTAGCTCAGTTGGTTAGAGCATCCGACTCATAATCGGCAGGTCGAAGGTTCAAGTCCTTCCGGGCCCACTCGAAAAGAATCTTGTAATTACTGGCCTCCTGGGGTATTTCCTCAGGAGGTTTGTACATTCCTGTCTCGGATGGAATCTATTTGGTAGGCGCTATTCCAAGTCCGCATCGGGCTTTTTACGAAGCTTTTTGGTTTGACTACGCTGTCGTTTACGCTCGAGCCGCTTCTTTTTTTCTCGCTTAGGGATGATGGTTCGGTGACGGGGTTCTGGCATCTTGTTATGAGCTTTGAGTTTTTCTCGTAGACGATTAATTGCTAAATGTCGGTTCCGAAGCTGACTCCTCTCATCGCGAGCTACTGAGCTAATTCCGGTTGCTAGGTGTACAATTCTGACAGCAGTCTCCGTCTTATTTTGGTGCTGCCCTCCTGGCCCACCGGCGCGAAATGTCTCCACCCGACACTGTGCGAGTAGGGCCTCATCAGACTTCGGGACCGTGATTTTTGCAGGGATTTGCTTGTCCATCCTATTATACTTGTAGCTGATTAACCTGAGAGAACTGAGATAGCATGGTACCGATCCCTCTTTATTGGATATCTTTGATACGCGTCCTGCCCTCGACGTTGTGCTAGATATACCTTATCGATCATGATCTTTAACGAGCTGGAAAAGAAACCAGGAGCCAGATTTCTGTTCATTCTGGCTTGCCTAGTCGTGATAGTCTACGGCTTGCAGTTTGCTGCTCCGATCCTTCTTCCTTCAGCACTTGCTCTTTTCTTAGCGGTATTAAGCTTGCCGGTCATGACGTGGCTCGTGAAGCATCGGATTCCATCGGGTCTTGCGACACTTATCACCGTTTTAGTCAATGTAGCTGTCATAGGGCTGTTCATACTGCTTGCGAGCCCGTCGATTGCTGAATTGCAGAACAATCTTGATCAGTACGTCTTGGATCTCCAGGAGCGCTGGAGCCAATGGATGACCTGGCTGGAGAATTCGACTGGTCGCGAGATAAGTGACTATTTAACGGTTAGCATAATTGACCCGGGAGCAGTGGTGGACATCGCTCGCGGAACTATCGGGCGTATCGCTCAAATTCTTTCCACCACATTTATCGTGTTTCTCATCATGGCTTTTATGCTCAGCGAAGCTACGGTTTTCCCTAAGAAATTCCGTTACATCTTGGGTGTACGTGGTGGAGACGAAGACCGGTTCACCAAGATCGCAACTGAGATTCAGTCCTATCTAGGTATAAAAACTGTGGTATCCCTCGCTACCGGATTGGTATTGGGAATCTGGGCATACCTGTGGGATCTTGATTTCCCAGTGTTGCTAGGGATGATCGTGTTTTTTCTTAACTATATACCAACGGTGGGCTCGATCATTGCAGCGATCCCAGCGGTCTTATTGAGCATTATTCTACACGGAACGCTCTATCACGCGATTGTCGTGGCAGGTGG
>DLRL01000009.1 GCA_002501085.1 Gemmatimonadales bacterium UBA7889
TCTGGATATTCACTCCTAAATCCCTCAATAAATTCTTCCTTTGCAGAAACACCAGCTAGATGGACCTCTGCCTCTGCGAAGTGGTGAAGTGGATCCAGTTCCAGTATAGAGGAAAGAATCCGATCCCATTCTGATGTATCACCTTCTAGGCGGGCGAGAATTGCGAGTAGCCTATTCGCAGAAAGACTATTCCGATCATGGTCCTTGGCGAGCTGAGCGTAGCGACCTGCCTCCTCATAGTCACCATCTACCAAAGCTAGTTCAGCGAGCTGAACATATGACACGGACCGGAACGTTATCGATCGAGCTGACCAACCGAAGGCTTCACGAGCATCAAGTATCTGGCCCAAAGCTCGATAGAGGCTCCCCGCAACGAAGTTGCCTTCGGAGTCATAGGCATCTAGACGCAAAACTTGATCGGCGAATTTCAGGGCTTCGGCGTATCGACCTCTCCTGTATTCCAGATCAGCTAGGCCAAGAAGCACCCCTCTATTCCACGGCTCCTTAGCCAAAACCGTTTCGAATAGGTCTCGCGCCTCATTGAAGTAACGGCCCTGAACAAGCTCTCGAGCAGCCATGACCTCTCGGTCTGACACCGGTATGCTCGGTATCGCTTCAGGATCTGTCGAAAACGGCCTTGAGATCTGTCGAGACTCGGGGTTTGAATGGTGGCGAAGCCTGAGTTGAGGAAATTCAACAACAACCTCAGCATCCTGAGGGATCGGCGGAGATTTTCCCGTCGGATCAATAGATCCGAATTCATATTCGATCGGTTCAAGTACTCCTAATGAGACCTCCTCCGTGAACAATACTTCTCCGTTCACTAATACTGTCATGGTGTCATTAGTCTCTGCAAATGCATGAGTGCGGACACGGACACCTCCCCCTTCTCTCTCTACGAACATTGCTCCGTCACGTGATGCATCACTGAGTCCGCCGAGACCCTCTACCGGAAACCACGTCTCTGTCCATTGATCTGTCGCACCCGGATCGAAACCAGCCTGAGAGATCGGGTTTACATCGTCACCAGGAGAATACTGGACCAGAAGTCGACCCGCCTGAAATTCGATGTACTGGCCATCAGAATCGGTGAGAAGGTCCTCCCAGATACCACCCTGACGGGATAAAGCCCAAAGCCAAAGCTTTTGGCCCGGCATTTCTTCATAACGAGACCAGTGGCCAAATCCGTAATCATCATCGAGATAGTACCCTCCAAAAAAATCGTTCAGTTCACCTACTACATGAAACGATTTATTACTCCCGAAACGGTTTTGATCATATACCGATAGCTCCCGACCTTCGGGATCAAACGGCCAGTCCTGCTGAGCACCTGGATGTTCGAGGTAAGCGTTCCCTGGAATGCTCATGACGAGATCATCTTGGGCGAATGCCGCTGCCGTCATCCAATTGTAGTAGGGTTGTTCCAGGACAGTCGGATTCCACCAGAGAACATTTGTTTCGAAGTATGCACGGTCGGGAGGTAGCCTGACTTCTACTCGCCAATGCGTGCGAGAAGGAAGGTCCATCGCGCCAACAACTACACTAACGCTACCGTCCTCATGTTCTTGGGTGCGGTAGTCGACTGGTGTTGCCGTAGAAGGTGTATGCCCGATAACACCGAAATTGAACTCGATACCACCCGAGGTCCACGGCCCACGAAGCGCGATATTTCGAAATTTCATCACTTCGTTTCGGTAGATGAACTCGTGTCCGGTCTCCTTAACCCTTGCACCCCATACCTTCCCTCCTGCCTCGGGAAGTACCCATAGCTCGATCCATTCGTTTTCGAGATGAATAACCTTCCACTCTGCCGCTTCCGAGTTATGTGAGTAACCCTCAAAGCGGTGGTAAGGGTAAAGACGATCGTCAGTGGCCAGGATAGGTACAGGATTCGGGTCAGCGAAGGGATATGTTTCGATCACACGAACGTCTTCGCTGATCTGTGCACGTCGCTCTTGGGCATTCAGCCCAAAATACTGTGGTCCCAGAGTCACGGGCACAGAAACGATGAGCAACGCTCTTAGAACAACACGCATATTAAGCATAGTGAGCATGATGGTCAGGAGAGATGAACTGCGAAATGGGTTCCCCGAGATCCGCCGGTATGCCTTGGGTTCACAATGGTTCTTCGGTTCGCTCTATCAGCCTAAGAAATCAAAAATTAGTTTGCCGCGTCCCCACTCTTCCTCACTGACTGATCGCTCTAACCAGCGCTCTTCATTTGGGTCCCCAACTCGCACAACGTGAGTCTCGGGAGCGAAAATCGGTGGCCTGAAAGTGCGACCGATGATGCGGCGTACATAGACGCGATCTCCATCTGCTTTTCTAACTTCGACAACCGCGTCACTCATACCACGAACCTCTATGGTTGGTAGGAAGCCCAATGGTGACCGGCCATCACCATCTTCTCGGTCTATAGATATGGGCCAACCCTCGTATTGCCCTCGCCCTGATGAAGGGTCGATATGTCGTGGCCAACACTCGATCCGAATCGATTCTTTTTGCTTGTCGAAGGTGATTATCCCATAGCCAGTTACACGGTCTCTGATAATGCTCGGCTCTAATCCTGTCGCTCGTGGGTTTGCCGCCGCATGCACGGTGATTCGGTTCCCAAAGCCATCGAAAAAGTCTCCAGTGTATGGCCGATCACTGTCGAGTGGGGCCTCCCGACGGGACACAGGTGGCCACCAACGACGAGGCCAGATGTTATTCAATGCAGGCCCAGTGAAAGTAAAAGCCGCATCACCAAACTCCTCTATTCCGTGGCATACCACAGTGGCAAGATGCTGGTCTCCCGCGATATGAAAGGCTGAGCAACTTTGCAAAAGCGTAAGAACCTCATCCCTACGGTCTTGCGGCCACCCGTTCGAATCCATATCCGCCGCTATCTTGTCGCCGAAGACGTAGTTACCAGGCTCAGGCACGGGCAGAGCAGGTAACACCGCACCGCTCATCGCATCCTCAGGGATAGTATGAACGGAGGCAAAGTTCGTCTGTGAAAGCACGACCTTCATATACGATGGACCACTCCAATCACTCGCCCAGTCATCAAGGAACCTCATTTGACGTTCACCGAGAAGTGAGGCCTCAGGAAGATTTCGATATTCACGAACGTTGAATTCAGGGTTCTGAATCCATCCGTTAAGAACCTGAGCATCCTCAGGAAGAACATTCGCAGGAGCTGATTTAAACTTACGGTCCTCCAAAATCGCAAAGCTCACACCCGCATAATCCCAGCGAGTGAAATACACTCCAATTCCTTGCTCTACTGGTGTCGGATCAACTGGGTCAGGGAGATGGCTCGTCTGCGCCATTTGTACAGCATTGACCCATTCGCTGGGCATCTTATAACCGCCCTGGTCTTGGGCTATCGCTCCCCACCCCTGGTCCGTAGGGGCTGATTTACCACCCTCACCCCACACATTGCCGTGATAAACATCATGGTCATCCGGAATGAAGGCTGCAGGTATATGACGAAAGAGATCCCGGTACGACCACCCGAACATGTACCACTTGTGGAGCATATCGAGCGCAGCTTCTTCGACTGAGTCAGTCTGAAT
>DLRL01000037.1:0-16610 GCA_002501085.1 Gemmatimonadales bacterium UBA7889
ACACGGCCGCATCATCCCCCGTCGTATGACCCACGAGGGCATTAGGATCTTCTACTGGCAGGACATGACGCAGTACCTGCGTCAGTTCGGTCATCCCGAGCTTACAAGCTCAACCGGCACCATGACTGAGTTGAGACAGCCGGATCTCCGGTCTTTGGTCACGCGGCTCATTTGTCATTGTTCCCCCTGGTTGGGGCGCATGGGTAATGGAGCATGTAATGAACAGGCGCGGTGTGCAAATCCCCCCTGTTAGGCACGCCCTGCATCAGTGACGCTAAAGCGTAGTGCAAGGTGTGGGGTATAATCCACCCCTGACGTTACTGGTCGCTTCAAGTGAATAACTTTGTTCTCAAAAAGTGGCTGTTTCCTATACTTTCAACTTGCTTCCTGTCACTTGAGTCAGCTGATACACCCCTCACCCCCCTTTGGTTAGCGGCACGGAAGAGGGAAATCCAAGTTGTTGGAAGTGTATGGAAGCAGATTTCTCACCAGGACACTTTTTTTGGTGGCGTGGTGTCGATTAACTCATAAAATCCGGATTAGCTCTTGAGTATGGAAAAGCCCAGCCCACTCTCCAATATAATGATCACATCAGGTGGTGTTGCTACCGAGTATCAGGGTCGCTCAGTGATCCGGCATTTTGGTGATCCGGCAGCTGAGTATAGAGCGGCAACCAAAGAAGCAGTTGTTTTTGATCGGAGCCATCGAGGTAGGTTTGCCATCACAGGCCAAGCAGCCGGTCGCATGCTTGAGGGGATACTAACGGGCCGGATACCTGACTCTCCGTCTCATCTCACAGATGGTGTGTTCGGTGGCTTGGGCACGTACCACGGAGTACTCACCAGTAAAGGCAAGATGATTACCGATCTTTGGGCAATTCTTACCGGTTCTGAAGATGATGCTGGCTTCTTACTAGATATCCCAGTAGCGGGAGTTGCCGGGCTAGCGGAAAACTTGAAAAAATTTCTCCCGCCACGGTTCGCTATTGCCGAGGATGTTTCAGGTGCTTTAGGGATGGTTACTGTCGTCGGTCCTGCCGCTGCTGAGACATTATCCCGCTTGGCGCTTGGCGCTTGTGTGGAGGCAGGCGAATTGGCTCGATTGCCAGAGGGTGCTTGGCGCCTATTAGGTACAGATCTTATCGATGGTCTCTTAGTCATGAAAACTGAAGATGTGTGGCCGGAGGCGTATTCTGTTATCGGGGCCGCTGAAGTACTACAGGATCTCTGGAAAACACTTGTAAGTGATGGCGTGGTTCCGGCGGGCCTGGGTGTATGGTCTACCCTTCGCGTCGAAGCTGGTCGGCCAGTATTTGGTACGGATATGGATGAACAAACGATCCCGATTGAGGCCGGAATTCATAAGAGGTCAATCGACTATGAGAAAGGGTGCTTCACTGGCCAGGAAGTGATCATCCGTATCCGTGATCGCGGGCATGTAAATAAGAGCCTCAAGATGCTTAGGTTCGGTGATGTGCCTACACCCCGGAGTGGTACTGAACTCCATGATGAAAACTCCGATAAGGTAGTCGGCTTCATCACCTCGGCTGTTCAATCACCCAAGTTTGGTGAGGTCATTGGACTTGCGTATGTCCGGAGAGGCTGCGAGGTCGTAACACTCCACAGTCAAGGTGTGACGGTTCCGCAGGAGTAGCATTATCGGGTCTACGGACAGCGTGTACGGATGCGCACCCACCCCTCTCTTCTTTCGGGTCAGTAAATCTGGGCAGGCTTCTTGAGTTTGACGTATGGAGCGCTCGATTCAATTTTCAGCGGCCCACATAGCGGGACTCATGGCAAGGAATAGATCATGTCCAGTTCAAGCCTCCTTAGAATTGCACTCGTTTTGAGCTTCATACCCTGGTCAACACCCCCGGAGGTGTTAGCACAGGCTGAGAATCAGGAAGTGATAAATAGGTCAGACGACCCGGTTCTAAGAAATTTTCATTGGCGCTCAATTGGTCCCGTCGGACAAGGTGGTCGTGTTGACGATCTGGCTGTTGATCCGAGTAACCCACATAGATATTTCGTGGGTTTTGCGACTGCCGGTCTTTGGAGGACCGTCAACAACGGAACAACTTTTGAGCCGGTCTTCGACACTTATACAACTCATTCGGTCGGGTCGGTAGCCATAGCGCCGTCCGATCCTAACGTCGTATACGTTGGGACCGGTGAGGCTAATAACCGTCAAAGTTCTTCGTTTGGAGCAGGAGTCTACAAGTCGACCGATGGTGGAGATTCCTTCACTTATGTCGGCCTCCGGGAGACTCAGTCGATCGCCAGGGTAGTTGTGCACCCTAAGGATGCCAACACCGTTTGGCTTGCAGCGACTGGCCATCTGTTTGGGCCAAACCCGGAACGGGGGGTATACAAATCGACCGACGGCGGTGGCAGCTGGGATCTTGTCCTGAGTATTGACGAGAATACTGGTGCAACAGATTTGATTATTGATCCGTCCAATCCCGAAAAGCTTTTCGCTGCGATGTACCAACGACGGAGAAGTGGATGTTGCTTCGTAGGTGGTGGCCCAGGAAGTGGAATGTGGACATCCACCGATGGCGGGGATAATTGGGAGCACCTTCAGGGCAACGGGCTTCCCAGTGGCACCATGGGACGAATCGCTCTCGCCACCACACCAGCGGACCCGAGTGTGATTTACGCGCAGATCGAAGTGGGAGCAGACCAGGTAAGCCCACTAACCGACCAGGAACGCGAAGCCTGGCAGGCCTTAGCTGAGGACGGGGAGCCTCCAGATGATCAGCAGTGGTCTGGTATTTGGCGTTCGACGGATGGTGGAGCAACCTGGGGGTTCCGCAGCAATGAAAATGGGCGCCCCATGTATTTTAGTCAGATCCGCGTCTCACCCGAGGACCCAAACCTTGTCTATACCGTGGATCAACAGGTGGCCAAGTCACTTGATGGAGGACAAACGTGGGAAACCCTGAGTGGTTTTGGGCACGTTGACCAGCATGCAATGTGGATTAACCCGGAGAACCATAACCACATGATGATAGGGAACGACGGGTCAGTTGATGTAACGTACGATCAAGGAGAGACGTGGGAGGCACTCCGCAGTTGGGCGGTTGGTCAGCCATATCATGCTTCGGTGAGCATGGATCGTCCCTACCGGGTTTGTACCGGGCTACAAGACAATGGGACCTGGTGTGGTCCGAGTGCGGTACGTGAAGGTGATATCCTCTCCCAGGATTGGTTCGGAGCTGGAGGTGGTGATGGCTTCTATACTCAACAGGATCCAACGGACTCGAACATCATCTACTCTGAATCTCAGAACGGGAATGTGAACCGGTACAACCTGTATACGGGTGAGCAGCAGAGTATTCGGCCGCGCGGCCCAGGGGGCGGTGGACGAGGTGGACGAGGTGGAGGTGGTGGTGCGAGCAACATTGTTCCGGAGCCTGAGGCGGGTACCCAGATACGTTGGAACTGGAATACACCGTTCATGCTCTCCCCGCACAATCCGAGCACTATCTACGTGGGGAGTAACCGGTTCTTTATATCCCGTGATCGGGGAAATACCTGGACGATGAGCCCTGATTTGACCAAGAACGTGGATAAGGACGGTATCGTCCTGATGGGTGTCCAGAATTCGGTGCCACGTTGTCAGCAGCTAGAGCGCGGTGTTGAGTGCAACCTTTCTCGAAATGATGGCGTCTCGAACTGGAGCACCGGTGTAACGATCGCCGAATCATCGGTGATGCCTGGGGTTCTCTGGTACGGAAGCGACGACGGAAACATTAATCTGAGTCGAGATGGGGGTGCGAATTGGACTGAGGTGAGCCAGAATCTCCCAGAGAGATTATTGCCGGGCATAATCTCGAGCGCATCATTTGACGCCACCAGCGGTCCATCTGCAGGGGCGGAGTCCGCTTCCGTAGCAGCCGCAACATCGGAACCACTTACTGTGACCGCGCTACGTGGTACAACCGAGTACTACGTGTCCCGAGTCGAAGCATCACACTTCGACCCAGCAACGGCTTACGTTTCAATAGACGGGCATAGGTCTGACGATCTTCGACCCTATGTGTATGTCACACATGACTACGGTGAGAGCTGGCAGGACATATCTTCAGGCCTCCCCGAATTCGGCAACGTAAATACGATCCGTGAAGATCCGAGAAACGCTAACCTTCTCTATGTGGGAACGGAGTTTGGCTTCTTCATTTCTCGCAATGCTGGACAGTCCTGGCAGTCATTCATGAATGGGCTCCCGGTTGTTCGTATCGACGATGTACTCGTACATCCAAGGGAGAATGATCTCGTTCTTGCAACACACGGCAGGTCTGTTTACGTGATGGACGACATCACAGCACTGCAGGAGTTGACGACTGAGGTTGCTATGAGCGATGTACACCTGTTCGATGCGCGTGAGGCGGTGCTATGGAAACGAGATCGACGGTTGGGGCGGTCTGTGACTGGTGACAAGAATTGGACGGGTGAGAATGCGCCAGCCGGGACAGCAATACACTACTGGCTTAAGGATGAGATCGACGGTGATGTTGAAGTCACGATTACGAATCCTGTAACAGGAGAAGTCGTTCGCACGATCGACGGGACTGGAGAAATGGGACTTAACCGCATCCAGTGGGATCTTCGTGGGAGCCCGCCAGCAGCAGGGGGTGGACGTGGTGGTGGGCGTGGAAGACAGGGTCAGTTGGCCTCAACAGGCGTTTACCGAGTTCAACTCACAGTAGATGGAGAGAGCTATTACACGACCGTAGCCGTTCTAGAAGACATCTGGATGGACTAAATCCGCATTCCTAAGTCCGCCTTCTATGGTGGGTTTTTCTGGCGGATTAGAGTGAACAGAGGCAGGGGTCGGATTTTCAAGTCCGGCCCCTTGCCTTGTGGGCACTCAGGCCTCTGCTTGACGGCGTCCGTGCTAAGGCTCGAATCTCGATGAGGTTCTGCACATGTTTCCACCCTAAGGCTCAATTGTGAATAAGATCTATCTATTCCGCTCTGTTACTCTTCTCGCGTTGTCCGCGATCCTGGAAGCCTGTTCCCTAGGGAGTTATCCGCCTCCCCCGGATACGAGGATCGAGACGGTGACAGATGTCCTCCACGGCATCGAAATCACCGACGATTACCGCTGGCTGGAGGAACAGGACGCCCCGGAAACACGATCATGGATCGAAGATCAAAACGCCTACGCCGAAGATGTCATCGGTGAGAGTGAGATACGCGATGGGTTCCGGTCACGATTGAGTGAACTGATTGACACCGACGACATTGGATCAACACGGCAAGCCGGGGATTGGGAATACTTCACCATGCGCCGCAAGGGTGAAGAGGCAGCGAGGATCTACAGGAGAGTTGCCTCCGAAGATTCCGAACCCACCACTGAAGATACGTATGAAGTCGTCCTCGATCCGGCAGACCTAGATCCCACATACCGCACTCTATTCTCCATCATGGATTTTTCACCTGACGGTACTCTGATGATGTATTCAATCAGGCAGGGCGGAGCCGATGAGATTGCTGTCAGGATAAGAAACCTCCAATCAGGTGAAGATCTCCCGGACCGTTTGGCAGATGCGCTCTACAGCGGAGTCGAATTTGACGATAGCGGAACGGGTTTCTACTACACGTACCGTTCTCGTGAAACGGGTCCGCGCATTAGGCATCATACTTTGGGCCAAGACTTTTCTGAGGATGAAGAGATTTGGGGAGAAGGTTATGGACCAACCGCATTTATTGGCATGGATATCATCGCTGAAGGCAAGTACCGAATTTTCACCGTGCAACATGGGTGGGCTAGAAACGACATTTTTATCCAGAGCGGTGATGGTGCAGTGCGTCCTATTGTTGAAGGAGTATCTGCACACTTTCAACATCGCTTCCATGGTGGACGTATTTACCTCAGGACAGACTTGAACGCCCCAAACTACAGGCTTCTTGTGGTTGATCCTGAAATTCCGGATCGTGAGGCATGGCAGCAGTTACTCCCAGAGACAGATGATCTTTTCGAGAGTTATACGTTCATCGACGACAAGATTTATGCGACCTATCTACATGAAGTTGCAAACCGGATACGGGTATTCGATCTAGACGGCTCACCCTCAGGAGAGATCGAGGTGCCAGATAATTCGTCGGTCAGCATATCTGTCTCCGAGAACGGCAAAGCGAGCCTGAGTGTAAATGGTTACTTAACACCGCAAACGCGATATCTCCTCGACCTGGAGACAGGAGAGCGCGAGGTATCAGATGCGCCTGAGGTGTTTTTTGATTCATCAGCTTATGACTTGACTAAGTTGTGGTTCACCTCAACTGGAGGAGTTCGAGCTCCAGTCTATGTAATGCACAAGGTTGGACTCGACCTGGATGGGAGTCATCCAACCATTCTAAATGGCTACGGCGGCTTTAATTCAAATACGAAGCCGGGTTTCTCGACGACGAGATTAGCCTGGCTAGAAGCTGGTGGGGTTTATGCGGTCGCTACGCTACGTGGTGGGAGCGAGTTTGGCGAAACCTGGCACCAGGATGGAATGCTAGAGAATAAACAGCACGTATTTGATGATTTCATTGCCGCAGCAGAGAAACTAATTGAAGCAGGGTTCACCGATCCTGACCATCTCGCGATCAGTGGAGGAAGTAACGGCGGGCTTCTCGTGGGAAGCGCGATGACACAACGCCCCGAACTCTTTCGAGCAGTGCTTTGCACCTATCCAGATCTTGATATGGTTCGGTTTTATCAATTCACTGAGACAAATAACATGCCGGCCTTACTCGAATATGGTGATGCGAGTATACCGAACCACTTCGAAGCGATGCGTCGCTACTCACCTTATCAAGCTATTCGCGATGGCGTGAAATATCCCGCGGTTATGCTTACGACAGGCGACTTAGATACTCGAGTCTCGCCCCTTCAGGGAAGGAAGATGGCTGCTCGACTCCAAGCTGCGACTGCTTCTGGTTTACCGGTGGTACTCTGGTACGACTCGCGTGGAGGTCATGCGGGAGGGCGGGGGCGTCCGATCAGTCTTAGGATCGAAGATACTGTGAGAGAACTAGCATTTCTGGCTCAACAACTGGGCTTGGGCGAAGAGGTCAACTAACAGGTTCGTTACCTCACCGAACCCTTACTCAGGTAATCAGTAATGATTAGTCGTCCGTGCTCACGTCCGTTCTCGATGAAAATCTTGTTTGCGTCATGGCCAGCTGCGACTACGCCCGCGATGTATATACCGGGGACGTTTGTCTCCATTGTCTCTTGGCTATAATCCGGGATCCCTGTTTCCGGGTTGATTTGAACGCCGAGCGCTTCAAGGTTTTTATGGTTAGCACGCCAGCCCGTCATGGCTAACACAAAGTCATTCTTGATTTCTGCTTCCTCTCCTGTTTCTTCATGTCGCAGGAGCACTGACGATGGTCTAATCTCGGTGACCCTGTGCTTCCAGTACATCGGAATCTCTCCTCGATCCAGGCGGTTGGTAATATCTGGAACAACCCAAGGCTTAACTCCTCTATCAATTGAGCCAGAAAAGTGAGCCATCGTCACTCTGACACCATTCCGGAACATCTCTAGAGCTGACTCCACGGCTGAGTTGCCCGCTCCAACGACCAAAACCTCTTGGTCGTAGTAGGGATAAGGTTCGTGGTAATAATGGCGAACTTTCGGTAAATCGTCTCCGGGAATGCTGAGGTGATTTGGCTCGTGTAGGCTTCCGGTCGCGACTATGACTGCACGGGCACGGTATGTGTTTTCGGTTCCCGTCATCCTGCGGGTAGAAACCGTGAAACTTCCTTCCTGTCCCGAGATATCTTCCACTTTTTCGTACTGTCTCACATCAACACCGCAATGCTCCACAACCCGGCGGTAGTAAGCGAGAGCCTCACGCCGTGTAGGTTTCGCATTTGGAATCGTGAATGCCACCCCCCCGACTTCAAGCATTACTGTTGTACTGAAGAAGGTCATGTAGTAGGGGTAGCTAACAAGCGAGTTACTGATGCATCCCTTCTCTATCAACATGCATGAAAGTCCAGCCTGTTCAGCCGCAGCGCCGACCGCGATACCACATGGTCCCGCCCCTACAACGATCACGTCGAGTTGCTTAGTCATGTGGGCTGACTACCCCGCGGGGTCAAGCGGTTCCAGCTAACGGTTGTTTGGTCCCTTACCCTGATCCAGTTTGCTAGACCGAACGCTCTTGACTGACAGTTAGAATACTTCACAATGAAAACTGCTGAAGCTGAAGCCAGAAAAGCGCTAAACCGCCTTCGCAGGGCGATCGAAAAAGCAGAAGCGGAATTGCGTTCACTTGAGGGCGCTCTGCGACATGCCGAGGAGACAGATTTTCCCGTCGAATCATATGAAGCTGCTGCGGCTTCCTTGAGGGTTGTGGTCAATTTTGCGGATGAAGAAGGAGAGCGCTTGCGTGAGAAAGTTCTCTATGCAGGTGGCCTCGAACCAGGTCGAGTGAGAAGGAGCCAATGTACTTAGTTACTGGGAGGTTACTCTCTTGGCCATCCTCTTCTGACTAGGACACTTGTTACAGAACTTAAAAACGGTACGTGTAGTTGGCCTTGATCGCCCCACCCTGCGACAGTGTGATCAGATTCGTGTTATCTAGGATGTCGGTACCCAGGTTCTGCCAGTTGTGTGTGTACACGAAGTAGAGGTCATTTCCCGGCTTCACGATCCAGCGCACTCTTGCGAAAAGTCCCGCGATATCACTTACGTCATCGTACTGCAACTGAGTCGTAGCGCTGACCCAAGGAGTGGGGTTCCATTGGGCCTCTACCTCATATAAATCAGCATCAAACTGTCCCTGCGGGAGTGTCACTTGATTGCGTTGAATATTGGTCCCAATACTGATTCCAGGGTTGGGCCGGAACGTAAGTCTTCCACCGAATTGCAAGCGCTCTCCGTTCCAGAAATCGGCTACCGTGAAACCGCCATACATTGAGATGCGCCGTCTGCCCGCCGTACGGGCAATTACCCGATACTCCCAACTTGTATAATCGCCTTCAGTAATTGGGATGCCTTCACTCACGAAGAACGGGCGATCCAGATATTCAAAAGTCCTCTTGGCATTAAAATCAAAGCCATCTCCGCTCTCGAAATCGAGGCCCAAGAGGCCAAGATCCCATTCGCGCTCTTCTGTGATCCCTGTCCCTAACTCTTCTTGGTGCCGAAACTGTGCGGAGAAACGAACTGTTCGAAGCCAGTCGATATTGGGGCGTGGTGACCAGCCAATGCGAGGTTCCACACGCCGGAAATCATTACGAGTGACAAAGCCTAGAGCAGGACGGTAAGCGTCACCAAATTGACGATAGGATAGGTGCCCGGACCAAGTGTCATTAGGAAAATTAACTCGCAGTCCATGTGCAGAGAGGTCTTTAAGTGTGAGCTCTTGGGTCGGGTCTGGGTTTGAATTCCAGATCACGAATGCTTCGAGTTCCATATTGCTGTTCCCGGCAAAATTCCGGGTATTCACTGCAAGGTCGAGGCCGGCGGTATGGCGGTCTACTGGAAGGAACCCTGACAGATCGGACTCTGTCCCACGCCGGGTGTAGATTGCCCCGATTGTCGATTGTTCGAAGATCTGCCTTTTGATGCGTCCAACCGTGAACTGTTCCGAGGGAATGAACTTGTCCGTCCCTGCACCGTCCAGGTACGTATGGTCACCAGTTCCTAGCTGATAGAAGCCGACCTCGTACTGACCGATCTGGCCGGTGACACGTCCACCGTAGTTGATCGGTATCTGTTGGCCACTCCTGAGTCCGATGTTGCGCGAGTAGAAGGGAGACGGACCACTTCTGGGCGCGAAGGAGAAGACATTGGAGCCTTCAAGAAAGAAGTTCCTGCGTTCGGGGAAGCGGATCGGGAAGCGTGTGAGGTTCACACGCCGCTGATCACTCTCGACCTCGGCGAAGTCCGTGTTTACAGACAGTGAAGCACGAAGGCTCGATGTCACGCTGTAATTGACGTCCAAGCTGAGATCACGCGGCACCGTGGTCGGTTCTGCGTTCGCCGGGATGGTGCGCCAGCCCACGATCGTCGACGGTACCGCCTCGAGTCCCAGTCCTTGGGACAGATTCTGGAGACCAGTCATGCGTCCGGCGTAGATCGGTCTGCGCAGGCCCTCGGTCCGCTTCCAACCCCGCCACAGGATTTCTTCGTTACGTCGGCGGATCGTACGCTGGAAGTTGATGCCCCATGTGTCGTTATCGGGATCGAAGTTCAGTGTACGAAACGGGATCCGGATCTCAGCGGACCAACCGTCGGGACGCATCGCAGTACGTGCCTCCCAGATACCATCCCACGCCTTGTTCGCACCACCACCGGAAAAACCTCCACCGAAACGTCCACCACCACCACCACCGCCGCTGGAGCGTAAGATCCCGTCGCCCATGAGGCCGGCTGCGTTGATCTCGAAGAAGTAGCCGGTCCGACCGTCCAGGAACGTGTCCAGGATCCACATGAAACGGTCATCCGTACTGAGCATAGCATCCCGCTCACGCTGATACGCTAAGACCTCTTCGGGGTCGTCGTAGATGATGACACCGATGTAGAGGTTGTCCTCATCGAAGAGGACGCGGATCTCGGTCTCCTCCGACGGCACCCCGCCTTCGACCGGTTCCTGTTGGGTGAAATCAGTGATCGGGACTGCGGAAAACCAGGATTCCTCCAAGATGCGACCATCAAGATTGAGATCAACTTCGAGAGGCAGCGCCTGTAGGGTGACTCCAGGTGATTCTTGTGCAGCAGATGGATTAGCCAGGGAGAATCCACCGAGATGGCTCACTAACAGTATGAGAACACGCGAATGTGCGGTCCTCTTCATCTAATCCTCCCTAATTGTGTAATGCCGACTCTAACCGAAGAGTTCAAGGGGCCATTAATGAGACACCGAGATGGCGGTTGTTGTTGTGGGTTTCTCGCACTTGGTATCTAGTAACACCATACATTACCAACTATGACTGATAGATCATCAACGAGGATGTCTCCGATTGGTAGGGTGCCAGAAGAATTCGATGTGTTAGCCAGCGAACTGGAAATACACTTCTCACAGGATTTCACATCGCGTTGGAGTGATCTGAAATTCGAAGAATTCGCCTTGAGGGCCTTTAATGCCCAGTTCCAATACAATCCCGTATACCGACGCTTCTGTGAAGACAAGAATGCCGTGCCTACTGCGGTTAAGAGTTGGCGGGATGTACCGATGGTCCCAACCAGAGCGTTTAGACATCTCGATTTAGTAACGGGTGATCATTCCTCTGTAAGAATGGTCTTCCGAACAAGCGGAACTACCAATACCACTCTTGCCCCCGGAAGACACTTGGTGTCACGGCCTGCGCTTTACCATGCTTCACTCCTATCAAGCTTTCGCGAATATCTTCTGCCGGATGTTGAAGAAATCAAATTTGTATCCCTGATTCCGTCCCCGGTGGATCTGCCCCACTCGTCTCTTTCGCATATGGTCGGCGTAGCGGCTGACACGATGTCTTCCGAAACTCACTGGTTGGTTAACGGAGAGGGTGTGTTAAACAGTATAGGACTCAGAAATGTGTTAAATGATGCAGCACTAGAGGGCGAAAGAATACTACTACTTGGAACCGCTTTTGCTTTTGTTCACTGGTTAGACGAGTTGGCAGGTAAGGAGCTACGACGCCTCCCACCAGAGAGCCGGATTATGGAGACCGGAGGATTCAAGGCTCAGACCCGTAATATCACGAAAGAGCAGCTATACCAGTCCCTTTCCACGACCGTAGGTCTCGAGCCTCACCGGATCGTGAATGAGTACGGTATGACGGAATTACTCTCACAACTTTATGAATCGAACCTGACTCGACCTAATGAAATACAGGCAGGCCATACTCCGCCACCATGGCTTAGGGTACGTGCACTCAACCCGACGACTCTTGAGCCGGTCGCAGAAAATGAAACGGGGTTACTAGCGTTCTTTGACCTAGCAAACCTCGGTTCAGTTTGCCACGTGCTCACCGAGGATATTGGGCGGGTGATAGATGGAAAGGTTCATCTCGAGGGTCGTTTTCCTAATGCGGAGCCACGAGGGTGCTCTAGGGCCATGGATCAGCTGATGGCCTCTAGTAGGGGTACTCGCCGGTGACCCGAGACATCTTCGATGCTTGGACCATCCCAGCTTCCGTCGAGGTTCCGGGGGCAACCTCTGCTGCCCTAGGTACAGAGTTCTCTGTGCGTAGTCTCTCTATCGATCCTCGGTGGCTAAATGGATTGGCCGATATCTTAATCGAGGGCAGCAGTAGATTGAGGAAGCGAAAGGCTGCTGATCTTGCTCAGATACTCGGAATCGCAGGGAGCCGATTCTTGAAGGAGGGCGACCCCTTTAGAACGAAGGCCTTGGAACTGCTTCCTAGGGCCTCTGGTCTGTCAGCTCCAATGGCTCGTGCTGTTTTGGATGGCATGGCTGCGGATTGGGTTGAGGATCGGCTCCGTGGGCTTTTGAACAACGAATTTGGCACTTCAGATACATTGGACGGTTTCGTTAAGCAGAACGGCTGTCAGACAATGGCAATTGGCGCTGACCTCTGTGTCCAGATTGTATCGGGTAGCGTACCTGGAGTTGGGGTGACAGCGTTGATTCGCAGCTTGTTAACCAAGGCGCCGACCTTACTAAAGCCAGGTCGAGGAGATGTGGTACTTCCCGTACTCTTTATGCAGGCACTAGCAGTTATAGATCAAGATCTGGCTGAAAATGTTGCCGTCCTTTATTGGCCGGGCGGCAGTTCAGATTTGGAAAGAGGAGTGCTTGATCGAGCCAGTATTGTAACCACCTATGGTGGGGACGAGTCGGTGGAGAGTATCCGAGCATTGACTCCGGTGACCAAACGCTTTGTAGCCTATCATCACCGCATTAGCGTGGGGGTTGTCGGGAGCCAGGCACTTACCTCAGGGTTAGCAGAACAGGCTGCTCGGGATGTTGCTCGTGCCGTGGCGGTTTTTGACCAGCGGGGCTGCGTGTCTCCACGATCTATTTATGTCGAGTCCCGTGGAGACATTACACCGGAAGCCTTTGCTGGATACCTGGCATCGGCCTTAGAAGCTATTGAAAATGATCTTCCAGGTGGTGACCTGGAACTAGAGGAAGCGGCAGCGCTGCATCAGGTTCGTGGTGCTGCAGAATTGCTTGCTGCATCAGGTTCACCAGGAGGTGTCTATCATGGTGGCAAGGCTTTCTGGACAGTGATTTTCGATCCAGATTCAGAGCTAAGATGCAATCACGTTGGTCGAGTGGTACGCGTGGAGCCCATTGAGAATCTAAGTGACTTGATCAACAGGTTGAGCCCTGACAAGGGGCATCTTCAGAGTGTGGGTGTGGCGGGTGTGGGAGCGGAGTTAGAGGAATTGGCTGAAGAACTGGGACGCATCGGTGTATCACGTATCGCAAAGTTCTCGGAATTACCTTTCCCTCCTCCGTCATGGCACCATGATGGAGGCAGTCCCCTTCGGGACTTAGTCCACTGGGTTGATCTAGAAGAAGTAGGTGACTGACGACCCTATGTTTTTTTGGGGTTCAGTCTTCTTCACTTTCCGGTTCCGCGCGCCACACGACCATCTGGCGACCACCTCTTGGATTTTCTTCCATTCGGACAGTTAGGGACTCACCCTCTTCGATCCCCAAGTGTTCCCTCATGTCCTGGGGAATCGTAACCCGCCCTCCGACACCTACTGTGACATCGGTATAGTAAAGGGTACGATAGATGGCCATGCAGCTCCTCCTGTATGCACAAAACCCCGATAAGCTAAGTAAAGTATAAGGTATGTTGTATGCATCTTGGGAGGGCCTCTCTCATTGGTTGTCCAGCCAGCAAGGCGATCGTTGGCTACCTAACCAGGACTCTATCGAACTTGAATTCTAGCTCCATATCAATACTCGACTAGCTTAGGTCACCCCTAGATGGCGCGAATTTGTGATTGATACGCGATACGCAATCCGGCTCAATGGTGTTACGAAACGCTTTGGTAACCATGTTGCGGTTTCCGAACTGAACTTCGATGTACCCCGGGGTGCCATATGTGGACTTCTTGGGCCGAATGGATCAGGAAAGACCACCTGCATACGCATGATCATGGGAATTCTGCATCCGGATACGGGATCCGTCAGTTTGCTCGGGGCTACTCCTGATGATGTTCGTCGCAAGAGAGTAGGATATTTACCAGAAGAGCGCGGCGTCTACAGAAAAATGACATGTACTGAGTTCTTGACTTTTCTGGCAGAAATCCGAGGGGTATCTCGCACCGAAGGCTGGAAACGCTCAAATGATTGGCTTGAACGATTGGGGCTTGGTGAATGGGCTGATAGAAGGATCGAGGCTCTTTCGAAAGGGATGCAGCAAAAAGTCCAGTTTATCGCGACAGTTATCCATGAGCCTGAGCTATTAATTCTAGATGAACCCTTCAGCGGCCTCGATCCGCTCAATCAGGACGTACTCGAAGAGATTATTCGAGATTTTCATTCCAAAGGAACCACGATTCTGTTGTCGACACATCTCATGGACCAAGCGGAGCGGCTTTGTGAGCGAGTCTGTCTAATATCCAATGCACGAAAGGTACTCGATGCTGATCTAAAGGAATTGAAGGCGAAAGAGCGAACCGGTGTCGTAGCAGTGAGGTTTGAAGGCTCCAATCAATGGCTAGAGGGTCCGGAGATAGATTACATCCATGAATCGAACGGTGAGCTACAACTCATTCTAAAGGATGGCGCCGATCACCAGAGTATTCTCAAGCGCGGCCTGCAATGCGGTGCAAAGATATACCGCTTCGATCTTGTAGAGCCGCGGTTACACGAGATTTTTGTTCGTCATGCCGGGACAGAGTCAATTGGTGATGCGGGGATGCCCAAGAACGTTACTCTGGAACTTCAATAATGTCGGCTAATGTTTGGGCAGTCATCCGGCGTGAATACCTGCAGAGGGTGCGTTCGAAGTGGTTTGTCATTTCAACGCTAGGTGGCCCCTTGCTCATTCTTCTAGTCATGATTGTTCCAGCATACTTCCTGGTGAGTGGAGGACAGGCCGAACAGAAGCTTGCGATTGTTGATGGTAGTAATGTGCTATACGAACGGATTGCGCCCTACCTGGTAAACGAAGGACTTGAGGTTGAGGAGGAGCGGTGGTACCCGGATGTGGTGACTAGTCTCCGTAAAGAAGCGACTGAAGGTGACCTCTGGGGGTTCATTGTGTTAGATGAACTCACACTTGATACTGGCGAAGCGATTGTGTACGTGACTACCCGTCCTTCACCCATCCGCCAGCTAACCCTGCAAAGTGCTATTACCCGTGCGGTTATGGAGTACCAGCTTGAAAGGCGGGGGGTCGATGCAGAGGCGCTCTTAAGTGGGGGAGACCTTAGCCTGGAATTACTGTCGGAGGAACGGACTTCAACAGAGGAGCCACAATTCTGGGTGGCGTATCTAGGGGCCTTCTTTCTCTACATGGTAATTCTATTCTACGCAGACTCAGTGATGAGAGCGACGCTAGAGGAGAAGACCAGTCGCATCGTAGAAGTGATCATTTCCTCGATGGAACCATGGCATCTCATGTTAGGAAAAATCCTAGGAGTCGGTGCTGTTGGCCTTACACAGCTTCTTGTCTGGATTGTCTCAGGATTCCTGATTGTAGCTGGTGGGATGCCTCTTTTGGTCAGCCTAAGTCCTGAACTCATGCCAGTAGAAACTCTCCTCTCGGCACTTCCGGGAATCGGAATGGTGACCCTGTTTGTATGCTTATTCATCTTCGGATTCTTCATGTATTCCGGCTTGCATGCAGCTGTGGGCGCAATGTGCAATACCGATCAGGAGGCTCAGCAGGTGCGGTTACCCATGGTTATGCTTCTTGTGATCCCTATTGCGATGGTCTCGGTTGTAATTGTGCAACCGATGACTGCGATGTCGACATGGTTTTCTCTGTTCCCTCTTTTCTCACCATTCTTGATGTGGGCACGTGTGGTGAGTGGTGGGATACCGGCCTGGCAGATTGGCCTCTCATTCCTACTCATGCTTTTCACGGTCCTTGCGATCGCTTGGATAGCTGGCAGGATTTACAAGGTGGGAATTCTCATGGCAGGCAAAAGACCAACTCTTCCAGAATTATGGAGATGGGTGAAAGAAGCCTGAAGAAAAGATTATGTGATCGGGTTTGAGTGTGGTCAGTTTAGCTAGTTAGGTAGGGCCGACCGTAGCAAGGCTTCTAGTTGGCGGTCGTCGAAGTCACGCGCTTTGGTGACAGCTTCCTGGTAGGACTCTTCGATGATGATCACTGTGGTCCGCGGAGCTTCTTCGAGGTTGGTAGGATTCGCCACATCAAATCGGAGGCGAGCGAGATACACATCTGGCCTCGTGGGGTCATCGTCAAACTCTAAGTACGTACCCCAGATGCGACCGCCATGTGTGATTGTCGCGATGTGCAGGCCGGTGCCTGAGTCAGTCCTGGATCTGTGTGAGGATGTCATCGTCATCCCACGATACCGATTGAGTGCTACGGAGTCACGCCCTCGACTGCCCATCATATAGATAAGTTCTTGTGAGCGAGGCTTCTGCTTCTCAAGGTTTTTGGCGAATATTCAGGTTGTATGGGATGAATGGATCCGCTTGTGTACCAGGCCTG
>DLRL01000037.1:16994-95955 GCA_002501085.1 Gemmatimonadales bacterium UBA7889
TGGTTTGCATACCACTGGCAGAAGTCACCTAAGGCAGAGAGAGCATAAGTTAGGTGGGGATGAGAAAGCTTATTGGGTCACTATCAGGTACGCCCTCACTGCGTTACCTGGACCGTCATTAGTACCGCGCTGTGTTCAGGGGCTTGTTCCAATTCGTCACAAGCGTTTTCTTGCCTCGTCGAAAGACCCCTTCAGGCACCCAGGTTTGGACTGCGCGGCTTCGTTCAGGAGCAAGACTTCGGATGAGAAAGCACTGGCTGATAGGCGGACTTGCCAGCCTCCTCGCACTCGCAGGTCTAGCATTCACATTCATCCAGGAAGGGCCTCTGGATCCTCCTGAATTTGAAGACATGGTTGAGGCGGAATACCCGTCGGGCCAGCCGATCGCATTTCCCCATGATCAGCACGCTGGTAGTCAGCCTGGCCAGAGCAACATGGACTGCCAGTATTGTCACTATTCAGCGGAGCGATCCGTCGATGCGGGTATACCGCCGGTATCGGCTTGCTGGGGCTGCCACCAGGCTATTCCCGGTAGTAACAATCCGGAGGAAGTAGCAAGAATTCAGCAGTACATGCAGAGCGGAGACCCTATTCCTTGGGTTCGTATCTACAAGGTTGCGGACCATGTGCACTTCCCTCACATGCGTCACTTGAATGCTGGCCTTGAGTGCCAACAGTGTCACGGCGAGGTACAGGAGATGCAGGTCCTCGACAGTCGTGACCCTGCTTGGGGCGGTGACAATATGGGCTGGTGTGTGGAGTGCCACCGCCAGCCGGATGATACTGGAAAAGCACAGGCCTCTACTGACTGCACGGTGTGCCACTACTGATGGCTGAGAATAAGAGTATGAAAGATGGGATCAAACGCCGGGACTTCTTAAGGGTACTCGGTGTGTCAGGTGCTGGAGCAACACTCACAGGGTGCTCAACCGAAAAAGTTGAGCGCCTGCTTCCGTATGTGGTAGCTCCTGATGATATCACACCCGGAGTGTCGACTTGGTACACGACGGTTTGTGACGGTTGCTCAGCTCAATGCGGGATGTGGGTGCGCACCCGAGAAGGGAGAGCGATCAAAGTTGAGGGCAACCCGAACCATCCGGTCTCAGAAGGGGGTCTTTGCTCGAAGGGCCACGCCACATTGCAACATCTCTATCATCCAGATCGCTTTCTTGGGCCGATGATCCGCGACGGTAGTGAATTACGGCAGGTGACATGGGAAGAGGCAGAATCACTGCTTGCTGCCCGTCTTGGTTCCGCTCAAAACCCGATGCTTATCAACGGCCGGATGGGGCCTAGCCTCAACAAACTTGTGGATGAATTTGTTGAAGGCATAGGTGGTTTCAGGGTTAGCTATGACGCGATTTCAGATGCTCCGCTAGCTGAAGCTGCCCGGATTGTTTATGGCACAACTGGGATCCCACAATATGACCTTGAGAACGCCCGATTTCTGCTTTCATTTGGCAATGACTTTATCGAAACCGGGTCATCACCAGTAGCGCACAATAAGGGCCTTGCACGGATGAGTTCAGTGGATGTTGCAGGGTCAAAGGGTCGTTTTGTTTACCTTGGCCCTCGCCTTTCACTGACCGGATTGAATGCGGACAAGTGGATTCCGATACGACCTGGTACCGAGGCTGCTGTAGCGCTCGCGATGGCAGCAGTCATTGCTGGAGATGATCCCGAGGCTGCAGGTCCTTACTCTAACGTTCTCCAAGCGTACAATCCTCAAGTTGCTGCACAGGTAGCAGGAGTGACTGAGGATGCGATATTTGAACTCGCAGAGGATTTTGCATCGGAAGCTCCTACCCTAGCCTTAGGTCCCGGCGTGGGTGCACATCACCGTGGAGCAACGGCGGCGAACATCGCCGTCATGATCCTGAACCATGTTGCAGGTAATGTCGGCCGCACAGTGCTCTATGACGCTCCGGTGGATGGAGTGGTGAGTGCTTATGCTGACATCGAAGCCACTGTTAGTGCTATGGCCTCGGGTGAGTCAGAAGTCGTGATGGTTCACGGGGCAAACCCCGTTTACTCAATGCCCTCCCAGGCGGGTTTTGCCGAAGCCTTCGCCCAAGTTCCATTCAAGGTCTCTTTTGCCTCAGCATTGGATGAGACATCGGAGATGGCAGACCTTATTCTCCCGGATCGGCACTTTCTTGAAGCTTGGGGAGACTCCAGCCCACTCGCAGGGGTTGTCGCAGTACAGCAGCCGGTTATGCAGCCTGTGCCTCATTTTGATTCGAAGCAGACTGGCGACGTACTTCTCTCTGTGGCTAACAGGCTCAGGGGTGAGGGTGATGTGGCAACGTTCTATGACTATGTGCGAGAATCCCACCGATCTTTGCACGATGAAGCAGACAGCGATTTTGAGGATGCCTGGCAGGAACTTTTGCGGACAGGTATGGCAGACACCAGGCGCGAGGAGGCCGAGGCTCTAGAGCTACAGTTCCCAGAGATCGCGCTTAGCTTCGAGGTCCCCACATTTGATGCACCGGGAGACTTGACTCTCCTCGTTCACCCGTCTCCTCGATTTGGGGCTGGTGAATTTTCGAACAGTCCGTGGCTACAGGAGCTACCGGACCCCGTCTCCAAGATTGTTTGGCACTCTTGGCTGGAGATGAACCCACACACTGCTGAACTGCGCGGAATCCGTGAGGGTGACATTGTCACTGTGACTTCGCCGCATGGCTCACTTGAAGTACCTGTTTGGCTTTACCCAGGGATTAGAGAGGACGTAGTCGCTTTGGCTATGGGTGGTGGCCACACGGGCATGGGACGCTATGCAGATGATAAGGGAGTCAATGCGCTCGGATTGATTCCGTCGACCTCTGAGCAGCTATCAGGTGCCTTAGTGACTACAGTGACTTCAGTCACCGTAATTCCCACTGGTGAAAACCGACGAATTGCCACAGTAGAAGGATCGAATGACCAACACGATCGAATGATTGCTCCGGCAGTTGCTTTGGCTGACCTGGGCCATGCTGGAGACAATGAGCATGAGGAGGGGGGTCACGAAGAGTTTAGAGAGCTTCAGGGGGTCGGTGGCTTTATCCCTGTTCCTGCTGACGAAGGAGCACCGACCGCATTTCCTTTAGAGGGATCACGCCACGGACTTTATGCTGACGCACAAGAGGGACCGCGTTGGGCAATGGCCATTGACTTGGACAAGTGCACGGGCTGTAGCGCCTGCGTGACAGCATGTCAGGCCGAAAACAATGTCCCCTGGGTCGGAGAAGAACAGATTCTTATGGGTCGGGATATGAACTGGGTTCGTATCGAGCGCTTCTACGAACAGGTTGATGCGACTCAGGCTGGGGATCTGGACGTGCGTTTCTTGCCTATGATTTGCCAGCACTGTGGCAATGCCCCTTGTGAGACGGTGTGTCCGGTGTTTGCGACATACCATACACCCGAAGGCCTGAATGCTCAGGTCTACAACCGTTGTGTCGGTACCCGGTACTGTGCGAACAATTGCCCCTATAAAGTGAGGGTTTTCAACTGGTATAGGTACACTGATGAGGTACCAGAGCCCCTAAATTGGCAATGGAATCCTGATGTCACTGTTCGGGATAACGGGGTCATGGAGAAATGCAGCTTCTGTGTGCAGAGAATCCGCGAGGTGCAGAACCGTGCGGCACTGGAGGGCGAGAGAGAAGTCCGTGATCATGAGGTCGTCCCGGCATGTGAACAGAGCTGTCCAGCCGAGGCGATTGTTTTTGGCAATATCCGAGATCCCAATGCCCGTATCACACAGGTTTCGTCCAGTGAGCGAACGTATCGTGTTTTAGAGGACCTAAATACCCAGCCTGCTGTGAACTACCTCAAGAAGGTCACGTTCCATGAGGTGGCATCTGTGGGACATGAGGAATGACTTTGGTGCCTGAGGGACGAACGGCTCGTGGTGCGGTCCCGCACCCCGACGTTCACACGTATGATGAAGTCAATCGTGATGTTCTTCGGGCACTCGAAACTCCGGGTAAGGCTTGGTGGGCACTTCTCGCGGTGGCTGCTGCGGGTGTGGTGCTTTTCTTTGGCGCCTGGGGTTGGCAACTCTACAAGGGCATCGGTGTCAGCGGCCTCAACTCACCGGTCGGGTGGGGCGTCTATATCACAACATTTGTATTCTGGGTTGGTATTGCGCACTCAGGGACGCTGATTTCAGCGATTCTTTTTCTGTTCCGGTCCCCGTGGCGGCAATCAATTTATCGCGCTGCTGAGGCGATGACGGTGTTCGCCGTTATGACCGCAGGTCTGTTTCCACTAATTCACGTTGGGCGACTCTGGCACGCGTATTGGCTGATTCCATATCCAAACTCCCGCTTCCTATGGCCTAATTTTAAGTCACCACTGGTTTGGGATGTATTCGCGATTACTACTTACTTTACGGTATCGGCGACATTTTTCTACTTAGGCGCAATTCCAGATATTGCAGCCGCTCGAGACCGAGCAACCGGCTTGAGGAAGAAGCTTTACCAAGTGATCTCACTAGGATGGCGAGGCACTGACTCTCAGTGGCACCACTTCGGGAAGGCGTACATCTTTCTAGCCGCACTAGCCACACCCCTCGTGCTCTCTGTGCACTCGGTTGTGTCTTGGGACTTTGCTGTGGCGATTGTGCCAGGATGGCACGCTACAATTTTCGCTCCCTATTTTGTTGCTGGCGCGATCTTCTCGGGCGTAGCGATGGTGATTACGCTCGTTGTACCCATCAGAAAGATTTTTGGCCTTGAGGCATACCTCACGACCAAGCATTTCGATGCGATGGCGAAGTTGTGTTTGCTTACCTCGCTGATCGTACTTTACGCATACCTATCTGAGTTTTTCTTAGCTTGGTATAGCGGAGAAGAGATAGAGAGAACTGCATTCTCGAATCGTCTTTTTGGTGACTATTGGTGGGCAACATGGACGATGCTGACTTGTAATGGATTCGTTCCGATCATGCTCTGGTTTAGACGTATCAGGCACTCAATCCCAGCGCTCTTTGTAATCTCGATTTTCATTAATATTGGAATGTGGTTTGAGCGTTATGTGATCGTCGTTACTTCACTGCACCACGAGTATGAGCCGTTTGCATGGGGTATTTATCGCCCATCATTGACGGAAATGGCACTTCTTGTAGGCAGCTTCTGTTGGTTCGGATTCTGGTTTCTCCTGTTCACCAGACTCCTGCCGCCCATCGCAATCGCTGAGCTCAAGGAAGTCCTTCCTGCACCTACACGAAAGAAGACCGGGGAGGCCTATTGATGGAAAATGCTACAGGCCTGCTTGCCTCGTACGAATATCTTGACTCCACGGTTGATGCAATCAAGGCACTCAAGAAGGCTGGATTCGAGACGGTTAAGGCGTACTCCCCTTATCCGGAACACCACATTGAAGACGCACTCGGTTACGGACAGAGCCCGGTACGTGTTTGGACACTTGTTGGCGGATTAACCGGCACGGCGACAGGGTTTGCACTAACCACCTGGGCGTCGATGGATTGGCCATTAGTGGTCGGCGGCAAGCCGATCGTGTCTATCCCCGCCTACATAATCATCGCATTTGAACTGACGATCCTATTTGGTGCGCTTGCTACGATCATTGGGCTCTTCGTTCTCAGTCGTCTCCCGTCAATCAAGCCGACAGTTGTATACGATCCTGAATTCAGCTCAGGACGCTATGGGGTTTATGTCGAAGGCAATCACCAGAGCCTAGAAGAGGCGCGGCAGATCATGAACGAACAGCAGCCCATTGAACTCAGAGAGGGCGAGCTTGATGACTAGCTCATGGCTGCCCCGAGCATTTTTCGCCGTAGTAGCAATTGCTGCTTCAAGTGGCTGTAAGCCGCTTGATGACGGTATGGTGTTGATCTTCGGCAGGTCAATGCGTGATCAGCGTTCTTTCGACCCATATGAGAACACGCAACCCTCACCCGAAAACTCTATCTCATTTTCCTCAGGAAATTATCCAACAGACTTCGGCGTTGTGAATATCGGACAACCCGAGGGAGTGAGCGTCCCAAGGTTTACCCAGGCGGACCTCGGGCTTCCAGGTATTGGTAGCTTGGTTGTTCAAGGGCTTAGTAATCCGCTTGATCCAACCGATCCTCGATCGAGAGAGAGAGGTGCGGAATTGTATACAAGGTTCTGCTCAGTTTGCCACGGAGAGGATGGAGTTGGTGCAAACGCATCCATCGCTGACAAACACCCTATGCTACCTGCCTACAACCTCTCGGGTGCTCAGGTAGCGGCATACAGTGACCAGTACCTTTATGCCATGATCCGTGTGGGGCGTGGACTGATGCCAGAGTATGGCAGTCGAATCACTCACTTCGATCGCTGGAGTATTGTGAACTACGTGAGGGAGCTCCAACTGCAAGCGGGGAATGCGCCGGAGAATGGCATGTCCGGTGATAATCCGCCGGCAGGAGAATAGGAATGGCTCACATTCACGTGCCGGATCAAATTTCAGTGCGCCATCTTCCTCACTCAAGGAAAGCCAATCTTTTGATTGGTGCATTCATAGTGGTGGGGCTTGTATCGTTCGTGATAAGATTGCTGCAGGACCCCCAAGCCGCCTGGATTAGCTACATCACGAACTGGCTGTACTTCACGAGCGTGTCTATGGGTGGCCTTTTGCTCGCGATTGCAACCTGGATTACAAAGGCAAAATGGAACTGGTCTATACGTCGGATTAGCCAGTCTTTTGTTGCGTTTCTTCCGTTCTCTTTCTTGCTCATGCTACCCATGCTGAGCCTTGGCGAGAGCTACTTCCCATGGATTGAGATGATGGCGGACGACCCTGTCGTCCAGAACAAGGCAGCATACCTCAACATGCCATTCTTGATCACCAGGAACGTTCTTGGGCTTGCCCTCCTCTTCGGGGTGGCACTGTACTTCGTCTACCTCGCTCTACGCCCTGATATGGGCCTTAGTGCCCAGCAGCTTACTGAAGGCAAAAGGAGCGAAGCTTGGCAAGCTTTGCTGACACGGGGCTGGATGGGTCAAGAAAAGGAGGAAGTCCGTAGCTATAAGCGCATGACTGTGATTGCCCCAGCTTTTGTGATCATTTATGCGGTAGTCATGACAATGTTGAGCTATGACTGGGTCATGTCTCTGGAGCCACACTGGTTCAGCACGATGTTCGGTCCCTGGTTTTTCATGGGAGCATTCTGGATCGGCATAGCTGCGACAGCGCTATGGAGTGTGTACCTGAGGACGCAGCATGAGGATTTTCACAGGTACATCGGCCTACAGCAACGCCACGACATAGGGAAGTTGGCTTTCGCATTCTGTGTCTTTTGGACTTACCTATTCTTTAGCCAGTATATAGTCATTTGGTATGGTAAGCTTCCGTGGGAGCAAGCATGGATCATTAGGCGCTCCGATGAGGTTTGGGGCGGTCTGTCTGGATTGGTCATCCTCCTGTGTTTTGTGATTCCCTTTGCGGGGCTAATTGGGAGGACACCTAAGACGAAGCCAGTGCTCTTGGCTTTTTTCACCTCCATCATTCTTGTTGGCATGTGGCTTGAAAGGTACGTAATGCTTGCTCCGTCGCTCCATCACCGAGGAGATCCGGTCTTCACGATCTGGCAGCCTCTTATAGGGCTGATGTTTTTAGGTTTGTACCTAGGGTCGGTGCGATGGTTTCTCGCAACGTTTCCAGCGATACAAGTGTGGCAACCGATGGTCGACCCCGAGACTAGGGAAGCCGAAATCCCTGTGGGTCTTGCTGCTGAATAGCAACTATCGAATGAGAGTTTCAGAGAGCATCAAGGGGCTGGTACGCACTTAAATGCAGACAGTTGACTTGTTGGCTTAGCCCACTAATTCCTGAAGTATCTCTTCATGAAGGATCCCATTCGAGCTAACTCCTGAACCTCCATGGATTGTTGGCTGTCCCTGAAGTGTTGTGAAGCGACCACCCGCTTCTGTCAGGATCGTAAGAAAAGGTCCAGCATCCCAGGGTGCCATTATTGGATCCACTTGTGCCTCTATTCTCCCTGTCGCAACAAGTGCATGGCCATAACAGTCCCCCCAGGTGCGAGAGAAAGCAGCGCGCTGTTGTAGCCGTCTCCATCCGGTCCCTTCGGGGCGGGCTAGGATCCTTTCGATGTCAGTTGTACAAACAACGGATTGCGGCAGTGAGCTGACGGATGACACAGAGCATAACTCACCATTCCAGGTGCAACCGTGACCTGCGCCTGCCGCGACGGTCTCTTCAAGAGCTGGAAAATGAGCAACCCCAACAACACTCTCACCGTCTACCTCTACGGCGATAAGGACCCCGAACAAAGGGACTCCCCTGGTAAAAGATCGAGTGGCGTCTATTGGATCGAGAATCCATCGGACTCGGGCACCTTGATTAGATTCACCGAATTCTTCACCGAGAATTGAATCACCGGGGAATCGCTCTTTGATTTTCTGTCGAATCAGTTTCTCGGCCTTCCGATCAGCAACGGTAACGGGAGAACCATCTCCCTTGGCATCTGCGTCGACGATGCCGCCGAAGTACTTTAGAGTGAGTGCCCCCGCATCCTGTGCTAGTTCTACGGCAAAATCCAACAACTCACGAATCTCGCTAGTACCTAGTTTGTCATTCACTAGAATTGAGGGTTAGGGCATCGAATGCTGTTCTGGAAAATAGATTCAAGGAGTTGTATCTGGATCATGTCCGGCTTGCTTTCGGTTGATGTAGTGATCGATTTCGTAACCGATTGCCCCGAGAAGTCGAGCTTCTCGTAGGTCAGGCGTAGCACGTGATACGATCGTACGGATCGTACGCATTACTGCTGAAGGCTCTCGGGCCTTGAAGAACTCGATGCGATGCAGCCCCGTCTCTATGGCAGCGTAGGTCTCTTCTAGCTCGTCCTGAGTTGGGGGACGACTTGCTCGGCGCCCTTGGGGCAGGGAGTGTTCGCCACCACTTACAGCGAGGAAGATTTCGTAGGCAGCTACAAGACAAGCTTGGGCCAGGTTAAGGCTAGGGTGTTCCGGGTCGGTTGGGATGACCATCACCGCATGGCAAAGATCCAGAGCTTCATTTGTGAGACCTCGGTCTTCACGACCGAGGATGATTGTCACTGTGCCTGTTGCTGCTCGCTCCACCAGGAGGGGTCCAGCCTCACGCGGCCTGATGTAATTTCGCCCAGCAGTTCTTGCCCGCCCAGTTGTGCCCAAGATAAAGGAAGCATCACCTACAGCATCCTGCAGCGTAGTGTGTAGCGTCGTCGCGCTGATGAGGTCTGCACTGCGGTGAGCGATCCCTTCGATGCGATAAGCATCAAACTCTTCAGGGTTTACCAGGCGGAGTGTCTTGAGTCCAAAGTTCTGCATAACTCGGGTGACCCCGGCGATATTCACCACGTTCTTGGGATGGTCAAGAACGATAGCGATACGAGAAAGCAGGTCGTAACTCACGGCAGCTGTCAGTTGATGTCCCTGTTCGTTACTCCTCTCCATCCTTGGATTCTTCTGCAGGTGCCGACAACTCGCCCTTGAAGTTACGAATTCCGGAGCCGAGTCCCCTCGCCAATTGGGGCAGCTTCTTGGCACCGAAGAAGATCATGAGGACCCCTAGCATGAGAGCTACCTCCCAGAAACCGATCACAGCCATTTGATAGCTCATTTTATGAGCGCCTCGGCAATAAGTTGTAGTCGAACGTTCGTAGTATCCTCATAGATCATATTGATCTTCAAATCTTAGCGGTAGTACTTCGGTTACTGTGTGACTGAGGACTCTCGCTCCTGAAACTGGGTCTGCCGGAAGCAGCGTGACAAGCGCGTTCCGGCGAGGATTAGGCTCTAGGGTAGAGCACGGGTAACTGGGGCTCCGAAAGGGTTCAACGAAGTGGAAGGGAAGAGGGTTGACCTTGTGACAAAACCCCGTCATCGTGATGGCTTCCGAGTTCAGACCCCACTGTCCGAGAGATCGCATGTCCGATATCCCTAGCGACCTGCTATACACTGAAGAGCACGAATACTTGAGGCCTTCTAGTGAGGAGGGAGTCTTCTTCGTTGGGATTACTGATTACGCTCAGGGGGAACTCGGTGATGTTGTCTATATTGAGCTACCGGACACGGGAATTTCATTCTCAAAGATGGAAGTTTTCGGAACAATTGAGGCGGTAAAGGCTGTTAGTGATCTTTATAGCCCTATATCTGGTGAGGTGATGGAGATCAACATAGCTCTTGACGATGATCCTTCTCTCGTGAATTCCGACCCATACAGTGAGGGTTGGATGATCAAACTTCGGGTTGATGATGAAGGCGACTTGGATGCCCTTCTGGACGCAGATCGGTACGAGGACCATATAAGCTGACTAGGATTCAGTCAGAGTGTCAGGGGAGCCCATGACCTTTATTGACCCTCCTCCCGATTTCGAAGCCCGACACCTCGGCCCAACCCAGGCCGACATCTCAGGGATGCTTGAAGAAGTCGGTTATGATTCGCTCACAGACCTGGTAAGGGAAACGATCCCAGAATCTATCCGGATGGAGGGGGAACTTGATCTACCGGCGGCGCTGAGCGAAGCGGAGTTCATCAGTCACCTTCGTTCTGTTGCTTCTCAGAACCGCGTTTTCCGCTCATTCCTTGGTATGGGGTACAGTGACACTCTGGTCCCTGGTGTGATCCTGCGGAATATCATGGAGAACCCAGGTTGGTATACCCAGTATACACCTTATCAGGCTGAGATAGCCCAGGGGCGCCTGGAAGCACTCCTGAATTTTCAGACAATGATCATTGACTTAACCGGGCTACCGATTGCGAACGCGTCACTACTTGATGAAGCCACTGCGGCTGCCGAAGCTATGCACCTGGCCCGCGGAGAGAGCCTCGCCAGTTCGAATACCTTTTTTGTTTCAGAGCGTTGCCATCCCCAGACCATTGAGGTCGTGAAAACCCGGGCATGGCCCCTTGGCGTCGAAGTTGTGGTTGGAGACCATGCAAGTTTTGAACTACACGATGGGGTATTTGGAGCATTACTCCAGTATCCAACTACGGATGGTGAGGTTCTCGATTATAAGCCCTTTGTTTCTAGGGCAAAGGAAGCTGGATCACTCGTAGTTGTTGCCGCAGATCTGATGGCCCTGGCCCTTCTGACTCCTCCTGGGGAATGGGGCGCAGATGTGGTAATTGGAAACTCTCAGCGCTTTGGTGTCCCCCTTGGCTGTGGTGGTCCGCACGCGGCATTTATGGCGGCGACAGAGTCTTTCAAACGCAAGATGCCTGGACGCATCATCGGGGTTTCTGTAGATGTAGATGGCAACCCAGCACTCCGGATGGCACTCCAGACACGGGAACAGCACATTCGGCGGGAGCGCGCCACGTCAAATATTTGTACCGCGCAAGTTTTACTTGCGATTATGGCGGGAGCGTACGCGGTTTACCACGGTCCGGAAGGGATTAAGCGTATCGCTGAGCGCATCCGAGCCCTTTCCAGTGTGTTGGCTTCTGGTCTTGAGTCACTCGGGCACCAGATTCTTACAAGAGTATTTTTTGATACAATTAGGGTGTGTCCCATGGATGGTGCGGAGGACATACTTGCCCGTGCGGTTTCACATGGGATCAATCTCAGAGATTTTGAAGACGGGACAGTCGGTATTGCGCTAGATGAAGTCACGACACCTGCGGATGTCGACGAGCTTTTCTCGATTTTTTCGGTTGGCAATGAACACGACGTTGATGCTGGCGAGCTAGCGTCAACGTCTGGACCATCCGAATTACCAGACTGGGCCTCCAGGACAACTCCTTATCTGGAACACGAAGTCTTCAATCGCTATCACTCAGAGACCGAGATGCTTCGGTACCTGCACAAGCTGGAGTCCCGCGACCTGTCGCTTAACGCGGGTATGATACCGCTTGGTTCTTGTACTATGAAACTCAATGCAACAAGCCAAATGGTGGGTGTTACTTGGCCCGACATAGGTCGCATTCATCCTTTTGCACCCTCTGATCAGATGGAGGGGTATCAGATCATCTTCTCAGATCTTGAGCATTGGTTGGCTCAGATCACTGGTTTTACGGCAACATCACTTCAACCGAACTCAGGAGCCCAGGGTGAATACGCGGGCCTTCTGGTGATTCGGGCCTACCATGAAGATCAAAATGAAGGTCACCGGGGAGTGTGCCTGATTCCTGCATCAGCTCACGGCACAAACCCAGCGAGTGCAGTAATGGCAGGTATGAAAGTCGTGGTTGTTAAGAGCAGCGAAGACGGTACGATCGACCTTGCCGACCTTGAGGCTAAGGCCACAGAGTATGCCCCTGAACTTTCTGCAATTATGGTCACTTATCCCTCCACACACGGAGTCTTTGAAGAGCAAATCAAGGATGTTTGTCAGATCGTTCATGCCAATGGTGGCCTTGTTTATCTAGATGGGGCAAACCTCAATGCGCAGGTTGGCCTTGCGCGGCCTGGTGATTATGGTGCGGATGTCTGCCATATCAACCTGCATAAAACTTTTGCGATCCCTCACGGTGGCGGTGGCCCGGGGATGGGGCCAATCTGTGTTAATGCGAAGCTAGCTCCATACCTCCCAGGTCATCCAATCCATCGGGTTGGGGGTGAAAAGGCGATCGGTCCAGTTTCATCAGCCGCTTGGGGAAGTGCGAGCATTCTGACGATATCATGGGCATATATCTCGATGTTGGGCTCCAGAGGAGTACGACATGCTTCGGAGTTGGCGATACTTGGTGCTAACTACATGGCGAAGCGCATCGAGCCTCATTTTGAAGTCCTATATAGGGGCGAACATGGTCTGGTGGCGCACGAGTTCATTATTGACCTAAGACCACTCAAGCGAGAGACAGGTATAACTGAAGAAGATGTGGCAAAGAGATTGATTGATTATGGGTTCCATGCACCTACTGTGTCTTTCCCGGTGATTGGCACCATCATGATTGAACCCACTGAGAGCGAGCCAAAGCAGGAACTCGATCGGCTAGTGGATGCACTGATCTCGATTCGTGAGGAGATCCGAGAAGTGGAAATGGGGGTCGCGGATCCGATTGATAACCCGCTGAAGAACGCACCCCATACGGCTCTGATGGTCACCGCTGACGACTGGGGTCATGCCTATTCTCGCTCGAAGGCAGCATACCCGGCCGCATGGACGCGGGATTTCAAGTTTTGGCCGCATGTAAGACGAGTGGATAATGCATACGGAGATCGAAATCTTATGTGCGCGTGCCCACCGATTGATCATTATGAGGATGCTGCTGCGGGCTAGGAGTACTGTATCAGTTAGTCGTCATAAATGCGCCCTATCGCTTGTTTCCTAGAAAACGTGCTCTAATCTGATTAGCATGCGTCTTATGATGCGTTTCTGAGTACACAAGTCCACTCGTTCAGAACTTTGATACCACAAGGAGTTATATGGCGACACTAACCTTCATAGGTCACTCAACCTTCACGCTACAGACGGACCATGGTGCCAGGTTAGTGATAGATCCCTTCCTTGCGGATAATCCGGTGACCGAAGTCACCTCGGAAGATCTCGAAGCTGACTTTATTTTGGTCACACATGGTCATCATGACCATGTGGGGGATCTGATTCCATTAGCTATCCAGACGGGTGCAACCATTATCGCATCATACGAAATTGCCAGCTATATGGAACAGAAGCATGGATGTCCTGTGAGTCCTCACCATATCGGTGGTGGAGTCAGTTATCCATTTGGCTATGTGAAGATGACCCCGGCCTTGCATGGCGGGAAACTTGATCTTCCGGGAGCTGAAGGGTTTACAACGGTACCCGGCGGGTTCTTGATCAATTTGGGTGAGGGTCAGCGCTTTTATTATGCTGGCGACACAGGCTTATCGACTGAAATGCAACTCCTCAAGGGGAAAGTAGATGTAGCAGCCCTGCCTATTGGGGATCGGTTCACCATGGGTCCAAGCGATGCAGTGACTGCGGTCGAATTCATAGAGCCTTCTGTTGTGATCCCGTTTCACTATGACACGTGGCCTCCGATCGAACAGGACGTTAGTGCCTTTGTCGATGCGGTTGGTGGTCTAGCCGATGTCCAGGTGATGCAACCAGGAGCTGTTTTCGAGTTTTAGGGTGACAGATAAGCCTATGAGTTCCGGTCTCCGGTGGCGTGTCATTCGGGATGGTCCACGCACAGGGTCATATAACATGGCGCTTGACCATGCGCTTGCCGTTTGCTCCCAGCAGGGCCAGGGGGTGCTGCGCCTCTACTCTTGGATTGAAGCGACCGTGTCCTTTGGCAGAAACGAACCTGCCAGAGGCCTGTATGACCGAGCCAAGGCAGCTGATCAGGGGATCGAATTTGTAAGAAGGCCGAGCGGTGGCAGAGCCGTTTTACACTCTAATGAGGTTACATACGCGATTGTTGTGCCGGTCCGCGCACTCGGTGGGCCCAGGGCCTCTTACGTAGAGATCAATCGTGGTTTAACAGAAGGACTTTCATCAATTGGAGCTGCCGTCACCGTTACTGATCATGGTGAGACGTTATCTCCAGACGCTGGTGCCTGCTTTGGGGTTCCGGCCCCGGGAGAGATTATAGCGAATGAAAGGAAGTTGGTGGGCAGTGCACAACTGCGGGTGGGAGACGCTCTCCTCCAGCACGGCTCGATCATTATCGACGGAGACCAATCACTACTCAATCAACTTACTGGTAAGCTTCACGACACGGTTCACCCCGCGACACTTCGGTCAATGCTGGGAGTAGTTCACCAGGATCAAGTTATCTTCAGCGTCATTGAGGGACTAAAGCATGTTCTAGGGGGTTCTTGGGAAGAAGGACAGTACCTGTCAGGAGAGTGCAATGAGGCAGGTCGGCTTGAGCGACAGCGCTATAGTCAAGCGGGGTGGACATGGAGACGGTGATCTATCCGAAGGCGGATCCCTCGGTAGGAGATTTAGGGCTTGACACTCTTAAGGGATTTAAGCCATAATCGGGGCCTCGTAGCTGCACGCCCTTCCCCTGTTTGCTTAGTGGAAGCGCGCTGTACTGCGAACCAGCAAGACTTTCCTAGGAGGTTGGTTTGGTGATTCAGTTGTACAGTGCGTTTCTTCAGATTCCAGGCCTAGAGGGCACAGATGCTTCTATGTCGGAGCAGTTGAGTCAACTATGGGCAGACACCGGATTCATGCGGGTGCCCCTAGCTGCTTGTCTAGTTCTCGGGATCTTGGTCATCATCTGGAAGTTCATCAGGCTATGGATGATCGCCGCAAAAACACGCCAAGTTCTCAGGGATGTGGATGAACTGCTCACACAGCAACAGATCCGTGAAGCCCTTGAGTTGACCCGCGACACGGACGCTCCGGCAGCCAACATCCTGTATGCTGGCCTTGAGCGGAGTGAAGAAGGTACCGATCGCGTGATGAAGGCGATTGAAAACCAAGGCTTGATCGAGATGAGCAAACTCGAAAGTGGACTCGTAATACTTGCGACGCTCTCGACGATTGCTCCGCTACTAGGCTTCCTAGGCACGGTGATTGGCATGATTATCGCCTTCCAATCGATTGAGGCTGCGGGTGAAGTTGAGGCAACTTTGGTTGCTGGAGGTATTAAGGTCGCGTTATTGACGACAGCAGCTGGTCTTGCCATCGCTATCCCGGTATCGATCGGGCACAATTATTTTGTCTCCTTCATCGATGGTATAGTGATCGATATGGAAGAATCAGCCCAAAAGATGGTTGATACCTTGCATGCAATGTCGAAGTAGTATATTTGGCTGACGGTCGTAAAGGACTGAGTGAAAAGAGGCCACCCCGTTTGGGGGTGGCCTCTTTTTTTATTGTTTTCTATGGTGAGAAGGCTCAACAGTCATTAACGATGTAATGGTTCTAGCCCGGAGTTTTTGGATGCGTCGATGCTGAGAGCGTTCCCGGTTGTCATGATTATGAGTGCTGCAGTTGGAGCAATCACTCCCCAAGACAGTTCCTATCGTTCCTTCCTGTTATCACCAACAGACTCCGCACTGGTTGAGTTTGAAGCTGGCCGGTTTTGGCATGCTGCTCGAATGCTCCGAGAGGAGGAAGCTGCAGCCGGGGGGCCTGAAGATGTACTTCTTCTTGCCCGAGCCGAAGCTGGTTGGGGGAATTGGTTAGCTGTAGCTGAACTCTTGGATGGGGCCGAATGGTTGCCTGAAGAGTCAGGTGCCATTGGGCTCTATCTACTTGGTAGAGCCTGGGAGGCCCAGGGACAGTGGGAAGAGGCGGCTGAGTCATATGGTCGCTATGTGGACCTCGGTTTGTCAGGAACAACCAGACATCATGCGTCTATTGCGAGGCGGACTCTAAGTCTATGGAAGTCTGGTGAACGAGAGGCTTCTTTCGTCAGTTTACGTCAACTCGAGCCACACTTGGGTGCTCAGAGTTGGACTGCGCTAGAAATAGCCTTGGGAGAAGCCCGGGACGGGAACGTATCGTCCGTGGAAGACCTTCTAGGCATGATAGAGCAGCCCCTAGCCCGACTTTCCAGCTGGCGTCTCTTACCGGATGCCTTGTTCGAAGCAGGGGATGTGATCGGGGCGACTGAAGCTTTTCGTGAAGCATACCAACAGCTTACTGGTGACCATCGGGCAACTGCAGGGATAGAGTTAGCGGAGCTTCTCCTAGCTGGCGGGGATACAGCTACAGCACGCGGACTGTTATTGGAAGGCTTAGAAGAAGCTCCTGGCACTTTTCGCGATCGAGCTGCAGCTCAACTGTTTGATCTGGGAAATACCAATCGGGAGTTGACTCTTGAACTTGCGCGCATACTCGATCGTGCGGGTGACGGACGTCGCGCTCTTATGGGGTACGATAGAGTTGTAGCCCTTTCTGCGAATACGGTAGACGGGATGTCGGTGCCCCTGCCGATGCGTGTCGAGCGTGCGCGACTTATGGGGACCGTACAAGCCAGACAGGAAGAAGCGATTCAAGAATTTCGAGCAATTCGAGACGTGACCACAGATGATCGTATCGGTGGGCGCAACCTTGAATTGTGGGCCCAGCTCCGAAGAAGACAGGGGCTAGATGAACATGTTCGGACGCTCAGGCGTTGGCTGATCGAAGAGCATCCGAATAGTTCGGAAGCCGCAGAAGTAGCTTGGTCACAAGCCAGCCAGGCTGATAGTCGGGGTGAACTAGACTCGGCATTGCGCCAATATACTGTCTTAAGTGCTAACGCTCGAAGCCATGCTCGAGCTGGACAGGCTAGGATGCGTTCAGGCCAGATCTACTTAGGGCGTTCGGATAGAGAAAGAGCTGCAGGAGTTTTCGAGGGATATTTGGACGATTTTCCTGAGGGACGACGCTGGCAAGAAGCATCATACTGGGCTGGGCGAATGCGTATGGAGTTGGGTGATACTACCGCTGCCGAAAAGCATATTCGACAGATCACAACCCGGGACCCTGTTTCATACTATGCAGTGATAGGAGCTGAGCTCCTCGGTGAGTTATACACGATGAATGTTTCAGATGCAGATGATCCTGCTGTCCCACCATGGTTGAACAGAGGGCTCAGCGATATCGACTTGTTCGCTGAAGCAGGACTTGAACAGGCTGCTGCTGCGGAGGTGAACAGACTCATAGCAATAGCAAGAATGTCCAAGAACGATATGCTGGGGTTAGCCGAAGGCCTAATTGCCCGAGGTCGCACGATCGATGGAATCAACTTGGGCTGGGCGTTGCGTGATGAAGGATATGAGTGGGACTCCCGGCTGATTCGTGTTGCCTTCCCTCTTCCCTATCTCGACTTGATCCGAAGAGAGGCGATGGAGTGGGGTGTGGATCCGATCACTCTTGCGGCAATCATCCGGCAAGAATCCGCATTCAAGGCTGACATAGTCAGTCGAGCTGGAGCAATTGGACTAATGCAGGTCATGCCGCCGACAGGTGCTCAACTTGCACGAGTACACGGGCCCTCAGACTTCCAGGAGGCGCACTTAGCATCACCTGAAGTTAGCCTACATCTAGGGGCTGCGTATTTTAAGGAGATGAGTGCCCGTTACGATGGCGTTCTTCCTCTTATTCTTTCGGCATACAACGCTGGTCCAACTAGAGCGACTCGGTGGAAGCAGTATCCAGAAATCTCTGATTTACTCCGTTTTACCGAGCGTATTCCGTTTGTCGAGACCAGGGGTTACGTCAAGAATGTCAGGAGAAACCTTGGGATTTATCGGGTTCTTTATGGACAAAATTGACCTCGCTAGTTCCCGAAACATGAACGCTCACTGTGCCTTTCTGTAGCTAGGCTCAGATCAGCTTGCGGCCACTCCTAGTGCGTTCTAAGGTGAGGTGCTTAGTGATCGTACCGCTTATGATCAATTCAATACGGAGGAAGCTGTGTGAAAGGGACGGTTAAATGGTTCAACGACACGAAAGGGTATGGATTCATCGAGCACACTGACGGCAATGACTTATTTGTTCACTTCTCTGCGATCCTTAGTGAAGGATTTCGGACGCTACAGGAAGGGGAAGAGGTGGAATTCGAGCTCGGAGAATCGGATCTCGGTCTCCAGGCCTATAATGTTATTCCGATATGAAAATTCTTGGGCTATAGCACTTAACCCTCTCGTTTCCCAGCCGAGAAGAGACTTCTTCAAAGACGATCTTCTTTCTTGAGTATCCCCTCCAAGGACGCCCCTCGGATCTTCCTGGTTGACGCTTACGCGCTGATCTACCGCTCCTATTTCGCGTTTATCAAGAGGCCGCTTACGAATGCGGCAGGCGAGAATACTTCTGCACCCTTTGGCTTCACCCGTTTCTTGCTAGACATACGTGAGAATTTCGACCCTGACTACTTAGCTGTGGTTTTTGATGCAGGTATGTCGTTCCGTGATATCGAATATCCGGAATACAAGGCCACACGAGAGAAGATGCCCGATGATCTTCGTGCAAGCCTAGGCCGCATAAGAGATATCCTAGATGGCTTTAATGATCCGGTCGTAGAACTTGAAGGATATGAGGCCGATGATGTCATTGGTACACTTGCCATGAAAGCTGTAGACCAGGGCCTCGAAGCAGTGATTGTTTCAGGTGACAAGGATTTTTATCAGCTTATTGGTCCGGGAATCCACCTTTTGAATCCGGGACGAGGCGGCGCGACAGGGGTGGCCTCTGAATGGGTGACAGAGGATAACGCAAGCGACAAGTTCGGGATTCCACCTTCCCAGGTGGCAGATTACTTAGCTCTAGTTGGAGATTCTTCAGATAATGTTCCAGGTGCCCCGGGCATAGGTAAAAAGACTGCTGAATCTCTGTTGCAACACTATGAGGACATAGAAGAACTCATTGCTCATGCGGAGGAGCTTAAGCCCCCAAGGGCTTCCAAGTCCCTTCAAGAAAATGCTGAGAAAGTTCGTTTGTCAAAGAGGCTGGTTACGATCATGACTGACCTCGATGTTCCGTTAGACCTCGAATCATTGAAGGTCAAAGAACCCAATAATGCCGCGCTCCGAGATGTCTTTGCTGAACTGGGGTTTCGTCGGCTCACCGAACAGTTTTCAGCCGCAGCTAATTCGGATACGGAAAGTAGCGAGGAAGAGCCGCGGAAGAATGATGCTTCCTATCAAATTCTAGATCTCCAATCTGACTTGACGGATCTTATTGAGGATATCCGTGCATCCGGACGAGTTGCCATTGCCTCAGAGTTTACGACCAAGGACCCGCTTGTTGGGGACTTGGTGTCACTTGCTTTCTCGACCAAGAGCGGTGTTGCGAGTTACCTCCCATTTGGCCACCAGAAAGCGTTCGAGTTGACCTTAGAAGGTGAAAATCAGGAGGCAGTGGAGAACCTATCTGGTCTGGATAGTAGGGAGATGTCTGAAATCAAGGGGATCTTAGAAGATCCTGAGATAGAGAAGGTTGGCCATGATCTGAAACGGACAGCTCTTTTATTAGCACGGGCGGGGGTAAAGCTGCGTGGTCTCTCCTTTGATGTGATGATAGCGAGTTATTTATTCGACCCAGGGAGTCGGGATCACGGGGTTGCTTCGCTCGCCTTCAAAGAACTGTCCCGTACAATCTGTGACCGCAAAGATCTGGTTGGCAGTCGAAGGAGTCAGAGACCGTTCTCGGATATACCCATAGAACAGGCCGGGCATTATCTGTGCGAGGTAGCGGATGTTGTACTCGGATTAGCTAAACATTTCCAACAGCGCCTAGAAGAGCGCTCGCTAAGTGACCTCATGGCAGACCTGGAGGTGCCACTCATTCCCGTTTTAGTCAACATGGAATTAGTAGGGATAGAGATCGACCGCGACTTTTTCAAGGCGATGCATTCCAAGTTAGTACGGGAGCTTGACCTCATAGGAGAAGACATCTTCAAGCACGCTGGCGGTGAGTTCAATTTGAATTCCACTCATCAGCTTAGGCAGGTTCTCTTTGAGGATCTGAATCTCCCAATTATCAAGAAGACCAAAACAGGGCCTTCTACTGATGCTTCGGTCCTGGAGGAACTGGCAACTCAGGGTCATGTTCTGCCACGGTTAATGATTGACTACCGAGAACTCGAGAAACTCCGTTCCACGTATGTGGACGCCCTACCTCAACTCGTGCATGGAGAAACCGGTCGGATCCACACCAGCTTCAATCAAGCTGTAACTACAACAGGCAGGCTGTCTTCGAGTGATCCCAACCTTCAAAATATTCCAATTCGGACTGAGATAGGCCGGGAAATCCGCAAAGGCTTTATTGCAGGCCCAGGCAGTGTGTTCCTAGCAGTTGATTACTCCCAAATCGAACTGCGCGTGCTAGCACACTTTTCGGGCGACGACGCATTTGTAGGTGCCTTTAAAGAAGGTGTCGATGTACACAGGCAGACCGCAGCAGTGATTTTTGGTATTCCGGTTGAGGAGGTAACACCGGAGATGAGAGGGCAGGCGAAGACCGTAAGTTTCGCTACGCTGTATGGGCAGGGAGCGTTCTCCTTAGCTAATCGCCTCGGTATTTCACGAGATGAAGCTCGCGAGTTTATTGAGATGTATTTCGAGCGGTTTAATAGTGTCCGGAAATTCTTTGATGCCCAAATCGATATGGCGAGAGAGGTGGGCTATGTCGAAACACTTATGGGCCGCCGCCGCTACGTGCCAGAACTTCAAGCGAGTAATTGGAGCATCAGGCAGTTTGGTGAACGTGTAGCCCAGAATACGCCCATACAGGGGACGGCAGCCGATTTGATGAAACAGGCAATGCTTGATGTCCACGAAGCCCTGGGGTCAGCAAATAGTGAAGCAAAAATGCTACTACAAGTTCATGATGAGCTGCTTCTTGAGGTGCCTCAGGATGACATTGAGGAAACCCGCAACCTTGTAGTGAAGCAAATGGAAGCAGCTGTGGAGTTGAACGTTCCGCTAGTGGCGGAATCGGGTGTTGGGAGCACCTGGTACGAATGTAAGGATTGATACTATAGCAGCGGAAAGTTAGTCGGCTCATATAAGATGATCGTAAGCGGTTGATCCCCCGCAGCGTCTGTCCTGTATATGAGGCTGGGTTGTTTCGTTGCTGTCAGTCACAATACTCAAAGACAAAGAAAAGGGCCGCGCCCAACAGGACGAGGCCCTTTCTACAAAGGACTCATTTAATCTAAAGTCAGTTCAGGGTCAGTTCGGGGCCCAGAATCCGGATAGAGAGTCACCCTGGGCACTATCCCGGAGTTTTTCGAAAGCTCGGTTACGAATCTGCCTAATCCGCTCACGCGTCACACCCAGGAGCGATCCAATTTCCTCAAGGGTTCTTTCTTCACCATCATCGAGCCCGTAATACAAATAAAGAATTTTTCGTTCTCGCTCAGTCAAGTACTCATCGAACATAGTCTCAAGGAAGTCTCGACGAGCGATTGCTTCTACGTCTTCCTCAATGTCAGCTGCCTCGGTTCCCGAGAAACGCTCTCCGAAGCTAGCACTGTCCCGGTCACCTCGGTCGATCGGGGCGTCAAGGCTTAATTCTGATGCCGCCACGCGCCGGAGAGCTCGGATAGTCTCAACCGGTTCCTCCATTGTTTTAGCGATTTCGGCATCGGTTGGAGTACGACCGAGTGATTGTGTTAGTTGAGTATTTGTACGTGCAAGTTTCGCAAGATTGGAGTTCTGATTCAGCGGTATACGGACAGAGCGAGTTTGTTCGGCCAGCGCCTGAAGTACTGTCTGCCGGATCCACCAGACAGCGTAGGAGATAAACTTCACGCCCTTGTCAGGGTCGAATTTCTTAACCGCCTTCAACAGGCCCTCGTTACCAATGCAGACAAGTTCTGCGAGTCCAAGGCCACGGCCTTGATATTTCTTCACATAAGAGATGACGAAGCGAAGATTCGCTGTGACAAGCCTTTCAGCGGCCTCCTTGTCTCCTACCCGCGCACGTCGGGCAAGCTCCCGTTCCTCTCGCGGGTCCTGAATTAACGGGTATTTTTCGACATCCTGCAGATACTGATCAAAGGAATCCAAACCACGGGAGGAAGTAAACATATGTTTGCGATCATCCCACTCTGGAGGAGCGCTGATGGCTGACCAAGCTAAGCCAACCCTGGCAACCCTTGCAGTGATTGGGCTATCGGGGTTAGAGGAACCAGCCAGGAAATCCCTTTAGGGGGCTCTGAACCTATAAAAATCTGTTTGCGAGGTCAAAGGTGTTTCTGTATACGCCGTTCTAGGTCTCATAAGGCTCTGCTGAGATTCTAGCGCATTGGAGTAAGAAATAAGTCGGGTCCCACCGGGTTTCGGAGAGCCTTTTTAAGCTGGGAATCCGTGAACCCAGAGCCAATTCCGAGTAGCTCGATTAGGGTGACCCGGAACACTGGACCCCTGCTTAAGGGATCGTTGATCGGAAAAGCAAGGTCGATGCGTCCCACGGCGCGGGTGCTTGCGGGAAACCCCATTCGTAATCCGAAGCCGACTGAACCACGCCATCCACTATCATCGCCATAGGGCACTTCTCCAGCCCACATCCGCCCGGCATCCGCAAAGAGCGTAAAACCAAAATCGACTACATCAGGAGAAGGCCATTTTAAGAAGATGCGGTCTTCAAGGGTAAAGAGGACACGTCGGCCGCCAGGAATGTCATCCTCATAAAAGCCTCGAACGGCTTCACGGCCACCAAGTGTGAGCTGAAAGGGGGTTTCGACTGACCATCCCCCTGTGGCGGACGAGCGGAAGAATAATGTGTGTGCAGACGAGGCTCCGGTACGTAGATACATGTAGAGATCAGCTGTAGCGAAGAGGTCTCGCCATCCGTCATTTTTGAACGAGTGTCGGCCTTGGCCTCCGATATTAAGGAACGTGAATATCTGACTAGAATTGTGTCCGGCAAATATGCGAAAGCGGGTGAAAACATCGTCATGGCTCTCAAGACCCGTGACCCGAAATGCTGGGATGCTTCGTCCAACGGTTAGGCCGAGATCTATGCCTAAGGGTACGTCGATCACTTCCGCGTGAGTATCAAGGCGTGCGGGACGAATGTATCGGATCTGGCGCAAACCCAGCATAACATTAACACGGGTGGTCGCTGAAGCATTAATCTGTGACCCTAGTATTTCTCGAGTTTGATCCGAGCCGGGAAAAGTGTTGCTGAAGTCATTGTCTAGCACCACTTCGACATCATTAGGGAAGCCATCAAACTCGACTCGGTCGCGTGACAAGCCCAGACCTAGAAGTCCAAGACGGCCAGGCCGCCCAAACCTCGTGGCTAGAGATATCTCTAGCCACTCTTCCTGGAGAGGAAGCAGCACTTGAGTGAGGTCAACCGGATTACCTGTCGCGTACGTATAGAGTTGGTCACGTTGGCGGTAAGCTTCTCGTCCCGCAAACCTGCCGACCTCCCCTACAAAGGGATATGCTAGTTCTTGCTCGAGGAAGTTGCCCACTCGGGTTCGACCGTATCCGAAAAGAGCATCTGTTCTGGTACCGAACAAACGAGGCTGCTGAATTAAGAAGCCAGCGTCACGCTGTTCTCTTCTTCGAGCAAAGTATCCTTCAGCCAAGATGCCCTGACCGAAAAGGTTCTCTTCGGTTAGCTCAATCCGCTCTAATTGTAATCCCTGATCGATTGAGATTCCCAAGTCAAACTTGGTCGTCCACTCATCCTGAGTGTTGATACGAACCTGATATGTTCCGTCTGGTTGCTCCACCGGGACAACATCTGCATTTGCGATAAAAGGGTACTGCCTCAGAATCCTGCCGGATTCCTCAAGCAAAAATGGATCGAGACAATCATTCTCGTCGAATAAAATCTCTCTCAGTATGAAGCTCTGGCGCGTGGTTATGTGGAGAGCGTTCGCAAGCCGGTATACCCAACGCAGAGGACTGCCTTCTTCCAATGTTTCCAACTGGAAAATAGGACGGTTATCCACAACGATATTCGTCACACGGCCCAATTCACATACACTGTCGGGTCCGACATCTTGTGCCCCAAGATCTGCTGATGAAAAGAGCATCGTACTGAGTATGCCAACTAGCACCCTGACAGCGCTCCGATGAGCTTTTTCCATGTGAGACTAGGCCGTTCGAGTTGTGCAGTGTCTCATGAGACGCAATCCTTAGCGCTTCTGTACGCTTCACTGTCCGTCAAGGTCCGCCCCTGTACTGGAGGCTCCCTATATGGCAAAGAGCAAAAAAGATGCTCTCGAGTATCATGAAAGGGGTCGACCTGGCAAGATTGAGGTTGTGCCAACTAAGTCGGTAGCTACCCAGCGAGACCTAGCGCTCGCGTATTCACCTGGGGTTGCTGAACCTTGCCTTGAGATCCACTCAAACCCGGATGATGTATTCAAGTACACCGCTCGTGGGAACCTAGTAGCTGTGGTTTCAAACGGGACGGCGGTTCTAGGGCTTGGTAACATAGGCCCCTTGGCAGCTAAACCTGTGATGGAGGGAAAGGGAGTTCTCTTTAAGAGATTCGCGGGGATCGATGTTTTCGACATAGAGGTTGCGTCTGAAAATCCAGAGGAAGTAATCCGCTTTTGCGAGTTGCTAGAGCCAACAGTCGGCGGCATAAACCTTGAAGATATCGCTGCTCCGGCATGCTTCGAGATCGAAGAAGTGCTGGCTAATAATTTGGATATTCCAGTCTTTCATGACGACCAACATGGCACAGCGATTATTACGGCTGCTGCCCTTATGAATGCTTTGGACATCGTCGGGAAAAAGATTGAGCGAGTGAAAGTGGTATTTAGTGGAGCTGGTGCCTCTGCACTGTCTACGGCAAAGCATTTACTTCGTATCGGCATGACGTTGGACAATATCCTCATATGTGACTCAAAAGGTGTAATACATGAGGGTCGTGAAGATCTAAGCAAATACAAGGCAGTATTTGCGGCAAAGACAAGCCATCGCACCCTTAGGGATGCGATGGCAGGTGCAGACGTATGCATCGGTTTATCTGCAAAAGGAGCTGTCACGAAAGAGATGGTCGTGTCCATGGCAACTGACCCCATCATCTTCGCCTTAGCTAATCCGGACCCCGAGATCCTACCTGAGGAGATCCTGGAGGTTCGAGACGATGCAGTCATAGCAACTGGTCGCTCTGATTATCCCAATCAGGTTAATAACGTACTGGGTTTCCCTTTCATTTTTCGAGGCGCTTTGGATGTGCGAGCTAGAGGGATCAATCAGGAAATGATGCTTGCTGCGACGCATGCACTTGCTGAATTAGCGCGAACGCAGGTGCCAGACACCGTTCGCGGAGCGTATGAAGGCTCAGAGATGAGTTTTGGCAAAGAATATTTGATCCCTAAGCCTTTTGACCATCGGGTATTATTCCACGTTGCTCCGGCTGTCGCTAAGGCAGCCATGGAAACTGGAGTGGCGCGCGTTACAGTCGACCTAGATGAATATGTAGACCGGCTTCGGGCTTCACTGGGGCCGGGTCGTGAAGTTATGAGGTGGATGACTACACGGGCACGCAGAAATCCGGCCAAGATTGTTTTCCCGGAAGGACACAACGACAACGTCATTCTGGCGGCCTCCCAGATGAAAGAAGATGGCATTTGCACGCCGATATTACTTGGTCGTCCACCACGGGTTCAGGAGAAAGCAGACATACTTGGAGTTGATCTGGGGGGTGTTGAGATTCTCTATGCAGCTACGTGCACAGAGAAGAGATATGATTTTGCCCAGACGCTGTTTAAGCGCAGAGCTCGGCGCGGTCTCACTTTAGCTGAGGCTCAATGGAGTCTGTACAAGCCGATTTACTTCGCAGCAAGCATGCTTGAGGCTGGAGAGGTCGATGCTATGGTTACTGGGATCGAGGCTAGTTATACAGAAACCCTTCGTCCCGCTTTGCAGGTTGTCGGTCGTGCGGCTGGTATATCTAAGGTTTCCGGATTCTACATGTTGGCATTTCCAGGGAGAGAGTTGCTCTTCTTTACGGATACCACAGTGAACATTGATCCTGATGCTGAAACGTTGCGTGACATTGCGCTCCAGACTGCTGCATTTGTTCAAGATTTAGGGATTCAGCCACGAGTTGCGATGGTGAGTTTTTCTAATTTTGCATCCAGTAGCCATAACGAAGCCCGCCGGATAGCCCTAGCTATAGATATGGTCCGGGAGAGTAATCCTGAACTGGAGATTGATGGAGAGATGCAGGCAGACACGGCGATTGATGGGATAAAATTGAGCGAAGTTTATCCATTCACGCATCTAAGTGGTCCGGCCAACGTACTCGTATTCCCACGGCTCTCAGCTGCGAATGTTGCTTATAAACTCTTAGATCAATTAGGAGGTGCAGATGCGATCGGGCCAGTGCTTTTGGGTATGGATAAGCCGGTTCATATCCTACAGCGGGGGTGTGCTGTTCAGGACATTCTCAACCTATCTACGATTGCATCGGTAGACTGGCAGGCAAGAAATAAGCACATTTGACTCCTTCTCGGACGAGTCTCGTCCGGGTTTTTTGTTCTTGTGCCTGTTTCCCAGCGGATAGGGTCTCCAGGGATCCCCAACAATTACTTCATTCCATGCCAGAAGACTTAGCACAATCAGACTTGCGCAACCTTAGGAACCATGGCCTGAATCCAGGAGGAGCGATCTTCTGGAATCTCTCGCCCGCCCGCCTATATGAGGAGTCATTCGCTCGCGGAGATGGTCAGCTAGTTCACATGGGTGCCATTGCAACGGTTACTGCGCCTCACACCGGACGTTCACCGAATGATCGCTTTGTCGTGCGTGATGAACTTACGGAGGAATCGGTAGACTGGGGCAATGTGAATGTGCCAATTAGCCCAGATCATTACAGCGCGTTGCGGCAGGAGGTCATCGCTTATTTGAATGACCAGGATCTCTTTGTTCATGATGCACGTGCCGGTGCGGATGAAGAACACGGTATTAATGTGCGCGTTGTTAGCGAGAGCCCATGGCACGCCCTCTTTGCACACAACATGTTTCTCCGTCTGGGATCGGATCAATTGGTTGAGTTTAGGCCAGATTTTACCGTATTGCATGCTCCGCATCTTAAGGCTGATCCTAAACGCCATGGTACAGTGTCTAATACGGCTATCGTGGTGAATTTCTCAGCACGAGAGGTGCTGATAACGGGTAGTCGATATGCGGGTGAAATCAAGAAGTCGATTTTCTCTGTACTCAACCACATGCTCCCAGAGTCTAGGGTGCTCCCAATGCACTGCTCGGCAAATGTGGGCTCGGCAGGTGATGTAGCACTTTTCTTTGGCCTATCAGGTACTGGAAAGACAACCCTTTCAGCTGATGCTGCCCGAGGGTTAATCGGTGACGATGAGCACGGCTGGGGTGGTGACGGGGTTTTTAATTTTGAAGGTGGTTGTTACGCAAAGACGATTCGTCTTTCGCCCGAGGGTGAGCCTGAAATCTTCCAAGCCACTCAAATGTTTGGCACGATTTTAGAGAATGTGGTGTTAGATGAGGCAACCCTAGAGATAGATTTTGATAACGGTTCGATAACGGAGAATACGAGGGCCTCATATCCCATCCACTATATTCCTAATGCTGTGATTCCAAGCCGGGCAGTCCACCCCAGTAACGTTGTGTTTCTTACTGCTGATGCATTTGGGGTGCTTCCCCCGATCTCCCAACTGACACCTGAACAGGCGATGTACCATTTTCTCTCTGGTTATACTGCTAAGGTTGCAGGGACGGAACGCGGTGTAACAGAACCCAAGGCCACTTTCAGCGCCTGTTTTGGAGCTCCATTCCTGCCCAGACATCCAGGTGTCTATGCAGAGATGTTGGGGGAAAAACTTAGGGAGCATAGAGCTACTGTTTGGCTGGTGAATACTGGCTGGTCGGGAGGTGGCTACGGTTTTGGTAGTCGAATGAAACTCTCCTACACGCGGACAATGGTGAATGCCGCACTCAGCGGTGAGCTAGATAAGGGAGAATTTGATACGGACCCGGTCTTCGGACTTGCCGTACCCACAGTGATCTCAGGGGTGCCTACTGAAGTTCTTAGCCCTAGGAAAACATGGGACAATCCCGATGAGTATGACATTGCAGCATCCAGGCTGGCTGGAATGTTCCGGGAGAACTTTGAGCAATTTTCAAATCAAGTGCCAGGCGAGGTTCGTACGGCCGGTCCGCAATGAGTTCTTGCTGGGCTCAAGAGTTTCTGGGACTTCCTGATCTCCCCTAGGTACGATGCCCATCCACCAGGCTATGGGTGGGTAACCAACCCCGTGGCGACGGTTAGTTCTGGTGGATAGCTTCTTGCGGCCATTAGACCATATCAGAAGTTGACCGGAGCACGATCAATGAAATTCAAGCTGCCCTCAGCTACCCTCCTCGTATTGTGTTTAGCACCGAGTATGCTCCAAGCTCAAGCGCCAGCTAAGGTTCCCGAAGAGGCTCCAGCTCGCATCCACCCTCTCCCATCTTTAAGAGAACAAGCTCTTGAACAGCAGGCATGGCTGGAGATGCGCATGGAGACGGTCCTTCCTCAGCTCATGGCCGAATATGATGTGAATATGTGGATTCTTTCGATGCGGGAGTACGCTGAAGATCCTGTATTTTGGTCTATCACTGCTCCGACCACCTTTGCTGCTCGGCGACGCTCCATCTACGTGATTACTCGAGAAGAAGATGGATCACTTGAGCAGATAGCACTTGGTGGTACAAGTCAGGGTGGGGTTTTTGAGGCATTTCGCTCCACCAGGCCTGCCCCGACTCAGCCGACTGCAGAGCTTGTTGGCGCAGAGCAATGGAATCTGCTCCGAGAGTTAGTGGAAGACCGGGACCCAGAAAATATCGTTCTCAACGTTGATCCTGTTTGGGCTTTTTCAGATGGGCTCCATGCGGGTGAACAGCAAGAGTTACTGGAAGCCCTGGGTGATGAGTATGGCAAACGGGTTAAACACGAGCCGCGGTTGGCGATGAACTATATAGCCTTGCGTCTTCCTGAAATGATGCCTCGATACCAGAAGATTGAGGAAACTGTACACGCGATCATTTCTGAGGCTTTTTCAAACGTGGTAATCACACCAGGGGTTACTAGTACGGACGACGTGGTCTGGTGGATGCGCCAGAAGATCCGTGACCTGGGCTACACTACTTGGTTCCATACTTCTGTAGATGTGCAGCGAGCGGGCGGGGTGAACTCCGCTGGACCTACAGTCATCGAGAGGGGGGATCTGCTGTGGACTGACTTTGGAGTTGTGGGTCTCAATCTACATACAGACACACAACACTTGGGTTATGTCTTAAGAGAGGGTGAGGTGGATGTGCCAGAAGGACTGAAGACATGCCTCAAGAATTCGAACCGTCTCCAGGACATTCTCCTTACTCATATGGAACCTGGGTTAACCGGCAATGAGATTCTCGCGAATACTCTGACGCAGATGAGGGTTGAAGGGATTGACGGCACGGTGTATACGCATCCGATCGGTGATCACGGTCACGGAGCCGGACCCTTGATTGGTCGGTGGGATGGGCAGGAAGGTGTCCCGGTTAGGGGGGATGCGGTTTTACTCCCTTCTACATGGCATTCGATTGAACTTCAGGCGACGACCCCTATACCAGAATGGGGGGAACAGCCGGCATCATGTCGACAGGAAGAAGAAGCCTATCTGGATACCATAGGGGAGCGTCATTGGGTGTTCCGTCGGCAGGGCAAGTTCCATCTGGTTTGGTAAGGTTCTGATTGCCAGCCAGCGGGTGTTCCCGTGAGCGAGCAGACTAAACACATTGGCTTCGATCGATCAATTGTTGAAGGGCCAATCCAGGGGGCTGTATGGAAGCTCGCTTGGCCAACGATGCTACAGAATATCATCGGTGGTGTGCAGGGCATTATAGATCACACAATGGTCGGGAACTATGTGGGCTACGTTGGCAACGCAGCGATCGGGGTGTCCTGGCAAATCTTCTTAGTTGTCATTGTTTTCATTAGTTCACTATTCACCGGGATGGGCATTCTTGTGGCTCGGTTCGCAGGTGCGAATGAGCCTGAAAAGGTGAATCGAACAGTTTACCAGGCGTTTCTGACATCAGTCATGATCGTCTTGCTAGTCATGGCGCCAATAGGCTATGCGGCATCACCATTCCTACTTGATCTAGTAAACGCAACGGCTGAGGTGCAGGCTGAAGCACTACCCTATCTCCGTATCATGTTCGTTTTCTCATTCGGTATGCTGATGTTCTTCATGCTAGGCGGGGCCCTGAGATCAGCAGGCGATGCGAGAACACCCCTAAGACTCGGAATTGCACTAACCATCCTCAATATCGCACTCAGTGTCATCTTGATTCGCGGAATGGGTCCAATTCCTGCCTTCGGAACTACTGGGGCTGCAATGGGGACCGTCATCGCAGGCGCTTCTATAAGTGTATACGCGTTATTCAAGTTATTTGGTGGCGGATGGGTAGTGCAGTTCCAACGCGGAATGAGCTGGCGTCCCGACTACGTGATTATCAAGCAGCTCTTCAAGTTCGGACTCCCGACGGGCATCCAAGGCATAGCGATGAATGTGGGTGGCGTCATTTTGTTGGGTTTCATCGGTTCACTCGCGATGGGTGCTCAGGCACAGGCTGCTTACGTAGTGAGTTATACGCAGCTTTTCTCATTCATCACATGGACATCCGTAGGAATTATGGGCGCTACCGCGGCAGTAGCCGGTCAGAATCTCGGAGCTGGTAACCCTGACCGTACGAGTCGCGCAGTGCATGTGGCCGCTGGTTTCGGAGTTCTGCTCGCGACCGCTATTGGGTCCACATTCTTGTTGGTCCCAACCCGGTTATTGGGAGTATTTGGGATGGATGATCCTATTGTTGTCGACTTGGGTGTAGAGCTGCTGCGTTACCTAGCATTATCAGGGCTCTTCGTAACCGTCGCGTTAGCTTTTACTGGAGGATTGCAGGGCACCGGCGATACCAAGAGCCCACTCTACATATCGATTGTTTCACAGATGATCATTCCAGTCGGGCTCTGTTGGGGTATTCAAACGTTTTCGACTCTTGATCCTGCTGATATATGGTTGGCAATAGTGCTTGGCCATCTCACCAGAGCAATCCTCAGTGTGATGGTATTCAAGCGAGGGAAATGGAAGGGGATCAAGGTCGAAATTGGCTCCGCTAGGGCATAAGATTCAGTCGGGTCGCCTTTGCGGGTTCCTGGCCCCATAATGTGTTCCCCTACTGGCCTTAGGAGCTAACAGTTCATGGCGAAGCAGTACTGGTTGATGAAATCTGAACCATACGTCTATTCGATCGAAGACCTTGAGAAAGATGGTTCTACTTGTTGGGAGGGCGTGCGGAACTATAAGGCTCGAAACAATATGCGGAGTATGAAAACCGGTGATGAGGTTCTCTACTATCATTCGAATGCTAAACCCCCTGGGGTAGTCGGTATTGCTCGTGTGTGTAAGGAGGCGTACCCAGATTATTATGCCTTTGATGAGAACAGTGACTACTTCGATGCCAAGTCCTCTCCGGATAATCCTCGCTGGTGGATGGTTGATGTCGAATTTGTCTCAAAGATCAAGAACGTGGATGAGCCACTCGGTTTACACGAGATCAAGTCAGACCCGAAGTTGGCCGATATGGAGCTCATCCGATACGGGCGTCTTTCGGTACAGTCAGTGAAGAAATCAGAGTTTGACTACATGAAAAAGCTAGCAGGACTTTAGCGTCCCATGCACGTTTCCAGACCCCGAAGAATGTGTTTTCTGCTTCTGCTAATGACCTTGGGCTTTACCCTAGGTCCTCTGGAGGTCCCAGCCTGGATGGGTGGTCACCACTCGTTGGTGGGCGTCCTAGAGGTGAGCGCGCAAAAAGTCCCCAATGCTCGAGCACTTGGCATTCCACTACAGGGTGAGCCGGGGCTGAATAATGCCATCACTGATGTGGTAGGGGTCGAGGTTGGACACACGACAATTATAGAGGGTCAAGGTCCGCTTATTGTTGGACAGGGGCCGATTCGGACAGGAGTGACTGCAATTCTACCGCGTGGTCGCGAGTCTGGTGATTCGACTTTCGCAGCTTGGTTCAGTCTGAATGGCAACGGTGAAATGACTGGTACAACCTGGATTGAGCACTCTGGATTACTTGAGGGTCCGATCTTGATTACGAACACGCATAGCGTGGGGGTTGTGCGTGATGCGGTGATCGCTTGGCAGCTAGATCGTAATCCATCGTTTCTATGGGCGCTTCCTGTGGTAGCTGAAACCTATGATGGCAGCTTGAATGATATTAATGGCTTCCATGTTACAGCTGAGCATGCCTTCGCGGCGCTCGATGGAGCTCGTAGTGGCCCGGTCGAGCAGGGTGCGGTCGGAGGGGGAACGGGCATGCGCTGCCATGGTTTTAAAGGGGGTATCGGGTCCTCATCCCGGCAGGTAGGCGACTATACCATCGGTATACTGGTCCAGTGTAATCAGGGTTCTCGCAGTGATCTGCGAGTCGCAGGTGTGCCCGTTGGCGAGATGTTACCCGAACCTTCTGCATGCTACGCAGATCGATCGATCCCGGCCGAGCTACGGCGTTCAGGTGTGCGATGGTGTGATGAGGGAGAAGACGCAGCGGGCCAGATGGAACCCATCCCAGAAGGTGCTGGATCAATCATTATTGTTCTCGCAACCGATGCACCACTCTTGCCGACACAGATCAAGAGATTAGTTACCCGGACGACTATGGGTCTCGCCCGTATTGGTGGTATGGGGTACAACGGGTCAGGAGATATCTTCATTGGATTCACGACTGCAAACCGATCTGCAGCTGCGGAGCGCTCGACGGTAGTTGGGTTAGAAATGCTGCCGAATGACCGGTTAAATCCTTTTATTTCAGCTTCTGTCCATGCAACTGAGGAAGCGATCCTGAATGCAATGCTCGCAGCGGAAACGTTAACAGGCATTAATGGATATACGGTCCCGGCACTGCCGCACGATCGTCTGACTGAGATTATGCAGCGAATGTTTGGGGGTTTCAGAGATTTGCGGTGAGTAACGAAATACCAAGGAGAGGTTTGATGGAGATGGTAATAAAGTCACGTGCAGTATACGCTGGACTCGTTGTGATGATTATGGGTGCGGGCTCAACACCCGCAGACCTGGATGCACAACGCTTAGCGACCGAGGACCCAGTACTGCAGGGTATTTGGGATCAGGCAATTGACAACTCGCACTTCGAGAGGTTGGCGCAGTCGCTGCTTGACTCAATAGGCCCTCGTTTGACTGCGTCGCCGGGGATGGAGATGGCCCAGGACTGGGCTGTTCAAGTGCTCAGGAGCTGGGGTGTTGAAGCACGGACGGAGCGTTACGGGACATGGGAGGGTTGGAATCGGGGCCCAAGTCATGTGGACCTAATCTCTCCCCGTGTCCGTTCACTCGAGGGTAGGATTCTAGCTTGGAGCCCTGGCACGGACGGACGTCCGATAAATGCTGAGGTTACCTATGTACCCGACATTCGCTCTCCAGATGATTGGCAGTCATTTCTGGCTACAGTAAATGACAAGTGGGTCATGCTCTCGTTTCCAGAACCAACCTGTCGTGCGAATGAGCAGTGGTCAGAGTTTGCTATGCCTGGCTCCGCAGAGCGCATGGCCGAAGATAGAACCAACGGCCAACAAGCATGGAATCGGAACCTTCAGGCTACTGGATCTGTGGATGGCCGCCGCCGAGACTTACATGCCCAACTCGAAGCGGCCGGTGCGGCCGGTATCGTTACCTCCCAGTGGCCGGGTTCATATGGTACGACAAGGGTTTTTAATGCGTACAACAGAGAGACTCCAACATTTGAGCTGTCCTGCGAGGACTACGGTTTGGTGTATCGCCTTACTCAGAATGGACAAGACCCGGTACTTCGTTTAACCGCCGAGGCGGAGAATCTGGGGGAGGTGCCAGTATACAATGTGATTGGTGAGATTCCGGGGACAGAGATCCCGAATGAGTATGTCATGCTTTCAGCCCATTATGACTCGTGGGAAGGTGGCTCTGGGGCGACAGATAATGGAAGCGGTTCTCTTCTTATGCTCGAGACAATGCGGATTCTCAAGGAGGTCTATCCGAACCCGAAGAGAACGATCTTGATTGGCTTATGGAGTGGTGAAGAGCAAGGACTCAACGGTTCGAGGGCATTCACGGAGGATCATCCCGAAGTCGTCGAAGGGCTGCAAGCGCTATTCAATCAAGACAATGGTACCGGGCGAATCGTAAATCTTTCTGCGCAGGGCTTCATCGAAGCTGGAGCGTCTCTGGCTAACTGGTTGTCACATGTTCCTGCCGAAGTCGCAGGTAGCGTCAATCTCAACATACCTGGAAACCCAGGAGGCGGCGGGTCAGACTACGCTTCATTTGTCTGCCACGGTGCTCCCGCATTCAACTTGGGGGCACTTTCCTGGGACTATAGTTCCCATACTTGGCATACACACCGTGATACCTTCGATAAGCTTATATTCGATGATCTTAAAAACAATGCAGTTCTGGCAGCTTCACTGGTGTATTTGGCCTCTGAAGACGACGAGAGGGTAAGCCGGGAGAGGCGGACGGTGATGGGTGGTCGTGGCGGAAGGACGGCCCAATGGCCGACGTGCACTCCAGCGACCCGCAGTTCACGTGACAGCTCAAGGATGTGATTCTGATATGAGTACGATGGTCCAAAACTATGTTGGAGGCGAGTGGTGTGGGGTGTCTCACTCGGAGACTCTTACAGTGACCAACCCTGCTTCAGGTGGGGAAATTGGGCGTGTACCGTTGTCCACTGGCGCTGATGTCGACAAAGCGGTTCAGGCGGCCAAATCTGCTTATCCGGGATGGAGATCTACTCCGTCACCTGAAAGGGCTAGGGTTCTCTTCCGCCTCAAATCACTACTGGATGAGCATAAGGAAGATCTGGCTCAGTTGCTCACAACAGAGCACGGAAAGGTCATTGCGGAAACACGCGGTGAGGTTCAGAGAGGTATCGAAAATGTCGAACACGCTTGCGGAATACCATCTCTAATGATGGGGGATACCGTTGAGCAAATTGCCGAGGGCATCGACAGCGCATCATGGCGCCAACCAATCGGTGTGTTCGGTGTCATCACCCCTTACAATTTTCCAGTCATGATCCCCCTATGGTTTTGGCCATACGCTGTGGCAACTGGGAATACCGTGGTCCTCAAGCCCAGTGAACAAGATCCGCTAACACACCAAAAGATCATTGATTTAGTGGAAGAAGCTGGACTCCCTCCAGGTGTGTTGAATGTGGTACACGGTGGGCGAGAGAGTGTTGAAGCAATTTGTGACCATCCTGATATCGCGGGAGTATCGTTTGTCGGCTCGAGCAAGGTGGCAGAGATCGTGTATAGACGAGCTTCGGCTGCTGGAAAACGGGTCCAGTCGCTTGGTGGAGCCAAGAATTACATGATCGTGTTGCCAGATGCTGATATGGAGGTCGCCCTAGATGCTTGTTCTGGTTCAATTTTTGGTTCCACGGGTCAGCGTTGTCTAGCAGGTAGCGTGATTGTGGGTGTGGGTGATGCTCATACTGAGATTCGAGACAGGATGTTGGATACTGCGTCTTCAATCCGGCTTGGTGATGGCCTTGAAGAGGCTACGGATATGGGTCCAGTGATTTCTGCAGCACACCGTGATCGCGTTGTGTCCTTCATTGATCAGGGAGTAGCTGACGGAGCAAAACTTTCGCTTGACGGGCGAGACGCCACTGTGGAAGGGCTAGAAAATGGCTACTGGGTTGGACCTACAGTTTTTGAGGATGTCTCCCCGGATCTCTCAATAGCGACAGAGGAGATTTTTGGACCAGTTGCAGGTATCAATAGGGCGAGGGATATCGATGAGGCTGTTGGCATGATGCATGGCAGCTTGTATGGGAACGCATGCTCGATTTTTACCACAAGTGGTAAGGCTGCCAGAGAGTTCCGCTACCAAGCCGGTATTAGCATGATTGGCGTTAATATTGGGGTGGCTGCACCCATGGCTTTCTTCCCGTTTGGTGGCTCAAAAAATTCCTTCTTTGGGGACCTGAAGGCGCAGGGTAAGGATGCTATTTCCTTCTTCACCGATCAGCGAGTCGTGATATCGCGTTGGTAGATTGCGACTGCTGATCAAGACCTCAGTAAACGTACTATGAATTCAATCGCGACCTCAGCTGTTTTGGGCCAGGACATTATTGATGGACAGCGGGAGTACCTCCTGCCGTCCATGCTGCACCTCTACTCCGAACCGCTCTGCCTGACAGAAGGACAGGGTATTCGTGTTCGGGACGCCAATGGAAACGAGTACCTGGACCTGTTCAGCGGAATCTTGACCACCTCAGTAGGTCATTGCCATCCGCGAGTTGTGGAAGCAATGACTGATCAGATGGGACGCCTTGGCCATGTTTCGACACTCTACGCGAACGAACCTCAAGTGGAGGCGGCGAAAAAAATAGCGAGGATCGCTCCAGGAGATCTCAGGCGAACATTCTTCACTAATTCAGGAACTGAAGCGATTGAGACAGCCTTAATGATGGCATCCCTGGCAACTGGTCGAAGTGAAATCATAGGGCTACGTGTTGCATACCACGGTCGTTCGTATATGGCTACGAGCGTAACTGCTCACTCAGGGTGGAGACCTCTAGCAACTCCCGTGGCAGGTATCAAGCATGCCAAGTCTCCGAATACCTATCGCTGTCCCTTCAAACAGCCTTGTGACGACTCGTGTGTGAACAAGTTTGTGGAAGACCTTGAAGAGGTCATCATCACAACAACAAATGGTCGTCCGGCAGCGTTCATTGCGGAAAGCATTATGGGTGTGGCAGGCTACGTTGTTCCACCTTCCGGCTATTTTCAGAAGGCTGCCGAGGTGATTCATCATTATGGTGGCCTCCTGATCATTGACGAAGTCCAGGCGGGCTTCGGTAGGACTGGGAGGCACTGGTTCGGTATAGAGCACTGGGGTGTCGAGCCGGATATCATGGTTATGGCAAAGGGCATCGCAAATGGAGCTCCTGTAGGTGCTACGATAACGACTGATGAGATCGCACACGCCTGGAAGGGCAAGACGCTTTCAACATTCGGAGGCACTCCCGTATCGATGGCAGCTCTCTGTGCTACACAGGACGTGCTTCAAGAGGAATCAGCTCCAGCAAATGCTTTTGCCCGAGGTGAGGAGTTGCGTGCAGGGATGATTGACATCCAAGAACGACATCCATGGGTTGGTGATGTCCGAGGTATGGGCTTGATGCAAGCCATGGAGATCGTGAAGAATCCGGAGACGAAAGAGCCGGATACGGAACGCACGACAGCGCTGCTGGCCGCAACCAGAGATGAAGGTCTACTAGTCGGCCAGGGTGGGCTTAACGGTACAGTCATTAGGATCGGCCCATCACTGTTGATCACCGCTGACGAAGTTGCTGAAGGTATCGAGAAATTGGGGAGGGCTTGCGATAAGGTGGGGTCATGATATCGAGCCTACCTATTGATGCATGGGCCCTTCTTTTTTGTGCTGTGGGCTTGGGCCTCGGACTCGAAGTTGCATTCTATAGAGCCCAGAAGCGCCGCATCACATCGAAGCACCGAGTACGGAGCCAAGATGAGATCGGTACTGGATGACCTCCATCACAGTTATCTCTGTTCTCGTTGGTTACGCTTTTATCCTACTTGGGATCGCCTTATGGGGTAGTAAGGAATCTCAAGACCTCAAAGGATACTACGTTGCGGGTAAGCGTCTGCCCGCTTGGGTGATCGCCTTTAGCTCCAATGCCACCGGAGAAAGCGCTTGGCTTCTGCTGGGTCTAACGGGTATGGGTTATGCGATTGGTGTCCACGCTTTTTGGGTTATTCTCGGGGAAGTGTTAGGTGTCGCATCGGCCTGGATCTGGGTTGCTCGCCCATTCAAGGAATACACGGATCGTTTCGACTCAATAACAGTTCCCGACTATCTCACTGACCGGTTTCGGGACACGAAGCATGTTTTCCGTTGGATTTCGGCAATCATTATCCTGAGCATGGTAATGGCGTATACCGCCGCGCAACTAACGGGATCTGGTAAGGCTTTTGATTCTTTTCTTGGTACTGGCTACACAGCAGGTGTTTGGATTGGCCTGATCATCGTCCTATTCTACACGACGGTTGGTGGATTCAAGGCGGTAGCTTATTCCGACTGCTTACAGGGTATCCTGATGCTTGGGTGCCTGATCGCTCTTCCTATCGTTGGCATTGCAGCTGCTGGTGGTTGGAGTGAGATGATCACAGGGTTGGCAGCTGCAGATCCCGCATTACTTCGACCGATGGGCCAGTTTGGTCTCGGGGCAGCTGGTATAGCCAGTGCATTCGGATTTGTCGCGATTGGGTTTGCCTTCCTTGGATCTCCACAACTCCTGACGAGATTCATGGCAGCGCGCGATCAGAAGCAGATTATTGATGGAGGCTTCTGGGCAGTGCTCTGCGTCATTGGCTTTGATGTTGGAGCGGTCCTTGGAGGAATGTCAGGCCGGACGCTATTCCCTGGCTTAGTAGATCCAGAGACGATTCTGCCGGAGATGAGCGCAGCCCTCTTCCCGGCTTTTTTTACGGGAATCTTTCTTGTAGTCGTGCTTGCTGCGATCATGTCGACAGTCGACTCACTCCTCCTCCTTGCGTCGTCTGCAATAGTTCGGGATATCGTTCAGAAAGCGATGGGGATCCGAGCTTCGGAGCGCACATTATCAAATTTAGCGCGAGGGGTAACGGTCGTGATCGGAGTAGTGGGGCTCGTGGTGGCACTGACTGAACCAGCATCCATCTTCTACTTCGTACTATTCGCTTGGTCGGGCATCGCATGTGCCTTCACACCGGTAGTTCTCTGTTCACTTTTCTGGAAAAGAACTACCAAGCTTGGAGCTATAGCAGGGATGATTGGCGGATTCGTGGTGACCGTCGTATGGACGATCTGGTTTAAGGAAAGATTCTATGACCTCTACGAGATGATTCCGGGTTTCATAGCGGGATTTTTCTGTACGATGTCGGTGAGCTTGATGACCGACGTTGACGAGGATATAGCTGACGAAGTTGACTCAGTTCGTAGGGCTGTGGGGCCGGTCTTTTAAGTCTTGGATGGAATGTTTTATATCCGGATCAAACATCACAGTCGTTCTGTTTGCTTACTCATTTTATAGCTCGAGCACAGATGGTGCGATACAAACTGATTGGATCAAGAAAAATGGATGAGGATCACTCGCAGGAGGCATAAGATGGCCGATGTCAGTAGAAAGGATTTTTTGGGACTCAGCACGGTTGCTGCTGCGGGTCTGGCCAGCGGGTGTGCACCGATAGCGGATCCAGGAAATGTGAGGGCTGACCTTATCGTCATCGGGGGCAAGGTGCTTACTCAGGAGGCTGATCAACCAGTCGCGGAAGCTTTTGCTCTAAAGGATGGGCGTTTCATGGCAGTTGGTTCAAATGAAGACATCCAAAACCTCCAGTCTGTGAATACCGAGGTGATTGATGCTTCTGGAATGACGGTTTTACCAGGGTTTATAGACGCACATTCTCATCCTTCTAGTGCGGGCCTAAACGCACTCAAGAATGTGAACACTAACCTCGGGAGTGTTGCTCGTATCCAGGATGCTCTGAGTGAGCGGGCAGCCAGCACTCCGCCTGGTGAATGGATTGTCGGTTACATGTACGATGATACAAAGCAGGAAGAGGGGCGGCCGTTGAACCGTGTAGATCTTGATGCGGTAAGCAGGGAACACCCGATCGTAGTTGGACATCGTGGTGGCCACACAGGTGTATACAACTCAAAGGCATTTGAGGTAGCAGGTATCACCGTCAGCACCCCAGACCCGTTTGGAGGTCACTTTTATCGTGAGGATGGTGAACTCACAGGGAAGGTTGCGGAGAGAGCGCGTGGTGCCTTCGATGTGCCGTCAGGGTCGACGCGCGAAGAACGTGCAGCTGGAGTTTCTGTGATCTGCAAAGAGATGAATGCTACGGGACTCACGTCAGTCCATCAGGCGGGTACGGGATCAACGGCATTCGTCGCCTACCAGGACGCCAGAGATGAGGGCACTCTCTCCTTACGCATGAATTTGATGGCTAGGGGTGGGACTTTCCCAGCACTTCAATCAGCTGGGATTCGCACTGGGGTTGGCGACGAGTGGATTCGTATTGGCCCAGTGAAATTCTCCGCTGACGGTTCGGCCTCGGAGCGCACTATGGCGATGAGCACGCCATATGCGGGTCGCCCAGACGATTTTGGTATCCTGACGATGACGCAAGAAGAGGTTCACGAGGTTGTCGAAGAGGCTCACCGGTCCGGATGGCAGATCGCTATCCATGCCAACGGTGATGTCACAATCGACATGGTGCTCAATGCCTACGAGCGTATGCAACGAGAGTATCCTCGTCCGGATACGCGCCACCGACTTGAGCACTGCTCCTTAGTGAATCCGACACTTCTCCAGCGCATAGCCAATGGTGGCTATATCCCCGCACCGTTCTACACCTATGCTCACTATCATGGCGAAAAGTGGATTGAATACGGTGAAGAGAAAATGGAGTGGATGTTCGCTCACAAGTCTTTTATAGAGTCTAAAATCCCGGTTGCTCCTGCTTCCGACCATTCCCCGGGACCTTATGAACCACTGATGGCGATACAGAGCATGGTGACCCGCAAAGATTTTGCTGGCCGAGTCTGGGGCCCTAGCCAGAGGATCACCGTCGACGAAGCCCTGAGAGTCTGCACGGTGAATGGGGCATACGCCTCGTTTGAGGAGAACGAGAAGGGTACGATTACCGCTGGCAAGTTGGCTGACTTCGTGATTCTTGCGGGAGACCCTCATGATGTAGATCCGGATCTGATCAAGGAAATTCAGGTTATCCGGACTGTGCTTGGTGGCAGGACAGTGCACGAGGTCTGAAGATAAGTGCCTACTCGCCGAATATCTTTTCCGAATGAGTGATAAGCTTGCCGGAAAAGTAATTAGGGATCCTCTGTGGAATACGATCAGACTTGACCCTATAGCGGCCCAGATCGTTGATACTGCAGAGTTCCAGCGCCTACGGTACATCCGGCAATTAGGCTTCACTCATCTGGTATATCCTGGTGCGACACATACGCGGTTTGACCATGCCCTGGGTGTTTATCACCTCGCGACTGTCGCACTAGGTAGGATTCGCGAGAATCGAAGAATTCCACCGGAAGTATTGCAAGGTGAACATCTTATTCCCTATGCGGCGCTGCTTCACGACATTGGCCACTATCCGTTTTCGCATGCACTAGAGGAACTAGAAGCGGAGTATGTGCCGACTCATCACGAGGAAGTTAGTGGACAGTTCTTAGCGTCCGCCTCCCTACGCGATGCCCTCATCCCCCTTGGATCCACTGCTCCAGAGCTTCTTTTGGAATTGATCTCTGGTCAGAGTCAAATTCCTTTGCGGGGCCTGGTAAGTGGAGCCCTTGATTTGGATAAGATGGAATATCTCCGCAGGGATGCTCATTTTTCCGGTGTGCCTTACGGTGAAGTCGACGTTTCGCGGTTGTTACAGGGACTTGCCTTATTGCGTGACCCGGATTCTGGTGAGTATGAGGTGGGAGTTCAAGAGAAAGCAGTGGCTGCTGTGGAATCTCTTTTATTTGCGAAGTACCAGATGTTTCGAAACGTCTACTGGCATCATGCTGTACGGGCCGCAACCGTTCTCTACAAGCGCATTGTTGAAGAAGCCGTAGATATCGGGCTCCTTGTTTCTCATGAACTTGTTGGCCCAACTGACGAAGAACTCTTGTATGAGATTGGCCGCCGAGCACATGAAGCCGACGGTGAAGCCGCAGAGCGTATTGGTACGCGGTGGTTACCGGCACTTCGCCAACGCCGGCTTCCTAAAAGAGCATTAGAATTGACCGCAGCCGACCTTGCAGGCAGACAAGTAGAAGATTGGGTAGTTAGTGGTTCACCACATAAGCGTGCGATTGAAGACGACCTAGCTCTCGATCTTGGCTTGGAACCTGGAGAGGTGGTTATCGATTTTCCAGCTAAGAAAGCCATGTTCCAGCTAAATGTGCTTGTTGAACGGCGTGATGGACAAATCCAGCGGTTAGGCCTAGGAGGATTGCCAGGACTCCTAGATTTGCCGCGATTGGCAGATAATCTATATACGACAGCACGAGTCCTTAGAGTTTTTACCTTCGGACAACGCTCCATTCTGGCAGATGATCTTATCGCTCGAATTACTCGACCGACTGGCACAGCCTAAGCTGGTATGGGGTTTCCGATAGCGACCTTCTTGAAACAGAGATTTCCTTGACATTAGGGAGTAATTACAGCATCATAAATTGCTTTGCATTTCACGCCTTTCTAAACCTCAACGATAACCGGGACGGCTTAGTCACCTGACCGGGCTTCATCAAGAGATAATAAGACGATGGCCACTGCGACTCCGAGGAAACGGAGTAAGCGACGCGGAAAGGGCAATCTCCTTGCTGGATTCGATGCCAGCGTAGAGGAGCAGAGTGCTCTTGACCAATACCTTCGAGATGTCAGTCGTCATGAGTTGATCACTCCTGAGAAGGAAAAGGAGTTGGGTGCACTTGCCCAGAAAGGCGACCAGGATGCGATCCAGGAATTGGCGCGTGCGAATCTCCGCTTCGTAATTAGCGTTGCCAAGAAGTACCAGAATCGCGGTGTGTCACTCACGGACCTGATTCAGGAAGGAAATGTCGGACTAGTTACAGCTGCACGTAAGTTCGATCCGGAGCAGGGTGTGAAATTCATCAGCTATGCGGTCTGGTGGATTCGCCAGGCAATCTTGGCATCACTCGCGAACCACGGGCGTGCCGTGCGTGTTCCCTTGAACCGAGCAAGTGATCTTGCACGGATTTTCAGGGAAAAAGAGCGGCTAAAGCAAGAGAAGGGTCGTGAGCCTTCGACAGAAGAACTTGCGGAAGCTACGTATCTTACGCCGGAATTGGTAGAATCTTTGCAGACTCTGAATTCTGCTGAAATTCGACTTGATGCCCCGATTGGTGACTCAGAAGATTCACAACTTGTCGAGCGCTTCATAACCGAGGAAGCTGCAGAGCCAGAACTCGAAGTTGAGAGCCGTCTTCTAACGGAAGCAATTGCTGATGCACTTTCTCTTCTCGAGACACGTGATGCAAAAGTTCTGCGGCTCTATTTCGGTCTAGAGGGTGAACGAGAGCATACGCTAGAGGAAATTGGTAATATGCTGGGCGTTACACGGGAACGGATTCGCCAACTTAGAGACCGAGCGCTGCGTCGTTTGCGTGAAGGTGGCAAGGGCGACGCACTGGAGTCTTTCGCGGCTTGATCTATAGGCCGGTGATATCCCGGTCGGATATGTTTTCTGCTGTTCCCCTAGAAAGATTCTCCTTTCCAGTTTCTTACGTTCTAGAACTTCATCAATGATTGGGGTGGTAGATCAAACTGGTGGGGGTTCTTACCGAGTTCGACTAGAGTATGGCCTTGTGGTGGAAGCATCACTGCGTGGTAGACTGAAGTTAGGTGGAGCGAAGAAAGATAGGATTGTCATAGGTGATAGGGTTTCTCTGGAACAGTTGGATGACGGCTGGGCCATAGAGAGAGTCGAACAGCGCACGAGTGAACTTGTTAAGCGGAGCCGAGGTAAGCGGGCGCATAGGGTTCTAGCTGCGAATCTTGACCGAGCGTTCATGGTAGTTGCGGCCAAGGATCCCCAGGCCAACCCGGAACTGGTAGATCGCCTTCTGCTACTAGGTGAGTCGAGCCGGATTAAGCCAGCTTTGATTATTAATAAGATGGATTTGCCGGGTGCGGGAGAGGTTGCTGAGCCGCTCACGAATCTGTACCAAAGTATCGGGTACCTCGTTTTACCTGTGAGTGCTATAGCTGAAGTGGGGTTGGGCCGGCTAGAGGAAGAACTGTGTTCAGGCATTTCAACACTGATCGGCCCCTCGGGTGTGGGAAAATCATCCCTGCTAAACGCTATCGATCCTAAACTGGAGTTGCGTACTGGGGAGTTGTCACGCAAAGGTGGAACCGGTCGGCACACGACCGTCAATGCACGTATCATATCCCTTAGTTGTGGGGGGTTTGTCGCTGATACTCCTGGTTTTGGCGATATAGCATTTGCGGGAATACCACCGTCCGAGCTTGGTTATTGTTTCCCGGAATTCAGGGAACATATTGTGCTATGCAGGTTTAGGGGGTGTTCACATGTTTCTGAGCCGGACTGTGGAGTACAGGCAGCTGTCGAAAAAGGAGTAATCCCCAGAACCCGCTTCAGGAGTTATCTCAAGGCGCACGCAGAGGCGGCAGACCTTAGCTCCTATGGGTGACTAACGAGGATGCGTACACTTTTCCTCTCGTTGTCGAGATACTTGATCAAGAGCGGAGGGGCGTCACCCTTGGAGAGCCGGTGGTTGGTTCCCATTCTACCTTAACTGGCCAACCATATACTTCAGCCAGTGCTTCCTCGTTCACAACTTCATCCGGTGTCCCTTCTACTGCGACTTGCCCCTCGGACAAGAGGAGCATTCGATCCGAAAAGCGGGCTGCCAAATCCAGCCCATGTGTTATAAGGATCACAGTAAGTCCAGAGCCTACAGATTGTTTCAGTAGTTCCAGAATCTCCATTTCATGCTTGATATCGAGACTGCTGGTCGGCTCGTCGAGTATAAGGGCCATAGGTTCTTGAGCCAGAGCGCGAGCGATCCTGACGCGCTGTAACTCTCCACCCGAAAGGGTTGATAGATCTCGATTAACAAGATGCGTCACGTCGCAAACCTCTAGTGCCTCATAGACAGCGGCTCGGTCCTTGCTGCCTTCTCCCTCAAGAGGGCCAAGGTGGGGATATCGACCCATGCCGACCATCTCTCGCACAGTTATCGGGAATGAAACGGTCTCTGATTGTGATACTACACCGATAACGCGAGCGAGCGCCTTGCGATTCCACTTGCTGATGTTGCGTTCGGCGATCAAGGCCCTTCCTTGATCCGCTCTTACAATTCCTAGGAGCCCCTTCATAAGAGTGGATTTTCCAGAGCCATTAGGTCCTAGGACTGCGTAAAAGCTTCCGGAAGGAGCAGACATGTTTACGCCATTAAGAGCAGGACGGCCTTGTCCCGGGTACTTGATCACAAGATTCGTGGTTTCAAACTTCATTTGGTTGCCGCACTCTGCCTCAAAAGGACGAGGAAAAATGGCACCCCAATAAACGCTGTTATCACACCGATCGGGATTTCAATAGGTGAAAGAACCAACCGAGCGATAAGATCTGCTCCTATTAGAAAAGTGGCACCTCCGAGGAATGAAAGCGGCAGGAGCCCACGGTGGTCCGATCCCACCAAGATTCTCAAAGTGTGAGGCACAATCAGTCCAACAAATCCGATTACTCCCGCCACGGAGACGCTCGCTGCTGTGATCAATGCTGCGACGACCAGGGAAATTCTTTTCACGCCCTCCACATTAGCACCCAGGTAGTACGCTGTTTCTTCTCCAATCGCCATCAGATTCAGTGACCGAGCTAGAGATATGAGCATAACTGTCGCGGGCATAGTATAAGCTCCTGCGATGACGACCCTATCCCAGTCGGCTCCTGCTAGGCTACCCATAGTCCATAGAATGGCACTCTGTACTGTATGAGCAGGAGAAATCGAGAGAATGAAAGCGATACAAGCCGAGAAAAAAGCAGCTATGACTACACCTGAAAGCAGAAGGACTCGGACATCCATCGCTCCGCCAGATGAGATAGCTACACGAAATACGAGAAAGATCGCTAGGAGTGCACCTGCAAACGCTGCGAGGGGAAGCGTCCAGGAACTGGTCGCGGCAAGACCCATGCTGAGTATCAGTACTGCACCAAAGGATGCGCCCCCAGAGACACCGAGTATATATGGTTCCGCTAGAGGATTCCGTAAAAGAGCCTGAAAAGTTGCGCCTGCTACAGCCAGTCCTCCCCCGACAAATCCTGCTAAGAGGATGCGGGGTAGCCGAAGGTTGACCACGATGTCCCGATGTGCTTCTTGCCCATTTCCAGTGAGAGCAGCCCAGACTTCAGAAATTAGAAGTGGAACGGAACCAAGAAACACACCTAATAGCCCGATCCCAATGAGGGCTAGAACCAACAGGGACCCAAGTTTTGCTTTGCTCATCGCAGTAGATCACCATGCAAGATTTTGGCTACATGTCTTGCGGCCTCTGCGATGTCCGGCCCGGGGAAATCCAGGGTATTCCCGATCTCCTCTATACGAGCCCCAGGGGTCAGCCTGGGATCGAACTGGGACCCGTCTGAAATTAGAACTACATCGATCTTTCGGATGCGAAATTGCTCGGGGCTTACTGAGCCATACAAGAATCCCAAGTCGGAGAAGACATTTCTACCGCCAGCTAGCACTAGTATCTCATCGATATAGGTATCAGGCCCTGCAACCCAAGGTGGCGAGCCTCCGAGAATGTACACCGCATGGATCTTTGGCTTCTCAGAAGTCCATCTCTGAAGATCAGCGAGGTCATTCTTGATGTTCGAGATTATGGAATCAGCTGCAGGCTCTGTACCTGTTGCTTTTCCGAGAAGTATTATGCTTGAGTATAAGTCAGTTAGGCGATCCGGACGCACGGCTATTTGGGGGATCTCAAGCTCATCCAGGCGAGATTTGGTTTGAGGATCTTGGTCACCAGCAAAACGCACAACTAAGTCGGGTTCGAGAGTGATGATATCTTCGAAGTTTGGCTCCAGCCCTCCACCCACAGACGGGATATCGAGAACCCAGTTCTCTAGGTCGAAATCAGTGCGCCCAACAACCGTATGAATGGCCCCGAGTGCTCTCAACGTCTGAGTCGCTGATGGTACGAGTGAAACGATTCTCCGCGCTGGTTCCTCAAGAGCAACTTCCAGTCCAGCTGCATCCACCAGAATAATGTTACTAGCAGTGCCTCTATTTTTTTCCACCGAAGTTGGCTGGCACGCTGTTGCCAGAATGATGATGCAGAAAATGAGTTCACGGATATGTTCCTCCACTATTCTCATCCGCATCATTTTTCTTTAGTCGCGGGGTTGCAAGAGTCTTCAAATGATCGAATCCATCTGCCGTCCTGCCTAGCAAGGCCCGCGAACCAGCGATCCCCAGAACCAAACATTTCCAGAAGAATTTCTTCGGATCCGTCACCATTCCAGTCGATATGATCCAGGTAACGCGGCACCCCTTTTCCCTGAGACTCAGCAAGCCGGTACCACATATAGCTTATCTCATAAGTCCCAGAGGTGGCGTCTCCCATTACAAATAGAGAGTAAGCTCCAGGTTCAGGCGGTGATGTGATCATTCGATCCCGATGTAGGAAAGTCGCTGCAATCGCTTGTCTCGGTTCACCTGGAAGTTGGAAAGCATGAATATCTGTTCGTGAATCCAGGATTGAGGGAGGCCATTCAGCGCCGACGCTTGGGATCACTTCAGATGCCAGTGCGAGCGAGGCTACACGTTGATTGTAGTTATGACGGTATGCCGTATATGGCTGAAAAGAGCGAGAACCTGCAACATCAATTGGCAAGGCAATTAACTGTTCTACATCACTCGCTTCTGATATGAGTTCCACAATACCCGAAATGGCAGGCCTTAGGGTACAGAAGCTGTCATCGATTGACACTTTTTGAGCTATCATCCTTCCGATCCTAACCCCCTCAGAGAACAGTACCCATTCTGAGCCTTGAGTTATAAGCCCTAGGTTGATCTCAGAGCTCAAGCTCTGGTTCGAGATTTCTGTGAGACTATTACCATTTACCTCTCCGACTGCGGTGAGCTTAGCTGTAGAACCAGTCCGTTTCCCACTAAGTAGAATTGGTCTCTTGGGGATTCCGAGGGATTGCTCTTCGTTGGCTAGATTCGGGGTCATAACTGATTGTCCCGAAGATATTGTGGAAGAAGAGGCAGGAGGTTTCAGGCGGAGTTCTAACCCTTCCCAGGTAACGTTGTCGCAGCCTGTTGCCAGGGTTAAGATCACCGCGATCGCTAGGTGTTCCCTTTGCATGCGGTCGATGGGGTCAGGTATGATTTAGGGCTCCAAAGCTATCAATGCCTCCTTTCGAGGCAACCTGATGCTAGGTGTCCTGCTCATTCGGGGTGGTCGGTATAACCTGGTGCGGAGGTGCCTGAAGTATCATCCCTAAGGATGCCATGGACCTAAAGTATGCAGGGCCCTTTAGGAAGGCGCTGTCCCGGTTTCCAACTGGAGACAGCTTCCGTTCTTGCTTGACGGACTTCGAGCTAAGCGAACTAGTAGTCAAGTTTCATGCTCTATCCTACCTAGTTCCCTTGTGGATCCAGACAGAAGGCGTGGCCTCCGAGTGATTCTTGCACATCTTTCGGATCTGCACCTGGGCTTCCGGGCATACGGACGTATCGATCGCGGTGTGGATATACGCGAACGAGATGTCTCTGTGGCATTTGAGCGTGCACTTCAGGATATAATTCGACTAAGTCCTGACATCGTGGTGGTTTCGGGTGATGTCTTTGATCGTCCGGATCCTCCTGCAAGCGCAGTGGTGGTGCTTGCGCGAGGTCTCGAACTACTTCGTTCCTCACTTCCCGAAACACCAGTATTCATGGTCGCTGGTCCCAGGGACACTCCCAGGCAGCTTGGCGATCCCGGGGCCCTCGCTGTACTGGATAGTTTTCCGAACGTCGAAGCAGCTACTGATTTGACCCGCTCCATCATCATGGAGCGTCTTGAGCTTCATGCTTGCCTCGTTCCATACCGTGCTACTGTCCGCCACCCTTCGGCCTTCCCGGAGTCTGACCCTCGAATACGCTGGAATCTTTTGGTACTGCATGGAACTCTTGAACAGTCCGAGCAGGCAGCAGTACCAATTGTTCCCGAGGACTGGAGCTATATAGCCCTGGGAGGTCAACACCGGACAGAACAAGTATGCTCGAATGTGCTCTGGGCAGGATCGCTAGAGCGTGTGGCACTTGATCCCTGGGCAGACGCCGGAGGGGAAAAAGGATTCTTAATGGTGAACCTGGAGAGCGGAGAGCATCAATTTCACGCTATTCCATCGCGTCCAGTGGCTGCCCTGGCTCCCATTAAGGTCGTTGGTGGGGATCACGATCAATTGCGTCGCCGAGTCCGTGAGGTTGTTCAGGAGATCCCCGGAGGTATCAAGGGTAAGATTGCACGCCTGAGGCTTGAGGGCGCTTTCCCGCAGGACCTCCTTGCTTTACAGGGCGGAGAGCTATCGGGCCTGCGGACTTCCGCACTACACTTGGCCATCGAGGCTGGAAAAGAGCCGCGTCCTTTCCCAGCAGACTGGCTATTGGAAGATGCACCTTCGCTCCTTCATGTTGCACTAGAAAAAGAACTTGAACGGGATGGTCTTCTAGAAGATGCCACCCAGGCAGTCATTGAGGAGTTACTGGATTCTGATACCGCCGATGCTTCAGGGGTTCATGCGGTTGGAGTCCTGGATGAACTTGATGGCGACATCCCTGGAGTTGGCCGAGTGAGCGCTTCCATACCAGCTGGTTTGACAGCGGTGATCGGTGGTGACGGGCGGTCACGTAAATCAGTCAAGGAACTCTTAATCCAGATCGGACGAGGCTCTAGCAATAAGCCTCTGCGGAATTTTTGGGCTTGCACCGATGCAGGGACTTTAGAGGAGATGTTATCGGTTGCTTCGCTAGCGATAGCGTTTACCCGCGGGCTAGCCGTGGTCGATGCTGCTTTAGGGCAGCTAGAACCAGGTGATAAATCCGGGACAGGTTTGAGATTTGGTACACCCGGACCAGAGAGCAATGTTCCAGGATCCAGTTCCACAGATCTTGAGGCTATTGCTACAGAAGCCCAATCGGCAGAACAAGATCTCCGGTCACTTAGAGCAGAGGTGGTTGAGGCTGATATAGCCTTGGAGGCTTCGATGATGGATTGGCTCAGCGAGAGGCAGGATGCTGAGACAACCCTCAATGCCTACCGTGATCGAGCCCGACAGCTTCGATCGCGCTTACGCCAAATGGAGGCGACTGGGCCTGATGCACCTTGTCCACTCTGCGGTCGTGTATTGGAGGGTCATTATGATGAGGTCTTGCGCGAACTAAATGATGAATGGGAATCAGTCATCCAAGACGGAAGTTGGTGGCGGAGCAGGCGGGAACAATTGGAGCTAAAACCGCCGAATCTCCAAGAGCGTGAAGAAAAAGTATTGAAGCTACATGTGGCCCTGGAAGCTCAATCTGAACGTGTCGAACTCTTACGAGTTAGGGTTAGCGGCATGCGAGCAGGAGGCTCTCCAATAGAAAAGGAAGTCGCACGAGATAACCATCGGGGTCAGGTAATGTTGGCCCTCTTACGTGTGCGGGCTGCTCGTGAGGCTCGAGCTAGAGACGTACTTCTGGATAGAGCTTCCCGTTTTGTCTGCAGGCTCACAGGCGGCCGAATTCTGGCGATCACTCTACGAGGGGGAGGAGTCCGTCTCGAAGGGGATTATGAGACCCTGCGTTCGATATCAGAGGAGGATCTCTCTGCTGCCAAGCTAGCACTCCGGCTAGCTGCTGCATCTCTTATAGCTGTGGGCGGGCAGGGCCTGGGCTCACTTCTTCTAGAAGAGCCATTTGATCGACTAGACCCTGAGGCTGGTATCCGTAGCCTGGTTCTCATGAAAGAGCTCGTAAGTGAGGTTCCTAGAATTATACTAATCAGTCGAGGTGTAGCGGTTGGGGCACGCCCTGAACTATTTGATTGCATCATGGAAATTCGAGAGGAAGGTTCGACTGCTGGTCCTGCGCTCCGTCCAACTCCAGCAGGTCCAGGCAGGTTCATGTTACGATCTTCGGCTATCCTGAAACACTGATTGATCGTGAGCCCAATAGGATACGTAGGTTTCTAGATTACACACTCTCTAGTTGAGCCTTTCATCTCATCTTCGCTGAGTCCGGATCTGCAGTGATCAGCGAGCAGTGTCGATCAATGCCCGCATATGGATTCTAGATCCCAGTATCCTCGGGAACTTCCTGTGCGGCGATCGCTTGAACCTCAAGAATACAACCGGGCTTTAGGTCTCCTACAGGCACCACAGCACGTGCTGGCCGGTGTGTGCCCATGACTTCAGCATATGCTGCATTTACTGCTGGCCAGTGATCTATATCAGTGACATAGATCGTCATCTGAAGAGTCTTACTCAAACTACTGTTGGCTGCTTCGAGTATTGCACGAACATTCTCGAGTACGTTGCGTGTTTGGTCCCCAGGATTATCGGGCAGTGCCTCGGGATCCTTTGGGTCGAAAGGCAACTGGCCGGCAACGTATACGATGCCTTGATGAACTATCGCCTGGGAGTAGTGTCCCGCAGGAGCTGGAGCGTTAGGAGTAGAAATTATTTGCATGCTGTAGGATGGGTTCAAGAGAGTATGGTCAGCAAGTTAGCGATTAGCAGGAGTCGTTACTGGCCTGTATAGCGAGCTTCCTCATTTCCAAAATCCCTTGCTTCTCGCCAGGCGAATCGGGAGCCCCACTTATTATGCTGATGCTCTACAGCGTCAGCCACGATCTCTCCAAGTACTGGCGCGAACTTGAAGGCGTGCCCACTACCTCCAGCTGCTACGACAAGACCCTCCCGATCTGGGTCGTGCCCGATCAAGAAATTGCCATCGAAAGTGTCGCAATACATACAGATTCTCCGGTATGCAATGGGGGCATCCGAGAGCGTTGGAATCGCACTGCTCAAGAATTTACGGGTACGAGCTTCATGCTTTGCATCCACTGTCTCCCGCGCTTCCGGGTGCATACGTATGCCTTGCCCGTGGTGTGCCACCTTGACACGTCCATCTGCTAGGGCAGGGAATCCATACCACCCGCTATTTGAGATATCAGCCGACCATGGAGGGAAGTGCTCAGGACGAAAGAGGTCGGGATTATTGGGTAAGAAATGGAGCACTGGTTGACCGGTAGACCAGAGAACACCTGAGAGCCAGGGTAGTAATGTGGGAGTCCATGCTCCAGCTGCAACCACGACAATTTCACCTGTGATGGTATCGCCATTGTTAGTCAGGACACCTGAAATGCGACTTCCCTTCGATCGTAATTGATCCATCTGGCCCGAATAAAATTGAACACCGCTGGTTTTGCAGAGCTGAACTAAATGCTCCATGACGCTCCCGCTCTCCACCCATCCGCCGTGGGGGTTATAGTAGCCATCAGGAAATTCTGAAAAATCCCAGGCTGGATAACGCTTGGCGATCCGATTCGCAGTCAGGCGTTCGGTGTTGTAGCCACGTTGTTCTAATACTTTACGGTTCTCGTGTTCGTATTCGCCCAATTTCATTTGGCCACGCGAGAGTATGAGGAACCCGTCTTCGTGGTACAGGGGCTGTTGCCAGTCGCGGTTCCAAGATTTCCATCCCTCGATTGCGATTTCTCCCAGTTCGTGATAGAAGACGTCCGAACCATAATCCATGCGGACAACCTTGCTGACATCAGTCGAAGATGCGTCTTCGTGTGGGGGGGTGCCAGGATTGACTATGCTCACAGACCAACCACGTGATTGGAGCTTTAGGGCTGCAGTGCAGCCAAAAACTCCGCCACCCACAATTACGACACGGTGCCCTACTTGAGGTCGAGTTTGAGCCTTGGTCACAAGCGATCCAGTAGAAGGTTGGCTAGAATTAAAAGTGATGGGGTGGTTCAAGCCCTACACTTTCGTATTCCCTGTTTCCCTAGGTAAGCCATGCGGGTTCGAATTTTATCGTCTGATACCGTGCGATCCACCATTGACATGCCAATGGCCATTGAGGCGATGAGGGATGCATTTAGCGCTCTTGCAGCGGGTGAGGCAACCGTCCCTATTCGTGTAGCGCTGGAGACATCCCATGGGGTCAGTCTATTCATGCCTGCCCACTTGAAAGAGCAGGATTCTGCTGGCGTGAAAATTGTTTCAGTGAATGAGGGTAATGCGCAGTCGGGCCTCCCAGTGATCCATGCGGTGGTGGTGGTTCTAGACACTCTGACTGGGTGTCCGATTGCCCTTATGGATGGGACGTGGCTGACCGCCCTTCGCACAGGTGCAGTTGGTGGCCTAGCCGCAGACCTTCTAGCCAGGAGAGATTCCACGACTGTAGCGCTTTTTGGAGCCGGTACGCAGGCAAGGACCCAACTTGAGGCTGTGCGGTGTGTGAGAGACATCACTAAAGTTCGTGTCGTCTCTCGTAGTGCTACGTCTGCACAGGATCTGATAGATGAGCTGAGCGGAGTGGAGGCTGTCAGTTTGGAGGATCCAGATGAGGCCGTAACTGGAGCGGATATCATCATTGCTGCAACCAGCAGTTCAACTCCAGTGTTTGATGGTGCGCTCGTAGAGCCTGGCACACACGTGACCGGTATCGGCTCGTTCACTACAGAGATGAGAGAAGTCGATGCCACCCTTGTGGAGCGGGCACGAGTCATAGTTGACCAAAAGGAAGCTGCGCTGGAAGAGGCCGGAGATATCGTAGGTCCTATTAGAGATGGTTTGTTTGGAGAGGATGTGATTGCTGGAGAAATTGGCGACATCGTTCTTGATCGGATTGCTGGACGCACGGAAGCAGGGGAAATCACATACTTCAAATCTGTAGGAAACGCAGTCCAGGACATCGCGGTGGCGGCAAAAGTACTATCGGTTGCCGAGGCGGAAGAACTAGGGGAAATCTTCGATCTATGAATAAAAAAGTTTGACTTGGTGCTTCATCCCGTGCCTAGCCTCGACCAAGCTTCAGCACGCGCACGGTACTGCTCCATCAATTCTTCATCAGATGTCTGTAGTGCAGCTTGACTTAAAGCCAAGTATCCCCAGGCGTAATAGTTAGGGATGCCGATCGTCGCGAGATCTGGCCAGTGCGTCCATTCATCTGGAATCCCTGATCGGTGCACGAAGACCTCAGTCAACAAAGTGTGTGTCCTCGGCATATCTACCCATTGACCTATTACAGTTTCGTACGGTGAGGGTAACATGCGGATAATACCCCCAGCGCTCTCGACCTCTTCCAGCGGACCGTTATTCAATCGGTAGGCAAGGCCCTGACGCACGAGGTAGTCGGTCAGGCCCAGTGATACCGCAGCGTTGCCACTCGACGAGAAATAGATTGGCCTTTCATCGATTACTTCTCCGATCAGTGCTAGCGCGTACTGTTCCCACGGTACCAGACTATCACCGTCCCTCAAGACAGTATTGATGTTTCCGAGCCTCACAGATCGATTTCCTTCGACACGCACATAATTCTGTGAAACCTGGTCGATCTGTTCATCGGTAAGTGGGATGATCGACTTGGTGGGCTCCTTGATGCTAGTAGCCATAACCAGGGAGACCTTGCTGGGCATAGATGTGGGATCAGTCACGTATGCTGCGGACGTGTTTTCGGCAGTATAGGGACGTTGACAAATAATTCTGGACCAGTCCTCGGATGGATCTGTGTCGGGATCACATGGTGCGGTTATCCTCTTGAGCTGTTTCGTGTACCACTCAGTGTTTAGGTAGGAAGTCACAATAACGGTGACGTCTCGCCTGATGCTTTCTACTTCCTGCAGATACCAGAGGGGGAAAGTGTCATTGTCACCGTTTGTAAAAAGCACACCGTATGGTTCGACACTCATTAGAAGATTGTGGGCCCAGTCCCTAGCAGAGTAGTCATCTGCACGGTTCGCCCAAGTGAAATTCAGGACCAACGGAATCAGTGCCAACCCAAGGATTGGGCTGGCCTTCGCGAGGCCCGAGCGTACCTCACGGCTTGCTTCCCGCCAAAGAGTTGCAATGCCTATGCCTGCCCAAAGCCCCCATACTGAGAAGCTGACTATGAAGAAGTAGTCACGCTCACGAACTTCATGGAGTCCTCGGTCGGCGATTGGATCCGGAAGTGAATATCCGTATCTGAAGTTTAGGTAGTAGACTAGGCCAGCGGATAAAGTTAGGAAGAGTGTGGCCAAGAAAATGAAGCTCGTCCGGTCTCTTCTTGCGTGCTCGATTGCACCCCATACGCCTAATCCTGTGAATAGCATCGTGAATGGTAGGCGCCAATTAGAGAAGAGCACGTTGTTACCATCGAGAGACCTAGCCCACTGCCAGTCGAAATACTGAAGGTAGTTCGCAACCTGTGAGACCAGTGGAGCCGACCTAGGAAGTAGGGGTGGCTTCTCGTATTGAGTGCGATTGAGTGCTTCGGCTAAAGCCGCACAGCCAGCCTTGCCATACGTAACCACAGCTGAGAGGGCAGAGCCTATATCTGGACATGCCGGTGCCGCCTCGTTGATTACCGGTTGAAGTCCAGCACGTAGGGGGAGAAATAGATGAATTGATAGTCCGACTATCGCTACGGCTGCACCAACCAAGTACAAGCGCCAGTTCAAAAGAGTTTGGGGATGAACCACGAGTATGAAGATTCCGATGGCGGGGGCGACGAGGAATGCCATCAGGTGATTTCCCACACTTAGGGCGAGAATGAACACCATCAGAATGAGTAGATTGTCGTCCTTGCCTTTCCCCAGGTTCTCTTGCCATCGGACTGCTAGCCACGATAGAAGGGCGATCGTGAAGAGTGAGACTGTGTAAACTTTCTCGTTGACGTTTGACTGGCTCCAAACTGTAAAGGAAGTCGAACTCACAAGAACGGCCGCCGCAGCCCCGACAAGGCGGAAAAGATTGTCACTCGAGAAGTAGCGCAGGATGTGGTGTGCCACCAGGAACCACATAGCGTGAGCGGCGGCAGACATGAAAGCACTGAATAGATTGATACTGGTTGCTACCGATAGGCCGAAAAATGTGAAAACCACGGACCATGCCCTGGCGAGGACTACAAAGAGCGGATTCCCCGGAGGGTGTGGAATACCAAGCATGTGGCCTGTCGCGATATACTCGCTGGTATCCCAGAATGCCGTTGTAGGAGATAGCGTGAGCCAGTATAGAGCAAACACTAGTGCTCCTGCGATCCAAGCCTCCCGATAGGGCGGACGAAGGTTCTCAGCGCTACCCCCTGGGCTCTCGTGCAGTGCTTGCTTGCTTGCTCTACTCATCTCGCCCCAGCGAAGCAGTTTCTTGAACAGGGTTCATGTTTGATTAGCCATTACTGTATGAAAGCTCAAAGGTAATTGCCCCGAATAATCTGTTTATATCTTGGACAACGTGCCGTATTAGCCCAACCCCCTTGCAAGGTGTAAGCATCCCCAGAGATCTGGCTTGACGGTCCAGTCAGGGGGCACCCAGGTCGTCCCACTGTATTCCTGAACGATCAGCGGACCTTCTAACACGTGTTCTAAACGTAAGTCGCTTCGAGATACCAGCAGTGCCTCTATCTTTCTGTCCCCATAGACCACGTTAGTTGAGAGAGTTGGTGGTGGACCATCAGCAATCGAGAGTCTATGGACGGCGAGTAGTGGAGCTGGCGCAGTCACTATTGCGCGCAAAGTGACTGCCTCTACCGCTGTTTCATCTCGGCGATACCCGTAGCGTTCCTCATGTAAGTTGTGGAAGCGTTCGACCCAATCTTCGGCGTGAACCCTTAGCTCAAAGCTCTGCCCTCGATATCGAGCGTCAATCCAGAGTGCAGTGGATAGTTCGTCTGGGTCTGACCCCTCCTCTACCATTTCCGTCCATGCTTGAAGAGCAAGCCCTGCCAGTGCATCGTCAATGTAGTCACCAGTCCCTGAATCATCGGTGGCTTGCAGCACAGTGCGGGCGGTTTCTCGGGTCACGGGTGAAGCCAGCATTCCGTAGGCTGATAAGAGGCCGGGATCTGGGGGGATCAGGGCCTCTCGAGCCCCTAGTCGCTGAGTAAGCTCAGTGACGTGTAGGCCACCGGCACCACCGAATGCCACGATGGTGAAATCCGCTGGATCGTAGCCACGCTCTACCGAGATCACGCGCAGGGCTCGCTCCATTGCTGTGTCCGCCACGGCCAAGATCCCTTCAGCAGTTTCTTCAAGAGACGCACCGAGTGCTGCTGCCAGTACTCCCAGTGGATCACGAATTGCGTCCCGGTCAAGAGTTTCGCTACCACCTAAGAAGGAAGAAGCCGGAAGACGCCCAAGCCAAACATGGGCATCAGTTACTGTGACCCTTGATCCGCCTCTGCCATAGCAGATTGGTCCGGGTTCTGCTCCGGCGCTCTGGGGTCCTACCCTGAGCGCACCGCCCGCGTCGACCCTGGCCAGCGATCCACCACCAGCACCGACGGTATGGATGTCCAGAACCGGTATTGCTGTGGGTTGCCCTGCGATCTCAAATTCTCGAGTCCTGAGTGGGTGCCCGGGACACAAGGATACGTCAGTGGATGTTCCTCCCATATCAAATGAAATAATTTGCTCCCTACCTGAGCGTTCAGCCCAAGTTAGTGCTCCAATAACCCCTCCAGCAGGGCCAGAAAGGACTGTATGCACTGGTTCTTTTCTTGCCCGCTCAACTGGGAGCACACCCCCATTCGATCCCATGATCCTTACTCGTGTTGCTCCTGCTTCTTTCGAGATGCGTCCGAGGTAATTGCTCATGATTGGCGCTACATAGGCGTTTACCACAGTGGTGGATGTACGCTCATACTCTCGGAATTCTGGCACCAAGTCAGCGGAAACAGACAGCGGTAGCCCAATTTCAGCTACGGCTTCTGCGACGATTTTCTCATGTGCATCGTTGGCGTAACTGTGCAGAAGTGAAATTGCGACAGCTTCAGCATTATGTTCCTTAATCCGACGGGCGAGGATTGCGAGTTCCTCAAGGTCAAGCGGTTCAATTTCTTCACCTTGAGGCCCAATTCGTCCTCTAATCCCCACGCGATCATCACGCATCACCAACGGGGGAAGCCTATGTCCAACCAACGCGTACAGCTGAGGTCGGTTCTGCCTGCCGATCTCAATTACGTCCTCAAACCCTCTGTTGGTCACCAGTAATACCTTGGCACCGCGTCGCTCAAGTAAAGTGTTCGTGGCAACTGTTGAGCCGTGAAGAAGGGTAAAGGGATCGCCCTTGCTGTTAGCCACATCAGTAATCCCAAAGATCTTTAGGATTCCGTCTAACACTGCTTGCGAGGGGTCTTCAGGTGTGGATGATACCTTGAGTGTTCTGATTTGCCCTTCCCTGAGAAGTACCAGATCTGTGAAGGTTCCACCCGTGTCCACAGCGAGGAGTGCCGTTGACGCTCCTTGATGCTCGGAGGACATTGTTTCGCTCATGCAGATCCGACCCTCCTTCAATGACTTTAAGGCCCTAGCCGACAAGTACGGCTTGGTGCCGGTATGGCAAGAGTTCCTCTTCGATGTAGATACGGCTGTAACCGCGTATTCTAAACTAGCCGAACCCCCGTTTGGGTTTCTTCTAGAATCGGTACTTGGCGGCGAACAATGGGCCCGATACTCGTTTGTGGGAACCCGTCCGGTGGGTGCTTGGAAACTTCAAGGTGGCGAAGCCTTGTGGTGGACGCCCGAACAAGGCTGGAAGAAGGTTGATACGAGTGACCCACTCGAAGACCTAAATACAAGGTTGAGGGAACGTGTGCCAGCTGAGATAGAAGGTCTTCCTCGGTTTTGGGGAGGGGCAGTCGGATATTTCGGTTATGACGTGGTGAGAGAAATTGAGACACTCCCAAACCCCGCACCTGATGACCTAGAACTTCCGGACGGTCTGTTTCTGTTTACCAACGTTGTTCTGGCAATCGATAATCTGCGTGGTCGCGCGATGGCGATTGTTGCTGTTCCTGTGGATGGTTTGCACCAGAATGAGCTTCGGGCCGTGTATGACGATGCTGTTGCAGCCACCAACGATCTCATTCATAAGCTAAAATCACAGCCCTCGCCGCCGCCTCTTCAGATGGCGAGAGAACCCAAGACTGACCCACCGTTTGATAGCTCAACAACTCAACTTGAATTTGAAGCGGGTGTAGAAAAAATCCGAGACTACATTCGGGCAGGAGATGCTTTTCAGGTTGTACTTAGCCAGCGTCTTGGGATTGATCTTCAGGCCTCTCCATTTGACCTATACCGGGGCTTAAGGACCTTGAATCCATCTCCGTACCTTTACTTCCTTGAGCTTGACGGGATTAGTCTGGTTGGCAGTTCTCCCGAAGTGCTTGTGCGGGTTGAAGATGATGTTGTGATTGTTCGACCAATCGCAGGAACGAGACCTCGTGGTGACTCGGTTGAAGAGGAGCGCTTGCTTTCCGAAGAGCTTTGCCAAGACGAGAAAGAGCTAGCGGAACACCGGATGCTTGTAGATCTCGGTCGCAACGATATTGGACGAGTTGCAGAATTTGGCTCGGTCACGGTATCAGATCTAATGATTGTAGAGCGCTACTCGCATGTCATACACCTTGTGAGCCAAGTCGAAGCCAAGCTTAGAGAAGGGCTTGGAGCTATCGATGTCTTTAGGGCGTGTTTTCCGGCAGGTACAGTATCAGGCGCCCCCAAGATTCGTGCGATGGAGATTATTGATGAATTAGAGCCGGTGCGTCGGGGCCCCTATGCCGGTGCAGTCGGTTATTTCAACTACGGAGGGGTTAGCATGGATACCGCGATCACGATCCGCACACTTGTGGCGACTGGAGGGAAGGCCTATGTCCAGGCAGGTGCTGGTATCGTGGCAGATAGTGATCCTGCGCGGGAGTATGAAGAGACCATTAGCAAGGCGAGGGCATTACTCAAGGCCGCAGTTATGGTGCGAGGTTGAGTACCAGCAGGATTTAGTTCGCTAGTTTCTGGTATAAGAGAGCGAGCGCCCCGATGCCACGCTCAAAATTCTCAATTGGTAACCACTCGTTGGGCGCGTGGAGATTACAGCCCGGCAGAGAAAAGCCCACCAGCATCACGGGAGCGCTCAGCCGTTCCTCAAACTCAACCACAATCGGTATAGAGCCCCCGCTACCCATCAGGACGGGCGTCGTACCGAACGCTTCCTCTAGCGCCTGTGTCGCCGCCTCGAAGTAACGACCTTCTACAGAAGCCTTCCAGGGTCGCCCTCCGTGGAGTTCATTAATCTGCACAGTGACACCTTCAGGAGTAACGTGCTGCACGTGTTTCTCAAACAGATCCCTTACTTTCCCATCAGTTTGATTAGGCACGAGACGGAAACTGACTTTGGCCATCGCATGGTTTGGTAGAACTGTCTTGGCTCCCTCACCGGTGTATCCACACAGTAGGCCGTTCACATCACATGTGGGTCGAATCCAGAGGCGTTCAAGCGTGCTGAAGCCGTCTTCACCATTGAGTTTTGTCACTCCGAGTTCTTCTCGGTACTGCTCATCAGAATGAGGAAGGGACTCAATCTGTGTCCGTGTCTTGCTATCCCATTCGACGACATCATCATAAAATCCCTTAATCGCGACTCTTCCTTTCTCGTCATGCAGAGTCGCCAGGATGTGCGCCAGTGCGTTTCCTGGGTTGGTGATTGCCCCCCCATATTCTCCTGAATGCAGATCACTCCGGGCCCCAGAGACATGGATCTCAAAATATGCCAGGCCACGGAGTGAAAATCCTAAAGACGGGAGTTTCTCTGAGAACATGCTTGTATCAGAAATGAGCACCACATCACAGGCAAGCCTATCGAGATTCGCTTCTACGAAGGGGACGAGGTTGGGAGATCCAGTCTCTTCCTCACCTTCGGCGAGCACTACCACATTCACTGGCATAGAGCCATTTGTCGTAAGCAGTGCCTCCAAGGCTTTGATATGCATGTAGAGCTGCCCCTTATCATCTGCTGAACCTCTAGCATAAATACGGCCGTCTCTCTCGTCCGGTTCGAAGGGAGGTGATACCCACTCTTCCAGCGGTTCAGGGGGTTGCACGTCATAGTGACCATAGACCAGGACCGTTGGTGCAGCATCGCCAGCACCTCGCCACTCGCCCAACACCACAGGATGTCCAGGGGTTTCGATGATCTCGACCTCGAGGCCTGCATCCTGCATGCGATCTGCCAGCCACTGCGCCGAGCGCCGTGTGTCCTCGATATGCTCAGTTTTCGCACTGATCGAGGGTATCCTGAGGAACTCATAGAGTTCGGCTCGGAAGCGATCAAGATTCGACTCTATAAAAGTCAGTACTGCGGGCATATCCGCTGCGGATGGTGAGAGAGAGTGAAGATGTAGGCTGTTCGCTAGATGAGTCCGCGGATTCCCCATCGGTAGACGAAAGTCATCATTGCCGAGAAGGTTGCTCCCCCCGCCAGGCCACCTGGGCTGATAGCGAGTGGCTCATAGAGATGGAAGATGCCCACCCCCAGCATACCCCCGATAACAGCTGCGAACGACCCCAGGACCATCAAAACTATTGTGTGTCCGGGTGTCTCGTTCGGGCGCTTGATCAGGACTTTCATCACCAAACCGATCGTTGCCCCAAGGACAATCCAAATCCCTATACCAATCCAGTTTTCCATACGAAATGTCGACTTCGGCAGTGGTGCTTTGGAGGTAGTCTAAAAGCTACTCTTTAGGTCGGCCGAATCTACCGGAAGCCTAGGATCGGAGCCAGGCCCAACGACGTTGGGGAAACAACCAGCTTAGTGTTGAAAATCCTGACAGTATTCCCCGCCTTTTCTACCTTTGAGTACTGATTCACTTGCTAGGTGAGATTGAGTCGTGCTTCCTCGAGGGAACAGAGTCAATGGAAAGCGATGCCCCTGTGGCTTCTGTTTTTTCGACTTTCTCAACCATTTCTTCAACTTCCTCTTCTAGGAAGAAGAGCTCCGCGCTCAGAGCGTTAATCTTGTTGTCGAGGACACGGGCATGTTCTTCGTGTTTTTCTGCGTACTGCATTGCTACGGCAGCCGTCTCAGTATCCCCTATACGGTGAGCCATCTCTGCTTGCCGATAGCATGTTTCAGCCGCGCGTGCTTTCTCAGCCATCTGAGCTTTTGCTTTGGAGATTTGAAGTGCCAGAACATTGATATGAGATATCGCTTCAGTGACCTGATTTTTCATTGAACCGACAAGCTCATTGGTGTTATGCGAGAGTTCGTTGCGGTTCAATTCCTCATTAAAGTTCTCGACCGCCTTACGGAATTGGGCTCTGAGGTCATCGAACATATTCTTGTCCGTCAGTTCGGAAACTATTAATCCGGTTGCTAAATACTTGGGGGTCAGGTTCTAGAGTGGGCGCTTTTCAAGGCCAATAAGAACCCCTCCCTCTGAAAAGCCATCATACAGTGCCTTTTCTGGGGCGGGCACGAGATCTCGAGATTTGAGTGCATCTTCAATTGCCTGATCAATCGCTCTTATAACTTCTAGTTCGGTGGCCTCCAGGCTAGCGACTGTGATTCCTTCACCTGTCATGTAGCCTTCGAATAAACCTATCGGATCACGTCGCCCCCATTCTTCGAACAATTCTGCTGGAAATGTCTCTCTCGCTTCCTGCTCGTCATGCGTTGCATGTCCTCCCATGCGGAAAGTATCTGCAACGATTGCTGCGGGACCCTTACCTGCCCGGCATTTATCTACGGCGAGACGAACCGTAGAAAACACATCTAAGACATTGTTGCCATCACATACCTGCGGCTCAATTCCATACATAGCCGGCCAGTCATGGAGGTTGCCGGCGCCGTGTTGGTCTACCCGGGTTCCAAGTGCGATCTGATTATTTTGGATGATGAAGATTGCTGGAAGGTTCTGGACCGCTGCTAGATTCATCCCTTCATGGCATGCAGCGGTCTTGGTGGCTCCATCTCCGACCCAAGTGAGGGCGACACGGGCTTCTCCGCGGTTGCGGAACGCCATGGCAGCACCCGTGACAATGCTCACACTGGTTCCCATATGGCTAATGGGCTGAAGAATCCCGTTCTCCAGATTTCCTATATGCAGGTCTCTGCCCCCGCTGGGAGAGTCCGACGTGGCTACATATCCTCGGAACATATCTGCCAAGGGCATGCCCATCATGTGGAGTGCTCCAGCGTTCCGAATCATCGGGCTCACGACGTCAATTTCAGTGTCTAGGGCCCTCACTGCACCCACGGTAACAGCTTCTTCGCCGGTTCCGAGCCAAGCTTTTGAAATAATGCCAGTTCTTACCCAACGCTTGAGTCCGATATCATGGAGTCGTGTCCGCAGCAGGTCACGATAGATCAAAAGCAAGTCATCTTTACTGAGATTCTTAATAATCTCACTCCGACCAGGATGCTCGGCGAGTGATTGCTTGAACGACTTTATAAGATCGGGGTCCGGTGTCCAGTTCAGGTATTCCGGAGGGTCAAAAGCCTTGTAACGCTTCATGTATTCAATGTACAACTAGCTAGGGACTGCGAAACGGTAGGGTACCGGAAAATTTGGCCCCCTAGCCGTATAGGGTGATTACGGATGCGTTGCAGCGAGAGATGGCTCGAGTGAGATTGGTGCGTCATCCTACCTGCAAGCTTGTTAGTGAGTTGATTTGTGTGACAAACCCTAAGAATCATGGACGCGTCAAGGCTATTGTGGCGCTGCGCCTCCTAGAGGTCGTCCGCGAGAGAGATCTACCGGCCGAGCTTTTGGAACAAGAGAACCCGGCACGGACTATCCCACGCCGACTTGGTCTAAGTGATGTAATAGATCGTCAAATTCGTGCATATAAAGATGATGTCCGGAAAGGAGTTCATCTCACGGACCAAGGGATAAGAGATCTTTTTACACTCGTGAATAGAAGACCCGATAGTGATGAGATTTTCTCAGACACCGGACGTGAGATAGTCAACGTCTATTTCCCCTTTCGGTGGGGGCAGATCTTTCCTGAGTCTATCCAGTACATGTTCGCTCGCACTTATTTGGCTCGGCACATGAAACACCTATTTGGGCGACGCATCTTTAATTTTGCAGAAGGACCTTTGAATGTTGAGGTGCAGGATTTGTTCCTCCGGGGGAGCGATCCCGAGGATAGTGCTTGTTATCTTATTTCTGGGATCTGCCACCGGATTCTTGAGCAGATTGGACACACATCCGTTGAAGTTAGTCATACTCTGTGCCAGGCTCGCGGTGATGATCGTTGCAGATGGGACGGCAGCATCATACCGCTGACTGAAGAATGATCGTGAGCGGTCATGTTGTACTGAGGTAGGACTCAATAACCCAGTAACAGATGAACAACGCCACAATTACCGCTAACCAGAGCCACTGTTTATGAGAATTCAGGTCAGTCGTGACAAAAGTTGGTATGCACGCTTTAGAAAATTAGAGTTGCACGTAGATGACGAACATTTATTTGATATAGAAGCAGGTGAAGCAATGATTATTGATATTCCTCCAAACGCAAAAACAATTCATGGAAAAATGGATTGGCTAGAAATGAATCTTTTATCTCTTGAGAATATCGGGGCAGGTGAACGGATAAAGATTGAAGGACCTTCCTTTTGGGACGCCGCTAAAGTTCGGCCTGGGATGAAGAGTCTGCCAATAAGACTTAGAAGGGATGAAAAAGAAGAGACAACGAGCTATCTAGGGAACCGTCAGGAGAGGACTTAGGGATGATCGAAAGTGGAACTATAGCGCCAGATTTCACGCTTGAAGCCGATCAGGGGGAATCCGTGACGCTCTCAAAGCTTAGGGGGAAGAAAGTTGTTCTATACTTCTACCCAAAGGATGACACTCCGGGCTGCACGATTCAGGCTTGTGATTTTCGCGATGCACTGCCTCAGTTTGAAGGAGTGAAAGCGGTAGTTCTGGGTGTAAGTCCAGATTCTGTGAAATCCCATGCTAAATTTCGAGAAAAATTTGACCTAACCTTCCCACTTCTCGCGGATGAAGAACACTCAGTCTCTGAAGCTTATGGCGTATGGAAAGAGAAGAAGATGTATGGGCGCACTTACATGGGGATTGAGCGAAGCACTTTCCTGATCAACGAGGAGGGTGTGGTATCACAAGTGTGGAGAAAGGTGAAGCCCAAGGGCCATACTCAAATGCTGGCCGAAATTCTGGCTGACTAGCTCTTCATTGAAGAAGGTTCTGTCTATGCTCCGCTTCCTTTGTTTAATGCTTGATGCACGAGGTACGTACACATGTTCTGGACAGCGGTTACTCGTTGGGCCCGTACCTCTCTAATCTCTGGCTTTGCCCATATGCCCTCTTGGAGCCAGATCGCTGGTCGCTCAGGTCGTTTCGCAGACTCAACGACGAATTGTCCGGCTTCAGCTGAAGGCCGGAAAATGACTACAAGGTCAACCGATGCAGGGACATCACTTATGGCGTTATAAGTCTCCTTGCCTAAAATCCTGTCTGCATAAGGATTGATCGGGATGACATCGTAGTTTCTTGAAGCGAGATAGGAAGGAACTCGACGTGCAGCCTTATTGGGATCACGCGACAGACCAATAACAGCGATGGTCTGGATCCGGCCGAAGAGCTCCGTGAGTTCCTCGGCGGTTGGGTTGTCAGCATCTTGCGACAACTCAAGCAATTTCCGGATGGGTTCTAGTCTTAACACAACCCGAGCATACGATCGAGACTCGTGGCCAGCAACGTTGTGTTGCCAGTGTGATCGGAGCGTGCGAAGATCTGTTCGCTCGCTCCTGCATCTCGGAGTTAGAGCACCCCCAAACGGGAGTTGTATGGAAATTGCTATAGGAGTTGCTGTAGGGGCTATTCTAGCTATAGCTGGGTTTGTTTTAGGGCGCTCATCAGGCCGTTCACTTGGTCTTTCTGACGGAGCTTCTGAAGCCGCTTCTCGGATCAAGGCTGTCGCCGAATCGGTGGCTCGCGGGCAGAGCCCTGAAGGTGCCCCTGCCGGATCTCCTGAAGCAGAGCTCCATTCTGCGTTGGAACGCGGATGGTCACCCCGTGAAGCCGAGAGGAATACGGCTCTCGTTGAGGCGATTGAGAGGGTGAGCACATTCTTAGAGACAAATGTGCGGAAGCCGTTGATCGAGGCAGGAGAGGCTGCGCAGGCTGATGAACTAAGGGAGAGAATAGAGTACGCACTAGGAGCCCTATCTGATATCGATTTCTTCCTAGAAAAGCCTTCGATGAACAAGTCAGGGCAATCTTTGGTGTCCCTAGTCGAGCATGTTGCGCACGAGTTTTCGGGAGACCAGGACATACGATTACGGCTACAACTTGATAGTAGCCCCGTGCGCGCCGTGGTTAGTGGTCCGGTGATTATGGACGTGCTTTATCTCATTCTCCACAATGCTGCTCGCTTCGGTGGTGATAACACGATCGATATTGCTGTTCAGGCAGTCGATCGCCGCGCTCTTATTCTAGTGAGAGATCACGGTCCAGGTTTCTCAGACGAGGCCCTTCAGCGAGCATTCGATCCGTTCTATTCGACGTCTCCTGAGGGGCTCGGACTCGGGCTACCACATGCGCGTAGCCTTATAGAGCGGATGGGTGGCCAAATTGAGTTGCGCAATGTGTCAGACGGTGGTGCGGAAGTAGAGGTCTCCTTCCCAGGCTCCTGAGGAGTCGTCTTTTGTGGCTGCTTTAGTCCGGAATCAGGAATACCCGTAAACCTGATAGATAAGCAGATACACGATGATTCCGGTCACCGAGACGTATGCCCAGATGGGGAAAGTCCAACGGGCAAGCCTGGAATGCGCACTGAAGCGTCTGCATCGAACCAGGTAAAGAAGGCGGAGCACTAACGGGACAACAACAACCGCCAAGCCCATATGCGAAAAGAGTATGCTAAGGTATACGACCTTGGCGAGGCCCTCCCCAGCGAAATCGTGCGTTCCAGTCAATGCTACCCGTGTGAGGTAGAATACGAGGAAGATCGCTGAAGTAGTGACTGCGATAACCATCGCTCGACGATGAGCATGGAGGGATCGTTGGCGGATAAAGCGATAACCTGCGAAGAGCGCCAAGGCGCTTGTCGCATTAAGCCCCGCATTCACCATCGCCATCAGGTCACCGACACGCATTAGATCCATTGTTTGGCTACTCTACCCTTATCCCTGAGGTCGAGGAGGTTGGCTTAGGTGAGATAGTTGGGCCAAAGTCGCAAGGCGCACGAGGGTCGCTAAAAGACCCGCAGCAATCAGTGTGTGGAATGAGACCGGGATAACCGCTAGGGACGTGGCTACAGATACGAAGCCAAGGGCGACCTGCGTTACTACTAGAGCCGCTGCGAGCAGGCCCAATAGACGAAGAGGCTTCGGAGCTGATACACGGACAATCCAAAGAGAGAGGCCAATGATCATCAACGCTGCGAGAATTCCGATCAGCCTGTGAGTGAAGTGTAGAGTAATCATTGAGTTCACTAGCGGAGGAACGAACTCACCAAGACATAGAGGGACGTCGGGGCAAGCCATTCCGGCATCCATGTGCCGCACGAGTCCCCCAATCAAAGATTGAACGAAAATCAAAGCAGCACCGGCACTGGCGAGGATTGTAATGCGGCTTGCAGCCTCACCAAGAGAGCTTTCAAATTTTCTTGGCGAGCCTGTTGCTGATGCAAGTACAGTCACGAGTGCTAGAAAGAGAAACGCTAGCCCCAGATGCGTGGTTGAGATTAGATCTGGTAGGCGGTATATGACCGTGAGCCCACCGAAAATTGATTGGATAATGAGGAGGACCAAGCCAGCTAGGCACGCCCTGAAAATCCAGGGTTGATCAGGGGTTGCAGTCTTGGCTAGCCAGGTGCTGAGTCCGAACACGAGGACGAGTCCTCCCGCAACCAGTCGGTGGAGGTGCTCCCAAAAGACCCCTCCTGTCATTTCTGGCATCATCGTGCCAAAGCAGGTCGGCCAATCAGGGCACGCTAGACTAGACTCCGTTGCGTGAACCACGCTGCCAAGATATAGGAGGGCGAGTGTCCAGAAGGTGCTGATGGTGAAAGTCCGATGGTGGAGCACGCGTTCTTAGGTAGTCGGTACGGGTTCGAGTGGCTCTGCTTCCAGTGTTGAGCCCGCAAGTATAGTTGCTTCTGCCTGATGCCTGTACGCCTCTGCTGAAACAATACCTTCTTCCAACCACAAGAAGTCATCGTCTAAGAAACGGCGGGCAACTCCGTAGGTTGTAGAGTCATCATTATTGAATAGGGCCGCGAACCTCGCAGTGATTCTTCTGCGTGCCATGCGACAGAACAGGTCAGCAAGAGCATCGGCACCCTTCTTCTCCGTAGTTTCTCCAAGTTCTCTTGCTCGGATGATCACAGCGGTCATGACCAACAGGTCGGAACCGATATCAACAATTCGCCCAAGTACAGCCTGGCGCTTCTCAAGCTTTGGCCCGAAACGGACCATCGCGTGGAATGTGGCCCTAGCCAGTCTGCGTGATGCACGCTCAACAAATCTCAAATGGCTACCGAGTCCCCCAAATTTCATGTATCGAGGCCATACGCTCCAACCCAGGAACCGGGTCGGGTACCACCAGGCATAATGGAAACCTGCACGGACAAGCGCCCGGAGCTTGGCTCCTAGGGACGCTTTTGGGTTGACGAGATCTCCCGCAATAGCGAGGTGTGAATCCACTGCTTCTCGAGCTATAAAGAGTCTCATGATCTCGGACGAGCCCTCAAATATCATATTGATACGGGCGTCTCTAAGATGACGCTCAACCGGGTAAGGGACATCACCGCGAGCGAGCAGGGATCCATGAGTTTCGTAACCGCGTCCCCCTCGGATCTGGAGCGCGTCGTTCACAATGTCCCAGCCGGTCTCGCTCGCCCATAACTTCGCGATTGCTGCTTCGAGACGGATATCAAAGTGACCAGAGTCTGACATACGAGCTGTGAGATCAACGAGGGAATCCATCGCGAATGCATTGGCGGTCATCTCGCCCAGCATTTGAGCAATCGCGTCGTGTTTTCCTATGGAGCGACCCCATTGGACCCTTGAATTTGCCCAATCTCGGCACATCTCCAGCGCCCCCTTTGCTCCTGCAGCGCAGAACGCTGGCATCGCTAGACGCCCAGTGTTGAGTGTTATGAGAGCGAGCTTGAGACCCTTGCCCTCATCCCATAGGAGGTTCTCACGGGGAATCTTCACGTTCGTGAATTTCAGAATCCCATTTGAGAGTCCTTTTAGGCCCATGAAAGAACATTCATGCGCTACCTCCACACCCTCCCATTGAGTTTCCACGATAAAGGCACTGATTGGTTTGCGATTCGAGCCTTCCGGTGCGGGAGTTCCGGCCATCACAACAATGAGCTCAGCACGTGGACCATTGGTTGTCCAAAGCTTCTCTCCGTTCAGGATCCAGTGCAAACCGTCATCGGAGAGCCTTGCAGTCGTTGACATGTTGGCTGGATCAGAGCCGACGTCATGTTCCGTCAGTGCGAAAGCGGATAGCGCTCCTTTCGCGAGTCTAGGCAAGTATCTCTCTTTCTGCTCTTCGGTCCCAAACTTCATGAGTGGACCCGGAACACCGATGCTCTGATGTGCTGACAGAAATGCGCCGGTAGCAGCGCACCGGGATCCAACAATCGCGAGGGCACGATTGTACGAATGCTGTGACAATCCGAGCCCGCCGTATTTCACCGGAATCTTGATGCCGAAAGCACCTAGGCCGGCCAGGCCTGTAAGCACCTCTTCTGGTACCCATCCGTCCCTGTCTACCTGATCTCCGTCAATATGCTTTCGAGCAAAAACCTCAAGATTATCCAAGAGTTTGTTGGTCTGGCTCTCTTCGTCAGGGTTAGGCTCAGGGAGAGGATCGATTAGGTCGACGTTTAGTCTTCCATCGAAGATAGCGCGCGCGAAACTTCGATTACCCCAATCCTGTTCACGCGCCTGTTCAGCTACTTCTCGGGCCTCGAATTCAGTGGCGAGCTTCTTGTCTTCATCCATCAGATACCTGCGACTTCCAGAGTTGTATTCTTAGCACCCACCGATCGTGGGTACTGTTATTGACCTACTAGGAATGTAATACCAAGCAAGAGTGTTTCCGTGCCGGTGACCACCTCATTAGATGTTCTCGTTCAGAAATTGTAAAATGTTGTTTGATTGAGCCATTGCGTCTGCTTCACCGACTTCGATCAATGTTTTTAGATAATCTGGTTGAAACAGAATAAGGCTGAGAAAGTCGGGGGAGCGGGTTTGCGTCGTCCCGAGTCCACGGGTCAGGAATCGGAACGCTTTGGGCAGCTGAGCTTCATGCTCATGTGCCAGGTCTCCGAGGTCACACGAGGGCCGTAACGTCAAGAGTCGCACGGGTTCTAGGTCCCTCCTCTTATCTCTCGGGAGGTCTGCAAGTAAGCGATTCAACTGTTCGAGCCGCAGGGCATCGTGGTCGAGAAGGTCCAAAAAAATCGAGTTTAACAAAACTCCAGCGACCTGAGCCGGAGGTGGGTAGCCCTGACTACTATGCTCTTCGGCTTCTTCGGCACTTCTGTCATAGCGAGTTGATATTGCAATGATTCGGCGTGCGCCAAGGTGCAGTGCCGGCGAGAGTGGTGCCGCGAGCCGTACGCCTCCGTCACCGTACCAAGCGTCACCTAATTGTATAGCGGGGAACAATAACGGAAGGGCGGCAGAGGCCATTACGTGGTCCACACTGAGTACAGCTCGATGGGCTTTACGTTGCGGGCGCTCCCATTCCGATATGTGTGCGCCCTGTACCCATGTCACTGATCGCCCCGTTGAATAATTAGTTGTCGTCAAGGCTACTGCCTTAAGCCGGTCACGCTCGAGATTGTATTGTATGCCGGTTAATTCACCGTCCGCAGCGTGGAGTACTTCTGTCAGGTATTCGTGTAATGGGCGGGTATCGACCAGGCCCCGCACTCGAGGAGCTCCCCTGATCCCACCAGAAGCAAGCTGTATGAGCCAGCGTATCCCATTTGCAGTTAGCGATCGGGTATCCACTCGAAACACATCTTCAACAGTAAGGTTGGCCCAGAGTTGGCTTAGCTCGTCGACTGCCTGACGGAAGGTTCCGTGATGTGATGCGAGTAGTGCGGCATTGATGGCGCCAGCCGATACTCCCGTAATGTAGGGTATATGGAGTTCGGGAAAATGTTTAGCGAGAAAGCGCAGGAAGCCAATCTGATACGCCGCGCGGGCACCACCACCACCCATTACGATACCCAAGTCTCTTGGCCCGTGTGTGTGCATCGCCTGGGATCGCTCTTCTGCACGACCCGGAAGATCACGCTTCATGGAGTCATACATTCCGCGACATCGGAACCGATAGAGGGTTTAGCTGCCGACGAGTGGTCTCCCTATTGCCATAATTCCCGCTGCGATAAGGCCTAGGACCACGAGTGTTCCCACTAGATGTGGCGCGTAAGTCCGTTCTTCCTCCGGTCGCCTCTTAATAACTACTGAGACGACATGCGCCACGACTACAGCGAGCACCATCATTGTGATGTGCCCGATTAAGGCAGGATAGAAGGTGCCCGACAATAAAGTGACTATACCCAGAAGGGCTGTCAGATCTACCAGGCCAGTGAAAACTGCCGATGTAATCCGCATCGTTTTGTCATACGACCGACCTGTAGCCATACCGTAGACTGCATAGCCAATCACGATGAGCCCAGCGATCATGACCAAATAACGGAAACCAGAGTGGGCATTCAGCATCTTTGTTCTCGCTCACTGATAGTGTGTTTGTTCCTTATGCTATCAATATATACCGCGTTCGGACCACGATCACGTTGTGGCCCGAAAAAGGTAGGGAGAAATGCTAGCTCTTTCCGTCTGCTTCCACGTTGCTCAATCTAAGAACTCAATCTAGACCATCTGCAGGAGCAGATAAAATGCACAGGGCACCAGGGCTGCCCGGAGTATCACGGATCGTATTTAGCCCGTTTGGTTTCTGTATGCTTGTTCTGTTAGCACCGCGCCCAGAATTGGTCGCTCAAGTAGAGTTGTCTGCGACACTTGAAGGCCAAGTCTTGGACAGCGTTACCGGCAGGCCCATGGAAGGTGTTCTTGTCCGCATTGATACTGGCCCAGAGGTATTCTCGGATGTAGATGGCCGTTATCGCCTTATGGGATTGCGTCCCGGACGTCATATACTTGCCCTTCTGACAGCGGACTGCCGGGTCAACTGGGGTTCAGTCGTATTGATTCCTGGCGTTACTACTGAAGCTTCCTTTGAGCTTTCTCCACCAATTGGTACAGAACAAGAGATTCTACGGGAGGAAACTGAGCGGCGTCGCTCCTTCGGAAGATTGATCACAAGAGAAGAGGTCGAGCGCCTTAATCCGAGAACACTCGTGGATGTGATTCGCCGCTACGCGCCTAGGATGGTCAGCGGAACCTCCGGGCAGGTAGGATCAACCGCACGCATCACACAGAGAGCGCCAAATTCGTTGATGGGTGTATTAGAGCCGGTGGTTGTCCTTGATGGCACGCGGATGGCTGACGCGGCAGAGACGATCAATATGATTCACCCAGGAGAAGTCGAGACACTCGAGTTGCTGCCAAGTTCATCTGGTGGTTGGGAATTTGGCTCATCGGGATCAGCGGGTGTCATAAGGATCACGACCCGGAAAGGTGCTCTAGAACGTGGGCATAGTGAGGTTGCAGCTTGCAGGGTTCCCAACTTCCGGGGCTTAATCGGCTACTAGTCTTCCGGAGCCCAGATCCCAGGTCTAGTAAGAAGGGTAGACAAAAGTGTTGACAATTAGTCTGCCTCCCTGTAACAATGCCCCTCATAACCGGTTATGGCAGGACATGGCCTCTATGGTCGAAAACATGAGTAGTTACTTCACGGCCTTCGCCGATGCGAGGGGGCTGCAGGGCAGCCCCCCTCTCGTGTTACCTGCCAGTTTTACCCCTTATCAGGGCTTCTACCCGGCGCCTACGGCGCATGGGACAATTGTCTCAGCACACCGCGATTCGGCGTGCAACGAGGAGGATTGATGATGTTCGACTTCAAATGGAAGTCGGCTTGGCGAAATACGACTGGAATCGCCGTCGTACTAGCTTTAGTCGGCTTCGGCGCTGCAGAAATTGCCGCGCAAAACACCGGGACGGTGACTGGACTTGTTCGTGACAATTCCGTCCAGATTCCGCTTTCCGGTGCACAAATGACCGTCGACGGCACACCGATTGGTGGGCTAGTCAACAACCAAGGCCGGTATCTGTTGCTGAACGTTCCTGCTGGAGAGCAGACGATCACAGCACAGATCATCGGTTATGGCAGCCAGACACTGACGGTAACCGTCGTTTCTGGTGAGACAGCGACGGTTGACTTCAACCTACGCCAAGAAGCACTGTCTCTTGAGGGTGTAATCGTGACCGGTACCGCTGGCGCAGCACGTCGGAAGGAAATCGGTAACGCGATCAGCGCGGTTACGGCTGCGGACATCGAAGTTGCTGCTGTTACGGACTTTGGTGACATCCTTCAGGGGCGTACTGCGGGCGTGCAGATCAATGACCACGGTGGCCAGGTAGGCTCAGGGAGCCAGATCCGGATCCGTGGTAACAACTCACTTACGCAGGGTAACGACCCGTTGATCTACATTGACGGCGTGCGGATGGAGAACGGCCAGATCGGGGGTTCCGACGAAGCTGCTCAAGAGCCGAACGTCTTTGATATGATCAACCCGAATGACATCGATCGTATTGAGATCGTTAAGGGTCCTGCTGCCACGACGCTATATGGTACGGAAGCGGCGGGTGGTGTGATTCAGATCTTCACGAAGCGCGGGTCAGCTGGTGCGCCTGCGTGGACGCTTTCGGTCGATCAGGGCACAAGCATCATGCCCCATGCTGGTCCAACTGGATTAGGCTCGACGTATGATGAGCGGTATCCGGATGTCGGCGCTGCGGGTGGTTGGCTGCTTCCGGCGGATGAGGTCATCAACCCATTCGGACTTAACCTGAACGATTGCTCGAGCCCGCGTGCATGGGCGCCGAGTGGCGAGGCAGGTTGTCCTGAGAGCGGAAGCTGGTTCGCGCCTGGATATAAGCAGGACTATAACCTGAGCGTTCGAGGTGGTGGCGAGACCGCAACGTATTATGTGGCGGGTCGCTTTGGTAAAGAGATTGGTACGATTCAAGTTCCTGACGGGTATGACCCACAGGGTGCTGATGACATGCAGGTCAGGGGTAACATTCAGTTCACGCCCTTCGATGGCCTCCAGGTCAGCCTAAACAACACCTACGCTCGTCGGAAAATCACGTGGATTCCGAACGGTAACAACGCTTCGGGTCTATATCTCAACGTGATCCGTGGACCTGCTGGGTACACGCCGGGCAACGATGATTCACTCGTGCTCGAAAATGACATCAATCAAACGATTGACCACATCGTCACATCGGCGAGCATAGGTTGGACGCCGAATAACATGTTCTCGCATCGCCTCAACGTCGGAATGGACTACACAATTTCTGACTTCGTCGACTTTAAGGCGTGGGGCTACTACGAGGAATTCCAAGGCGACCGGGAATCTGATACTCAGACAGACCGTAACTTGACCTTGGACTACAACGGTACGTTCAGCTACGACTTGTTTGCCGGCGTAGCCTCGAACTTCTCATGGGGTGGTCAGATGTATGAGGAGTACGGTTACGTCATTAACGGGTTCGATGAACTCTTCGCCGGTCCTGGTGAGCAGTTGCTCGGAAACGGTAATAACCCAGCCGTGTACGAGGGTCGTACTACAATCCGTAGCGGTGGCTTCTTTGCTCAAGAAACCTTGGGCTTTGGTGACCGTCTCTTCCTGACGGCTGGTATGCGTTGGGACGGATTCAGCACGTTTGGTGAGGGCTTCGGCTTAGCCGCATATCCGAAGCTATCCGCCGCGTATACGGTATCAGATGAAGCGTGGTGGTTCTTCCCAGCTATCGAGATCATGAAAGTCCGTGCTGCTTGGGGGCAATCCGGTAAGGCTCCGGGCGCCTTTGACGCGAAGCGGATTTATGAAGCGATTTCGGCTGACGAGCAGGTCCCAGGCGTCATCATTGGTAACCTTGGCAATGCAGATCTCGGACCTGAGCTCAGCACAGAAATTGAGACAGGCTTTGAGGCTTCAGCATTCCAAGGTCGTGTAAGCGTGGACTTCACCTGGTACAACCAGACCACGAATGACGCGCTTCTCGGTGTGCAGGAAGCTCCTTCAGGCGGTACCGAAGAGGCTACACTGCGTAACCTTGGTGAGACAAAGAACTGGGGTACCGAGTTATCGCTTAACTTGATCCCGGTCACTACTGAAAACTTCGAGTGGTCGCTGGGTCTTAATTATTCCACCAATGACTCCGAGGTTACTGACCTTGGGCCGCTCACCGGTGGTAGCACTGTGCGTACTTGCCCAGAGGTCCCCGAGGACGAATGGTGCAAGACGCATGACGGATACCCACTCTTCTTCCGTTGGGATGACCGGATCGCCAACCCAGGCGTTCTAGGCGAGCTCCCAGTCAAGGAGAAGGCTTATCTCGGACACCTCTACCCGACGAGTATGATCGGGGCGAGCACGCGCATGACGTTAGCACGTTCGCTGACGTTTGACGTGCTGTTTGAAAGCCAGCGTGGGTTCGTTCGACCGATTGGTCCTGCGTATCAGAACGTACGTCGTAGGCAGTGGCCGATGTGCTTGCCAATTGCCGACGTTTGGTACAATGGCGACCGGTCAACGCTGACATCGACACAGGTTGGTAATTGTGTTGGTCCTTATGCTGATTGGGGTTACTGGACGGACGATGCTTCGTTCATCAAACTGCGTTCGGCTACGCTCAGCTGGCGTCTGCCAGAGGGCTTGGTGCCAGGAGCTCGCACTGCACAGATTTCGTTGCAGGGCAAGAACTTGTGGACCTATGCGCCGCACTATCGCGGTTTGGATCCGGAAGCGAATGATCGCCGGAGGAGCGCGATGTTTGAGTATTACAACGCCGCACCACCGAGGGTCTTTCTTGCTAACATCCAAATCAACTTTTAAAGCCAGGAGATTAGAGACTAATGAAACAACGGACGAGATTCGGCCTTTGGCCGTTGATTGCCGGGTTTAGTGTCCTACTGTCTGGCTGCACGCTCGAGGTTCTGAACCCGGGCGCGATTTTGGACGAGGACCTAAATACGCCTGACCTGATGCCAATCGTTGTAGCCGGCTCTTCTGCTGAGCTCAACGATATTATGGATGGTTATGCATTCACAGGCGGGCTCCTGACGGAGGATCTGTCGGGAACCGGTAGCTATTTTAGCACAGGACAGTATCGTCTCGGGCGTTTCACACGAGAGGATTCTGAGGGATTCTGGGAGCAGACACACGAGGCAGCTTGGGCTTCTGGTGAAGCTTGGGCTCGACTCCAGACTGTTCTTGAATCCGCCGCATCCAGTACGTCTGATGCAGCACGCCTCTGGTATCTAATGGGCACAGCCCACCAGAGACTGGGCGAGAACTTCTGCGATGTGGTATATGACAAAGGTGGGCTTCAGCCCCGCACAGCGTCATTTGACAGTGCGATCATAGCCTTTAATCAGGCTAAGGCGATTGGTGCAGCAGCTTCCTCCGCCACGTACCAGAGTGCTGGGTGGGGTGGGCTAGCTCAGGCGCACGTAGGCCTGGGTGACTGGTCGAGTGCTGTTGCGGCTGCGGGTAACGTAGCCACTGACTTCGTAATCGAGGCGATCTACCACCAGGCAGCGAATAGTAACCAGGTTTATAACGAGACCTGGGGACGCGCTGAGGTTGGTGTGTGGGCTACTCCGATTGCGCGACAGTACAACAAAGCTTCCGAAGTCGTAAATTATAAGTCGACGGGAGACCCACGTGTTCCGTACACTGTTTGCGGAGAGTGGACCGACACCAACCGTCCTCCGGACGTGACCCTAGGTGTCACCCCTACCGGTACTTGTACCGGTCAGGGTAGTGGCGCGACTCAGGGTGCCGGTGGCTTGACTGCTCACCATAGGCAGGACAAGTACACTGAGCGTGGTTCCAATGTCCCGACGATTTCCGGGACTGAGATGCGCCTGATCGAGGCAGAGAACGCGGTGCGTAATGGTGACGCCGCGACATTTATTGCCAAGATCAACGAAGTTCGTGCGCATCATGGTGCCGGTGCATTGTCAGCTGCAGATGAAGCAGCAGCAAACAGTGGCGCTGGAGCACTGAATTGGGACAATTGTTCGACATGGGCAGCGGACTGTGACGTTAACGTGATAGACGACATGTGGTCGATTCTTGATCGTGAGCGTTACATGACGCTGTGGCTTGAAGGTCGGCGGTTTTGGGACCTTCACCGTTGGGACCACCCGTTCTTGAACGGTGGTACGCTCATCGGTCCGGGTGAGCCCCGGAGAGCATCGTGCATGCCGATTCCTGAAATTGAGTGCACGCTCAACGAAAACATCGCGAATACGTCTGTGTGTACGGGCTAGCGATATGTTGAGACGACTGAGCGGACGCACTTAATGGCGTCGGCTCGGCCGAAGCGGTAGCCACCGCCCCCGCCGGTTAGCCGGTGGGGGCGGTTGGTTTTGTAGTAGAACTGATCTCGGATTCCGGAATCGGTAGTCAGTCAAAGAAGAGCAATGAGGTTGAATTGAGAGTGGACTGGTCAAAGGCAGAAGCTCGTGGACCGAAGATGCGAGCTAGGGCACTATGGCTTACGGTGCTGGTGCTGGCTCTCTATGCCTGGACAATTGGGGCACCTATAGCGGAAGCCCAGGTGATCAGAGGTACGATCCGCGATGCTCGCACCTCGGAACCGGTCATGCTTGCTTATGTTGGCTTGCTTGCACCCGGTCGGGAGCTTGTGGTTGCTGGTCTCGCGGATAGATACGGGGGCTTTTCACTGAATGCACCGACCGCGGGTTCGTACTTTCTTTATGTTGCGAGAATGGGGTACAAATCTGTTATCGACGGCTTATTCGAGGTAGGCGCAGATGGTGTGTTCGAGCTACAGGTTGGGCTTACGCCTGCAGCGATCGATCTAGAGGACCTCGTCGTCGAAGCCGAAGAACGGAAGAGTAAGCTGGAGTTGGTCGGTTTCTTGGAGAGAGCCGCAATAGGAAGAGGTACTTTTCTCATCGGGGAGGATATCCAGGCGATAGCACTGGATAAGATTACGGATGCGTTTCGGAATATCCCTGGTCTTGACGTTGTTACAACCAGGCCGTTGGTGGGGGTTGAGTCTATGCGTAATCCTGAGATTCGCATCCGACGTGGAGGTGGGGAGTGTTCGCCAACGCTGTACGTGGATGGCGCGATTATGGCACTGGGGAGCCAAAGACCTGAAGGCGGTCCTGATCGAATCCAGAGAGGAGTGCGGCCGGATGACTTTGTGACGCCAGCATCAGTGGAAGCTGTGGAGATCTATGTCAGACCTTCCGAAACCCCATTACAGTACGAAGCCCGCGGCAGGTGCGGCGTAGTGCTGATCTGGACTTACGTTCGCTGAAACACTTGTAAGTTACTTCTCTATCAGCACTCCGCGATTGGGCAGCCCTCCCTTGATTGTCCGCTGACGATAACCATCCAAATCGAGATCGGGATGAGAAATAAGGCAGCTACGATGCCTGAAGTTCGGTTAGGTTCTAGGTTTCTGACCAAGATCCCGCTTAGATCTTCGAGTGAATATCTAGCGGTCTCAGGGATATCTGATCCGCCATACTTGGTGATCCCGGTTATGATGAGCGACTCTTCGGTCCATTCCACAGCGTCGATCTGATCAAATTCCACCCTTTGCGCGTCCCGAAAGACGACGCCGTTCAACTCTATGTCCTCGCGCTCAGCTGGTTCGGGAATAGGTAGGGCGAGGGTTGTGAAACAACCCGCAAGGAAGGGCAGCGCGAGCGCGATGATGAGACCGGGCCTGGGCTTTTTCATGAATGCTTGGGTTTGGTGAAGTTTTGGGTTTCTGATGCGTGTGCTTGACTGAAAATATCTACTATCGGCTTCGAGCATGGCAAC
>DLRL01000037.1:96346-124261 GCA_002501085.1 Gemmatimonadales bacterium UBA7889
GTCCTTCACCCACTTCTACAGTTCGTTCGCTGTTAAGTGCCTCATTGGTACTCCAGACCGTGAGCGTGTAAGAGCCTGGAGGCACACCCGAGAGAGTAAACTCTCCATCTAAGTTGGCGAAGACCGTGTAGGGCGTTGGCGAAGCAAATACAAACGCAGTCATGCCGGGGTGCACATCGCATCTTACATCGTAGCCACCAGATTCATCGAATGTGTACTGTGCGCTTTCAGTTGGGTCTGTATCTACGTTCAGCACCATGGCATCGGTCTCGATCTGCCGCAGATTAACGTTATGGGCGAGACTTTCGCTGTTGGTGAAGGTTACGCTCTGGCCCATTCCTATCAGGAGAATGCTCGGAGAAAAGACGAGCCCAAATTGGTCGATCACAGGATTAGGATCGAAGACTGGGGCACTATTGTCCTCCCCAGGTGCAGGCGACAGCATGATGACAGAGGGGATGCCACCGACAGCTGCGGGGGCTTGTCCGAAGACGATGCCGGCTTCGTTGGCTGGCAGGGTGTCATCCGTTGCTTCTTCTGTCTCTGGTGACGTGCCAGTGCATCCTATGATCAGGACAACTGACAATATGGTAGTGAATCGTAAGATCATTTCTAAAGTTCTATTCCTCTGGCTTTTTATTCCTGTCTTGCTTCTTCTGTACTTGCATTGAGTGTTTGCTCAACCACCTGAATGACTTCTTCATCCAGGTCCTTGAGAGTGAGCATCCACTGTAGATAGCCAGGACTTTGCTTGGCGATGTCGGAGAGTTTCCGTCCCTTATTCTTACCTTTTATAAAGACTCTTTCTTCGGGAAGCCCACTAAACCATAAGTCTACCCCGGTCCGAAAAGGTCTGACCTCGTCACAATAGTTATGTAGTCCATCGATATCCTGAGGTATGTGAGGGTATCGTTCGAGCTGTGCGCCAAGCACAGCTGCTGTTGTGCGGATATCACCGAGCGCCTGATGTGCTTCCTCATGTGTCCTTCCGAGGTAGAACTGGGCTGCCGCGGAAAGATCCCTTGGTTCTTCACGGTGGAAGATGTTCTGCATATCGATTAGCCGACGGTTACGGACCTCGAGGTTAATCCCACATCGCTTGAATTCCGCGACCAGTATATGCAGATCAAAACCTCGTATATTGAAGCCTGCCAGATCCGCATCTTCAATGAGGGCGGCAAGGCTCTTCGCCCGCAAACAGAATGTTGGTTCGTCCGCGACATCTTGGTCCGTTATACCGTGAATGGCGGTAACTTCAGTCGGAATCGGCACGCCTGGATTAAATCGGCGCACGCGCTCGATAACGTCTCCTTGGGGTGTGACTTTGATTAGTGCCAGTTCCACAATGGAATCGTTCTTGACATCGAGGCCAGTGGTCTCAAGGTCAAAAAAGACAAGGGGGCGGTCGAGCTCTAGAGGTAGATGCATAGTAAGGGCAAGTTAGTCAGGTAATTCAAAGAGGACTACAGTACTAAGATCATGAGTGAATTGATGAAAGCAGTGGTTATCACGCAGCCGGGAGGGGTTGAGGTACTTGAGTTACGGGATGTAGAGCGCCCGACTCCTGGTGGGACGGATATCCTGGTCCGTGTGGCTTCTTCTGGATTGAATCGTGCAGATCTGCTCCAGCGCCGCGGGCTTTACCCACCACCACGAGGGTATCCTGAAGACATCCCTGGCCTCGAATATTCAGGTGTGATTGAGGCTATAGGTGAGGACGTCGATACTCTTGCTGTCGGCCAGGCGGTGATGGGTATTACCGCGGGAGGTGCCTATGCTGAGTACGTGGCCGTTCCAGCGGCGACCGCAGTAAGGATACCCCATGGCTTGGACTCGGTCGAAGCCGGTGCTATTCCCGAAGTTTTTATGACTGCCTATGACGCCGTGTTCCTTCAGGAGGGGCTTTGCATGGATGAGAGCCTTCTGGTCCATGCAGTAGGAAGTGGCGTTGGCACTGCAACACTCCAGTTAGCTCTCCGAGCTGGAGCTGTCGTGATCGGCACGTCTCGAACCGAAGCAAAACTAGCGGCTGCGGCGGCACTAGGGTTGGAGCACAAAGTCTTAGGAGATGAAGTCTGGCCAAGTAGGGTGCTCGAAATCACTGATGGATTGGGCGTTAACATAATTCTTGATCTTGTTGGCGGAGCGTACCTCAAGGGCAACCAGAAGGTGCTTGCCAGCCGGGGACGTCACATTGTGGTTGGTGTACCCGCTGGGGCTAAGGCGGAAATTGACTTGCAATCTCTGATGGTCCGACGAGGCTCAATTCGGGGAACGACGTTGCGAGCCCGTCCACTCAATGAAAAGGTGGATCTTGCTCGCGCTTTTGAGCTGGAGGTATTGCCGGGCTTCGAGATGGGTGAGTTGAAGCCTGTGGTTGATCGTGGATTCCCAGCAGGTGAAGCACAGGCCGCTCATAGATATATGGAAGAGAATCGGAATTTCGGGAAAATCTTGCTAACATGGTGAGTAGGTAGGAGTTCCCTATCTCTCGGTAATCTCTCCATGCAAACCCAGAGCTTCCAGTACTAGTTCGGTTTGCTGGGCCGCATGATCCGTAGCCCTTCCTTCAGCTGGGCTTGCGCGTTCCGGGCGCGCTACATAAGCGAGAGGCAAGTCTCGCGGTACGATTCTACGTAGGCGCGGCCCAACGAATGTAAGCGCGCCCATATTTCGGGGTTCTTCCTGCATCCAGAAGACTTTCTCGAGGTTGGGATAGCGCATGAGAAGTTCCTCTAGGGCAGCTTCAGGAAATGGGTATAAGAGCTCCATTCTCACGATTGCCGTCGAGTTAGCTTCCATACGCCTCGGGTGTCCCTGCATATCGTAAAAGACCTTTCCAGTGCACAGTATGAGCCGCTTGACCTGACTATGATCCTCGATTGTTGTGTCTTCGATTACCTGCCTAAACCCACCCTCAAGAAGCTCAGATACCTTGGATGAAGCCATACCATGCCGTAGCAGGCTTTTGGGGGTCATCACGATCAAGGGTCGCTCGGGTCGCCGGAGGGCCTGACGGCGGAGTAGATGGAAGTACTGAGCGGGAGTAGTCGGGTAGGTGACCCGCATGTTGCCCTCAGCACACAGTTGCAGAAACCGCTCAATTCGAGCACTTGAGTGCTCTGGGCCCTGACCTTCATAACCGTGTGGGAGCAGAAGTGTTAATCGTGAGTATTGCCCCCACTTCGTGAGTCCAGATGAAAGAAACTGGTCAATCATGACCTGGCCTACGTTCACAAAGTCGCCGAATTGAGCTTCCCAAAGCACAACATCGCTGTCTGCACCAACTGAGTAGCCATACTCGAATCCAATGACGGCTGTTTCGGTGAGCGGAGAGTTGTAGACTTCTAGGCGAGTGCCTGATACCTGATCGAGTGGCGTGCACACATCTCCGGTCTTTACATCGTGCAAGACCATATGCCTGTGGCTGAATGTTCCACGCTGGGTATCCTGTCCGGTAAGCCGAATCGGGATGCCTTCTTTCAGCAGTGATCCAATGGCAAGTATCTCAGCGTGTCCCCAATCAAGAGAATAGGCAGGCGAGAAGTTGTCAGTCCTTGGTTCAAGTTGGCGCCAGAGTTTTGGATGAGGAGTGAAATCGTCCGGGAATTGGACCGTCGCCGCGTTGATTTCTGCGAGTGTCTTGAATGGAACACCGGTATCACTGGGGACTACCGGCACCTCGCGCTCATTATCCGGAGTATCATCGGAGACTGGTTCGTACTCGCGAACTCTGTCCTGAGCCTCCCTAAGTTTGCTCGCTATTGCATCCTGTATGGCACCGGCTTCTTCCTGAGATATAGTGCCTTCAGTAGCAAGCTGATCAGCGTAAACAGCTCGCACTGTCGGATGATTCGCGATGTTCTTGTACTCGAGGGGTTGAGTGTACGCGGGTTCGTCTCCCTCATTGTGTCCGTAGCGTCGATAGCCAACTAGGTCGATCACAAAATCATCCTCAAAATGTGATCGGTAGGCCGCAGCCAAGCGCACCGCTGCTAGGCAAGCTTCTGCGTCGTCAGCATTCACATGTAGCACCGGAATGCCATAACCTTTTGCGAGATCACTCGCGTACATGGTCGAACGCCCATCCCGCGGGTGGGTCGTAAACCCAACTTGGTTGTTGAGTATGAAGTGGATTGTCCCACCCACGCCATAACCATTAAGTCGGGCCAAATTGAGTGTTTCTGCGACGACGCCTTCCGCAGCGAAAGCTGCGTCTCCGTGGATCAAGATCGGGACGATAGAGTGGGTGTCAGGTGAGGTGTCATTTCCAGTTGTCTTGAATTGACGCGAGCGAGCCATACCTGCGACCACTGGGTTAATGAACTCTAAGTGGCTCGGATTTGGTGCAAGCTCAATCCTGATTGTACCGAGGTCATCGATCTCACGAGTTCCTCGTGCACCGTGATGGTACTTAACGTCTCCTGTACCCGAGATATCAAGTTGGCCGCCCTGATAGGAGGGTCCTTCAAATTCTGCTAGGAGTTCACCATATGATATGCCGACGATGTGCGTCAGAATGTTCAGGCGTCCCCGGTGGGCCATACCGAGTATGACTTCTTGACCTCCAGCTTGGGCGATTTTCTCAATGACCAAGTGCAGCATTGGCACCAAAGCATCAGTCCCCTCAAGCGAGAACCGCTTCTGGCCGAGGTAGGCTTTGTGTAGGAATTGTTCCAAGCCCTCCGCCTCCGAGAGGTGCCTAAGAAGTCTAGATTTGTCGGTCGCATTCATTCTAGGAAAGTGTGACTCCGACTCAACCTGGTCCCAAAGCCAGCCAACCTTTACGTGGTCATCCAGGTGTTCAAACTCATAACCGATTGAGCCAGCATAAACTGCGACGAGAGCGTTTAGTGCGTCAGCTACCGACTTGTCTTCGCTGTTGCCTTCCATGACCAGTGAGGCGGGTAGTTCAGACAACTCCTCCATCGATGTACCGAAGAATGCTGGTGAGAGCTGTGGATGGCCTGGTGGCTCAGTACCTAGCGGGTCAATGCGCGCAAGTTGGTGACCATGATCCCGGAAAGCTTGAACGAGCGCCGTCGCACGCGAGACGACAGGGAGAACTCGACGTAGATGTTCGGCAGCCTCAGAAGAGGCTGATACACGGACTGGACTAGGGGTTGGGGTAGCGCCAGTACCGTGGGGTGGAGTGTCAGGTACAGATGGCGCTTCTAGCGTTGTTGCAGAAGTCTTTTCCTCGAAAAGCTTACGCCACTCTGATGGGACTGCTTCCGGGTTACGAGCGTACTCCTCGAGCATGGCCTGGACGTAGGCAGCATTTTGACCTTCGAAGAGCGATTCATCCATCACCTAAAGTTACTTTATTTTTCCAAGAGGTTGGAGTGCGTTACCACCTTTGGTTCTTGTTGGTTGTCCCTTCGTTACTAATGCCTGCACTTCAAATGCTATCTTTGGCCCAAATCACAAAGTGACCTCGGTTACGGAGGTGCTTGCCATTCCTTCCTTGGGACTGGTCCATCCAGTCTGGATGGAGCGGTTTCCATGGCTCTGTCAGGGATGCACGATACGAAGTGTGGATGGGGTCCTATACGATTTTGGTTTCTTCAGCGGTGGATCATCGACTGAATCTGTGCAAGAGAACTGGTCAACTCTGCTGGATGTTACCGGCGCAACCAGTATAGCGCATGGGCACCAAGTCCACGGAACCAAGGTTGTCACGCATAAAACTGCTTCGGCTGGCTTGAATCTATTCCCTGATTGTGATGGCCATGTGACTAATTCGGCTGGTGTTCTCCTTGCGGTGACCACAGCTGATTGTGTACCGATTTTTCTTGTGGATGCTGCTCGAAGAGCAATCGCTGTTCTTCATGCGGGGTGGCGAGGTATTGCTGCTGGGATCCTGGATTATGGTATCAGAGCGCTCAGAGGGCACTCAGGTTCTTGGCCAGTGGATCTTATGATGCATCTCGGGCCTTCGATCTGTGGGGCGTGTTATGAGGTTGGCACAGAAGTCTTCGAGGTTCTTGATCAGCCAATACCACTGCAGCCCAGTCCGATAGATCTCCGTAAAATTCTTGCTCAAAAGGCAGATAAAGCGGGAATTCCTTCGACGAATATCACAGTCTCGGACCACTGTACCCGCTGTACTCAGAGTAGCCTCTTCTCACATCGCGCCGGAGACATGGGTAGGCAGGTTTCATATATAGGCTTGAGACCGTGAATGCCAAGTACTCAAATAAACCACAGCCATCGCAGGTGTGGGCCGGCCTATGTGAATTTTGCGTAAACCGGCGGATAACGAGTAATAAAGTTGGATCGAACTTTCATCTTTGTAGCCTATCGAAGAAAGATCCGTGCTACCCGAAATACCCAGTTTTACCCGTGCTAAGCTGTGAAGGCTATGACGCTGGCAGCGAGTCGTCGTGTGAGTAATGAGCTGCCCTGAATCTGGAATCTTAAGGGGCAGGGTTCTAGTCGGCGCTCATAGCGGGCAGGTGATATTGATTACCTCCCCTGCATAGGATGCTCGACATACCTTCTACTCCTAATAACGAGAGGGAGGCTACAAACTCGAGAGATCAAATAATTTCGTGTATTTGATAACAAATTGACGTTGCTGAGGACCCCTCGGGAAACCTGTTCGCTCTAGAATCCCGAAGTGTTCGATGTCGTTATATACGATATAGAGCCCAGTGCCTGCGGTATTGAGCCATGCCAGACGAATGTTACTCCCTAGGTTTTCGCTGTCCGCGTTGTACTGCAATTGACCTTGTACGTAGATACGTGGCGTAAACGAGTATGTTGCATTCAACGCTAAGACAGATGTGGTAAATGAACCTTCGTCCAATCGCACATCGAAATAATTCACTCGTAATGAAGTGCTGAATGAGTCTTGGAATCGGTAGCTCAGCGTTGCATTCGGGCTAAATCGTGTTCCGGAATAGAATCCTCCCAACCCCCATCCCCCGCTGATCGATAGGGGAGCGCTTCGGTTCGAATTAAACCTGAACTCCCAATCAAGATTGTTATAGCTCCCCGCCGGGATCACAATTCCTTCCCTGATTCTAAAGGGGCTTTGCAGGCCTTCGCCGATAATGTTGAGTCCGGGCAATTGAAAGAATGCACCGTTGGCAAATTCGAAGTGGTTGTCGATATGGATCTTTCGAGTCTCACTGAAACCAGTCAGGTCCCAGTATTCTTCCCAGGAAACATGGGGGCGCAATTCTCGAAACCAGCTCACATTGTCTAGTCGGATGTGTCTGAGTGCACGCGTGTAGAAGTGCCGGTATGCTCTACGGTTTACGAAGCCAACTTCTGGGTTGAACTCGGCGCCGATCTGTCGATATCTGCTCGACACCTGCCAGTCACGTGTCGTATAGCTAAAACCGGCGTTATAGCCATACTCACCGCCGCCTACCCCTCGTGTATCGGTTCCAGCAATCCAACCGTTAAACGTCAGATCTTGCCCAATTCCGAGGTTGCCGTCGATACCGTAAGTGAGGTTGTAGTCCCCCGTATTTTCAGTATTAAGTCTTGAGACGAGGATTGCACCCAATGTCGTACGGTTTTCAAATTCCTGGGACGCTCGGATCACACCGAAATTGGTGCCATTAATTTGATCGACGCCTTGTGTTTGGATATTCAGAAAACCGACCTGCATTCCAGCTACTTTGCCGCTCAAGCGGGCACCGCCCTGAATCGGTACTTCAGTGCCTCCAGACAGGCCGATACGTCGACTGAAGAAGAGTTCAGCAGAGCGGCCTGATCCCACGGAGAAAGTTCCGGCATTTTCCAAGAAAAAGGCCCTCTTTTCCGGGAAAAACAGAGGGAATCTGGTGAGGTTAACCTGCTGGTCATCAACCTCTACTTGCGCGAAGTCTGTGTTCGCTGTCAGATCCAGAGTGAGACCTTGGGTAAGGCCGATTTTTGCGTCCCCACCAAAAGTCGCTGAAAAGTCAGCATCCGGAACAGTCTCAGTGTAGTTCTTATAACCGTCCGCTGCCGTGTAGGCTGTTACAGTAAGAATTCTCTGCGCGGGTGCTTGGATCTGGGAGAGCGTACCAGCCAAAGAGACCCTGTAAGGGTTGAACTGACGAGGGATTGGTGCCCAAACGGACTGCTCATTATTGCGGCGAATATTCCTTGAGAAATTCAACCCCCAGTCCTGTGTTCCTTCTTGTGGATAGCGCAGAGTAGAAAATGGAATTCTCATTTCGGCGTACCATCCGGTACGATCAATCGAAGTAGCGACTTCCCAGCTTCCGTCCCAATTCAGGTTGAATCCGCCACCCGACCCCCTTTGCTGCCTGCCACCACCACCACCACCACCGGCCTGTTGTTCATTGGCGACCTGGCCATCGTATTCGATGCCCGCCGGTGTCGTACCAAACACAAATGCGTTCTGACGGTCCAGGTAGGTGTCGAGCACTACGAGAAAGGCATCAGTATCGTTCAATGAGGCATCCCGAAGTGCCCGCCCGACGACGATCCCTGATGGCTCTCTATCAAATAACCACGCTCCTATGTAGAGAGCTTCTCCATCGTATAGGATCCGGACTTCCGTTCGTTCGGAAACGGGCTCCCCTTCCATCGGTTCCCGCTGTACGAACCCAGTCAGTATCTGAGCGCTTTGCCAGCTCGATTCGCCGAGATTCCCATCAATCACAGGGGCTTCGCTAACCGCAGTAGCAGAGGCTATAGGCTCGTTGATGCGGTCCGGAAGAGATTGCTGACCTGCTAACTGGGTGGATGTTACAATGAGAGCGAGAGTAATTCCGAGGGCACAAGCGCGCATAGGATTCCGGTGCAGGTTCACGTACTTCTGACAAATAGTGAGGAGATAATGTTGAGTGCCCCTCTCAGGAGATCGGAGGCTTGGCCCCAGTTACAACTCTCCGTCCGCAATCTGTTTGACCGCGTAATCGACCGCCCTTGCCGTCAGCGCCATGTATGTCAAGCTCGGATTTTGGTTGGCTGATGATGTCATACACGCACCGTCAGTGACGAAGAGATTGGGGACGTCCCATGATTGATTCCATCCATTGAGCACTGAGGTTGCTGGATCACGACCCATTCTCGCGGTACCCATCTCGTGGATTGTGAGACCGGGTGGGTTGTCTTCAATAAATGTGTTTACTTCGCTGGCTCCTGCAGCTTCCAGCATCTCAGCGGCCTGGATCGACATGTCGTTCAGGGCGGCCTTTTCATTGTCACTCCACTCACAGTGGATGTTGAGGACAGGAATTCCCCATGCATCGACCCTGTCGGGATCAAGTGTCACTTGGTTTGACTCCCTCGGCAGGCACTCGCCGAACCCGTAGAACCTGAATTGCCATGGCCCCGGTGCCCTCAGAGCATGTTTAAAGTCAGCACCGAAGCCGGGCATATCATTACCACGTGCCCAGCCTATTCGGCTTCCTCCACCTTGGTAGGCATAGCCTCGAAGGAAATCTGGATGTTGTTCGGATACGTTACGGAAGCGGGGTAAATAGATCCCGTTCGGGCGCCGTCCGTAGACCCACTTGTCGTCCATCCCGGAGATGTTACCCTGCGCCCCACCTCCCATCGTGTGATCCATAAGGTTATGACCAAGCTGGCCCGAAGAATTCGCCAGGCCATCAGGCCAACGCTCAGTGGCTGAATGGAGGAGGATACGTGTGGATTCTAAGGCGGATGCGCACAGGAATACGACGCGACCATGGAATTCGAGTGTTTCTTGTGTTTCAGCATCAATGACGCGCACCCCTGATGCTCTTCCCGATGTCGGGTCGTAAATAACACTGTGCACGACGCTGTGGGGGCGTAGGGTCATACGCCCTGTGACTGCTGCAGCTGGCAGGGTAGCAGCCAGTGAACTGAAGTACGAATGAGTAGTACATCCGCGTTCACACGTACCGCAGTAGTGGCAAGCTCGACGTCCCCCATGGTTCGCCGTGAGGATAGCACACCGCCCGATTGTCAGCACCCGCTCTCCACTGAAGTGACTCATCAGCGATTCACGGACATGCTGTTCTGCACAGTTTAGGCTCATCGGAGGTAAAAACTTGCTGTCTGGTAACTGTGCTAGGCCTTCGGCTTGTCCACTAACTCCAATGAAACGTTCCACATGATCGTACCATGGTTCGATATCAGCGTAACGAATTGGCCAGTCAACTCCGAAGCCATCACGAGCATTAGCTTCGAAATCAAGATCACTCAGCCTGTAGACTTGTCTCCCCCAAACAATTGAACGTCCACCAACCTGCCTGGAGCGAATCCATAAGAATGGCTTTCCATCTTCGGTCGTATAAGGGTTCTCATCATCACGGACAAAGAATTTCTCACTCCACTCATCGCATGCGTAGCATTCACGTTGGATGGGCCGTTCCCGTTCTTGTTTAATCCGATCTCGTCTCCCCCGGAAAGGAAGCTCCCAAGGTTGAGTCGTCATTACGTAGTCATTTTCAGGGTCAATCGATCGTCCCGCCTCAAGGACAAGTGTGCGGAGGCCTCGCTCAGTGAGTTCTTTCGCAGCCCAGCCGCCAGTGATACCGGAGCCGACCACGATCGCGTCATAGTGTTCCTGCCTGGGCATTAGTTGCCGTCCGACACAGACCGAGTGACTTCCGAAACGTCTACGCAGCCATCGAAGCGTCCGGGGATCGGTTGGTATAGAAGTTCTTCACGTAAGCCGATCTCGGATGAGTAGTAGCCACTAAGTACGAGGCCTCGAAACTGCTGAAAGAACGGGCTCGGAGCATCTTCTTCTGACGCAATCCGGGCGCGGCCCTCAGCTTCGAGTCCAGAGAGAATCTCAGTTTGAGTATCCGCTCCAGATTGTGCGAATACAACACCAACTAGTGCTTGGGTGCGTTCATCCACCTCGGTGAGACCACGCATGAAGTGTTCTCGATCATCAGTGTCATACCACTCTGCCACAATGAGCTCAATGAACTCAGGAACTTCAGCCGTGATTGCTCCAGGAGTGTCCGTAGTCGGGATGATGAACTCAGAAAGAGCCTCGATGGTTTCACGTTGCTGGGCCGTGAAGAACGTGCGGGAGGCTTTTCTGGAAGATCCTGACTCGAATAAGGCAGCTAATTGAGAAGCGTTGAGCCCCGCGAGTGCAGCACTTGCTCCCAGCAGACGAAAAAGATGGCGGCGATCTATGCTGTAGCTCCTCTGCTGGGGCGGGATGGAGGATAAATCCGATTTCGGTCAGTTACGATCCACTCGGAAGAAGAGGCCAAAGTGAAGGAAGTGGGGTGCACGTGGCAAGCAGGTGCGCTGCGATGGCCGACAAAGAGTCTGGGTTTCTTAGGGAAATACTTTTCGAACTCAAAAGTTGTGAGAGAGGTGGGTCCGCACTTTAGCTGCTGTGATCTAGAAATCTTCGGAGAACCTCCCAGGATTCTTCTGGGAGTTCTTCTGCAGGCATGTGCCCACAGTTTTCCAAGACTTCCAAGTTGGCATCCGGAAGTTGATCGGCGAGACGTTCTCCAATCCAAAGGGGCACTACACGGTCTTGTCGCCCCCACAGAACCAGCGTGGGCACATCAAGCTCTTCGAACCGCGCGGTCATCTTCCCTAGGTCGGGGGGCACGATAGCTAACGCCGTGTCAATGAGGGCGCGATGGGCCCCCAGGGAACTCAATGGTTCTGCATAACCTAGAACCTGGTCCTCTGAGACTGCAGATGCATCAAACACAATCGACTTCAAGACGTGTCTTATCACGAACCGGGTACCGAGTATGCGTAATGCCGTACTCGCCAAACGACGATATTTAGCTAGGGCAACAAAGCGGGGCAGCCGCTGCTTATAAGCGGCACTAGCTACCAAAATAAGGCGCTTGAGCCGGCCGGGTTCGGAATCAAGCAACCTCAGAGCTACACCCAATGCGACACCTCCACCAAGAGAGTGGCCAATCAGGGTCACTCTTTGGAGATCGGCTTGGAGGATGAGGCTATAGATCAATTCCACTTGGTGCCCTGGTCCATATTGGCCATCATCAGGCTTGGGTGCTGAGCCGAAGCCTTTCATGTCCACGAGCACGACATGGGCTCGTTTAGCTAGGAGGGGGGTCCAATACCGCCATGAAAAGCTTGATCCACCATAACCGTGAACGAGCACGATACTGTCGGCACCGGAATCGGGATCAGGCCCTAGCGTCTCGACATGGAGCGGAAGGTCGAAGGTCATCCTTCTACTGATATTGCTGATACCAAAGCTTCAGCATTTTCCAATGCGACATGGGATTACGTATCGCAGATGTGGTGAGTTTTTCCAGGGCGAAGCCCCTCAAGTGTGTGGGAGGCACGTGCCTGAATCTAGAGAAAACTCGTAAGGTGTGGAAATTACAGAAGGGCTTCGGTGCTGAAGGGTTAGGTCCCTTAAGAAGATAAATGGGTTTACCCGAAAACCATTCACAGGTATCGTTATTTACACTCATTCCCCAGTCCTCCGAGAAGCACTCGAGCAAACATTTGCTTCCCAATGAGCGACACGACGGAAACGGCTGACAGCCGAATCCGCGAGGAATCCGCCGCTATCAAGATGATATGCGAGCGTGTTGGCCTCCTAGTTGGAGGTGACAACACATCGCTAGCGGCAGACTTCGCGAAGATCTTCCTTTCTAAGGCTCCGCCTGAGTTTCTTACCGGGCGTAGTATCGAGGAATTAGTGCATTTGGTGTCTGGGAGCTTCCACTTCCTCAGGTCTACTAAGGCCGATCGAGTGGATGTTTCAGTCATGAATCCTGAGGGTGATGGTGAAAGTTGGGATAGTCCGGTCACGGTGGTGCGCACGAACGTGAGTGAAAGGCCGTTCATCATCGACACAATTCGTGAATACCTACAAACTCAGGACCTGGCGATTGATCACATTGTTTACCCCTCGTTAGAGGTAAACCGAGACAGCCGTGGTGATGCCGTGGCTGTTCAACTCAGTGGCAACGGTTCGGCACGGGAATCACTCGTCCACTGTGAAGTTACCCGTGTGAGTCAGCCTGAGAAGCTTGTGCTGATGGAGGCTGAACTCAGCAGCAATTTGGGTGACGTGGTGCGGGCTACGGATGATTTTGAACTCATGATCGACAAGGCGAATTCTGTGATTGCCGATCTGGGTCAGCATATAACAATCCCGGGGTCTGACAGCACTGTAATCCAGGAGATCCAGGAGTTTATTGGGTGGCTGAGGGACGGTGGCTTCGTATTTCTCGGCTATCGGGGATACGACCTTGTCGATGGTCCAGGTGGAAAGTTGCATGGAGTGGTACGGAAGAATTCGGGCCTTGGTATTCTGCGTGACCAAGAGAGATCTCGTTTTGCCGAACCCGTTCCGATTGCAGACCTGGGTGAGAGGATGCAGCATCTTATCGAAGATGGTCCTCCATTGGTCATAAACAAAACGAACGCAAGGGCGACCGTCCATCGTGTCGCTCGTATGGATGACATCGGCGTTAAACAATTGGATCGGAATGGCCAGTCGGTAGGGACGCATCGGTTCGTTGGCCTATTCACATCTAAGACATATTCGGAAGATGCTGAAAACGTACCGATCCTGCGCAAGAAATTGTCCCAAATCCTAAAAGAAGCCGGGGCAGAAGAGGGGTCGCACGACTATAAAGAGATCTCCACAATCTTCAACTCCATGCCCACCGGTCAGTTGCTCATCTCTGCAGAAGAAGATTTGGGCAGTGACGTTCGGTCGATCCTGAACTCATACCAGGACGACCATGTCCATGTGTCGCTCCGACCGGATGTACTCCAACGCGGGGTTACGGTGATGGTGATCATACCAGAAGACCGTTTCTCTGCTGAGGTTCGCGAAGATATTGAAGAAGAACTTTTGCGGACACTCGATGGCCAACGGTTGAGTTCCCACCTGGCGATGGGTGGAGGAGGTCAAGCTCGCCTCCATTTTTATATCGCAGTACCCGAGGGCAGCGTAGCTGAAGTGGATGCTGCCCAGCTAGAAGAACTAGTTAACGCACTACTACGAACTTGGTCGGATAAGTTGAATGACGGCCTTGCCAAGGTCGTCTCACAAGAAGATGCGGCAGAGCTTTCGGGCTTCTATAGTCAAGCATTCAACGCTGAATATCGAGCGGCTACCGACCCGGACATTGCTGCCAAAGACGTCCTTCATTTTGAAGCGATGCGAGCTGACAGACGTGAGATTTCAATCGCATTCTCGAATCGTGGAGCGTCCACTCCTATTGCCGGAATTGAAGGTGCGACTGAGTTAAAGGTGTACCTGCTTGGCAAGCGCTTAATCCTATCTGACTTCATGCCGATTCTTGAAGATGTCGGGCTTCGTGTGATCGCTGCGAACCCCTACGAAGTTGAGCTTCTGAACGAATCAGGCACAATCTACATCTTTGCAGTGCAAGACCAAAAGGAGCATCAACTCACTGTAGATGGCCGGGGTGAGCTTCTATCAGAGACCATCCTTGCTTCCAGGTCTGGGGACGTAGTCAGTGATTCGCTGAATGCTTTGGTATCGTCTGCGGGACTTCACTGGCGTGAAGTGGATGTACTGCGGGGATACCTTGGATATGCCTTCCAGATCGGTGCTGTTCCAAGTCGTGTATCAATCCGAGCAGCACTTATTCAGTATCCCAAGATTGCAAGAGAACTATTCGAGTTATTCACTACAAAGTTTGATCCGGAGTCCCCTGCAACAAAGCAGGAACGGCTCGCTGAGGTCGCCCAGCGCCGAGCAACATTCTTTAGATCTCTTCGGAGTGTCTCAGCACTTGCTGACGATAGAGCATTGCGTAGGCTAGAAGAGCTGATCAGTGCCACAGTCCGTACGAATTTCTATCGTCACGGTGGCAGTGAACCGACCTTCCGCTCAGGCGGAGTGCCCTATATTTCATTCAAATTTTCGTGTCGGAGCATGGAATTTCTGCACCGTACGAGGATGCTTTACGAGGTCTGGGTACATTCTGCTCGCATGGAAGGCGTGCACTTACGAGGGGCAAGCGTTGCGCGAGGTGGAATCCGTTGGAGCGATCGACCGGATGATTATAGGACTGAAATTCTCGGTCTTGTTAAGACGCAAATGGTCAAGAATGCTGTGATCGTGCCCGCAGGTTCGAAGGGGGGCTTTATACCGCGACTCCTTCCTAAGGAACCTGAAGCACAATTCCAGGAGGGGAAGAGGCAGTACGAAACTCTCATTCGAGGGCTCCTTGATATCACTGACAATCTTGTTGAAGGAAAGGTGCAAACACCTGATAGGGTGGTCTCGTTCGATGGTTCCGATCCTTACCTAGTGGTCGCGGCAGATAAAGGGACCGCAAGGTTCTCAGATGCAGCAAACATGATTTCCACGGAGTACGGGTTCTGGTTGAACGACGCTTTCGCGTCAGGGGGGTCAAACGGATATGACCATAAGGCTGTGGGAATCACTGCCCGCGGCGCTTGGGAGTGTGTGAAGCGGCACTTCCGCGAAAAGGGTAAGGATATTGAATCAGAGCCGTTTACAGTGGTCGGCATTGGCGATATGAGTGGGGACGTATTCGGTAATGGCATGCTGATGTCGGAACAGACTCGCCTCATAGCAGCTTTCGATCACCGGCATATTTTCATTGATCCTGACCCTGACCCACCGACATCGTATGCGGAGCGCAAACGATTATTTGGTATGGAGCGCTCAAGTTGGGAAGACTATGATCGGACGCGATTAAGTAAGGGGGGGATGGTAATCTCCCGGGGGGCTAAGGAAGTTGACCTCTCCCCTGAAGCTCGGGCGGCCTTGGGCATTTCGGACGAGGATTCCGAGCCACTTAACGGGGAATCTCTTGTCCGGGCAGTGCTTAAGGCCCCGGTGGAGCTTCTATGGAATGGAGGTATCGGAACATTCGTTAAGGCGGCCTCAGAAACGGCTGCCGACGCGGGCGACCCACTCAACGACCCTGTGAGAGTTAGTGCGCCTGACTTGCGCTGCGAAGTCGTGGGTGAAGGGGGAAATCTTGGATTCACCCAGGAGGCACGCGTTGAATACTCTCTCCTCGGCGGAGCGATCAATACTGATGCGATTGATAACTCGGGTGGGGTGGATATGTCCGACCACGAGGTCAATCTCAAAATCCTACTTGCCCATGGAATCACATCGGGGTCGCTTTCGATACCCGTTCGGAATGAACTTCTGAAAGAGCTTACTGAATCCGTTGCTGAATCGGTGCTCCAGAACAATCGTTCTCAGAGTCTCGCAATTTCTCTTGACCAATTGCGGGCGCGAGAATCTGTAGATGATTTCCGTGACCTGATGTTTTCCCTCGAGAAGACAGCTGAGCTAGACAGACAGTCTGAAAGCTTACCGACCGCTGATGCTTTAGCAGAGCGCCGAGAGAGTGGGCATCTTCTTTCTCGCCCCGAGCTATGCGTTCTCCTAGCCTACGCCAAACTCTCGCTGATGGGCAGGTTGTTGAGAAGTCGAGTGCCAGATGACCCAGTAACCGAGAGCTATCTGCTAGGATACTTCCCGGTCCCGGCGATTGCTGCTGCTGGTGAGGAAAGCTTGGATGTGCACCGCCTCCGACGCCAAATCATCGCCAGCCAACTGACAAACGATCTTGTTGATTTGATGGGAGCAGCTTTCGTGAATCAGCTTGTCCGCGATACTGGCCACACCGCGAAGGAGGTTGTAAGTGCATGGCTGGTTGCGTCACGATTATCCGATCACAAGGCCTTATTGTCTGAAATCGAGAATCAGCAGAGTAAGGTTAGCCCTCGTATCACATACCGGTGGCTCTTGGGTTTGAGTCGTGTATTGGAACGCACAACCAGATGGGTGCTACAGAACATTGATGGAGAGCTATCCCTTTCGGCTATTGTTGGAGAAAACCTCCAGGGTCTCGCAACTCTAAGGGACTCTTTCAGCGAAGTAGTTGCGGGGGAGGAGCGAACTCTTTTCGTAGCTCGTGTAAGTGAGATACGGGAAGTAGGAGTGGATGAGTCATTCTCAGAGCGATTGATGACGCTTCGGTTCCTTGACCAAATGCTGGATATCCTTGAGATCGAGCGCGAAACCGGAGCGGACACGCTCGACACCGCAAGAGCCTACTACAGGATATCAGAGGAGTTCGATTTACCGTGGTTGCACCGCAATAGCTTTGCAGTAGCTAGTGAAGATCATTGGGAGCAGCGAGCCGCACGTGTGCTGTCTGAAGACCTAGCACGTGCTCATCGGCGGATAGTTGTTGCTGTTTTAACACAAGCGGGTAGTGATGAGCCCTGGAAAGCGACTCGTGCATTATTGAGGAGTAAGGGCCGCAATGTACGCCGTTTCAAGAGTTTGTTGGAGCAAGTGAAAGCTGAGGAAATTCCAGGCTTTGCTGCAGTATCAGTGGTTGCACGGGAGGTATCCACTCTTGCGAGAAGCATTACAGCTAGATGAGCAACGCAAACAAAAATTTCAGGCGGTATGTGGATGTCATGACGATTCCTCCTTGCGGAATAAGCCACCCTGCTGCAATGATGCCCCTTATGTGCGTCCTGTTCGTTCGGGTTCCCCGTTCACAGGATGCACTTTCTTTTAGAGAGGGAGCATAGATGCACCCTACGGACACCCGTGATCCGCAATACTACCATCGGGTCGTGGATTGCCAGTGGGCTTGCCCGGCGCACACCAATGTGCCCGAGTATATTCGTCTGATTGCGGATGGTAAGTATACTGAATCCTACATGCTCAACCGGGAGTCAAACGTTTTCCCGGGCATTTTGGGCAGGACCTGCGATCGGCCGTGTGAGCCGGCTTGTCGTCGGACTCGTGTCGAGGATGAACCAGTAGCGATTTGCCGGCTCAAACGAGTTGCTGCCGATCTTAGAGGTGAAATCGATCACCTGCTTCCAAAGGCTGCGGTAGAGAAGAACGGGAAGAGGATTGCACTGATCGGTGCTGGTCCGGCCTCACTTACGGTAGCCAATGACTTGATACCGTTAGGGTACCATTGCACGATCTTCGAGGCGTTGCCGAAGCCTGGGGGTCTGATGCGTACCAATATTCCATCATTCCGACTTCCGGTCGAAGTTCTTGAGGAAGAGATGGACATGATTCTCAATATGGGAGCTGAGGTCCACTACAACCATCGTATTGATAGTCTAAAGGAATTGCTGGATGAAGGTGACTTTGATGCGTATTTCGTTGGTACCGGTGCCCCCAAGGGCAAGGAACTGAATATCCCCGGCCGCACTGAAGGGGACGCAAACATTCACATAGGGATCGAATGGCTTGAGTCAATCCACTTCGGACATATTGATTCGGTCGGGGAGCACGTTCTCGTAATTGGTGTCGGTAACACGGCTATGGACTGCTGCCGGAGCTCAAAGCGGTTAGGGGGAAAAGACATCAAGGTCATGGCTAGGAAGAGCCGACCATATTTCAAGGCATCCCCGTGGGAACTCGAAGACGCCGAAGACGAAGAAGTCGAGATTCTTGTGGATCACTCTCCTCAATGTTTTGTCATTGAGGATGGCCAGTTAAAGGGGATGATCTTTGACCTTGTGGAGTGGGAGGAGAACGACAAGGGACGCCTCGTTAGTACGAAGCATGGGGAAACCTTTATTCAAGCAGACGATGTTGTGCTCGCGATCGGGCAGGATAATGCGTTTCCTTGGATTGAGCGCGACATCGGTATCGAGTTCGGAGAATGGGACATGCCTGTTGTTGATCGTGCCACATTTATGACCACCCGAGAAGGTGTTTTTGTCGGGGGTGATGCTGCTTGGGGCCCGGAGAACATCATTTGGGCAGTAGAGCACGGACACCAGGCAGCGATTTCAATCCACAATTACTGCCAAGGAGTTCCAGTCACGGACCGGCCACCTTACGGGATGAATCTTGTCTCGACCAAGATGGGGATTCATGAGTGGCGTTATTCAAATGACTATGACCCGGTGTTGCGCACAGAGATGCGCTATGCGGACCTAGAGAAGCGGCTCTCCGACATGAAGATTGAAGCCGAGTTGGGTTTCGACGTGAAAGAGACCGTGCGTGAGGTTGAACGGTGCCTCAACTGCGATATCCAGACCGACTTCACTACCAACCTCTGTATTGAGTGTGATGCATGTATTGATGTGTGCCCGGTAACGTGCCTGACAATCACACACAACGGTGATGAAGATGACCTTCGTCAGCGACTTATGGCACCAGCTGAAAATATAGATCAGGCGATTTTTGCCTCCGAATCACTTCCGCAGACGGGTCGCATTATGGTGAAGGATGAGGATCTATGCGTCCACTGTGGATTATGTGCTGAGCGTTGTCCCACCGCAGCGTGGGATATGATGCAGTTTGACCTCCTGAACCCCTACGCAGGACATCAATCTTGGCCAGAGAAAGCGATTACGGCGTCAACGACCTCGGTCTGAAGATCGCGACGGTTAACGGAACAGGGTCGGCCAGCGCAAATGGCCTACTCCTCCAGGCGTTATTCCGTATGGGTATCCCCGTGTCGGGCAAGAACGTGTTCCCATCGAATATCCAGGGTTTACCGACTTGGTATGAAATCCGAGTTAATAAAGACGGCTATACAGCGAGGAGTCCAGACTTCCAGCTCATCATTGCAATGAACCCGGAGAGCTATGCCAGGGATATTGAGGAGGTCGTTTCTGGAGGATGGATCTTATATGACAACACTCGTGAACTCGATGACGAATTCCGCCGGGATGATGTGACTTTTCTTGGGATACCTCTTGCGGACATGTGCGTTGAGCACTTCCAGGGATCACGTATCCGCATCCTTATGAAGAACATCACCTACGTTGGCGCACTTGTGGCATTGCTTGATATTGATATGGATGTGGTGAAGGGTATGCTACAAGAAAAATTTGCTTCCAAGCAGCATCTGATGGACGCGAATTTTGCGGCGATCGAGGTGGGGTACACATATGCTCTAGAACATTTCGATTGTCCCCTTCCAATCCGTCTCGAAGCGATGGATAAGACGAAGGACTGTGTGATGGTTACCGGCAATGCGGCTGCAGCGCTCGGATGTGTTTATGCTGGTGCAACGGTGGGTGCGTGGTATCCGATTACACCTGCTACTTCTGTCATGGACGGCTTCACAGAGTATTGCCGTCGCTTCCGAGTTGATCCAGACACAGGTAAGAACAACTTCTGTATCCTCCAGGCAGAGGATGAACTCGCTGCTGCTGGGATGGTGATCGGGGCGGGCTGGATGGGCGCGCGCGCATTTTCACCTACGGCGGGCCCCGGAATCTCCCTGATGAGCGAATTCATTGGATTGGCTTATTATGCTGAGGTACCATGCGTGTTCTTTAACATACAGCGGACTGGGCCGTCCACTGGGATGCCTACTCGCACGCAACAGGGTGACCTGATGTTATGCGCGTACGCATCACATGGTGACACGAAGCACATCGTACTATTCCCGGCTGACCCCAAGGAGTGCTTTGAATTCTCTATTCAGGCATTCGACCTCGCGGAACGATTCCAGACGCCGACGTTTGTGGTGTCAGATCTAGATATTGGCATGAACGACTGGATGATTCCTAAGCTGGAATGGGACGATTCGTTTGTACCTGATCGTGGGAAAGTTTTAGCGGCTGACGAGCTTGAGAAAGTCGAGAATTTTTATCGTTATCTAGATTTAGATGGAGACCATATCACTGCCCGCACACTGCCTGGCGTGCACTCCAAGGGGGCGTACTTCACCAGGGGTTCTGGCCACGATAAGTACGGCCGTTATACAGAGGACTCGGATGCTTACGTTGAAGTTATGGACCGGCTTTTAGCAAAGGTTGAATCTGCTGCTGACCACGTGCCTGCTCCAGAGATTTTCGAGACTGATGGAGGAAAGAGTGTTGGTGTTGTCTCCGTCGGCGGTTGCCACTGGGCCGTGTTGGAGGCTCGTGATGCATTGGCAGCTGAGGGGATAGAAATTGACTACCTTCGGATCAAAGGATTTCCATTTAGCCAGGCAGTAGAACAGTTCCTTGAGGACCATGGCACCGTGATCGTTATCGAACAGAATCGGGATGAGCAGTTAAAGAACTTGATTCTACTTGAGACGTCATGTGCCAAGGAAAAGCTCCAGTCAGTCCGCTACTATGGCGGGCAACCGTTAAGCAAGGGGCATGTCATCGAAGGTGTCACTCCCTTCCTTACTCGGGAGCCTGTGGAGGTCTCGCAATGAGCTATATCAAGAAGCCGGCTGCACGTCATCCGAAGCTCAGGGTCAACTCCTTGGGTTTGACGGTACGGGACTACGAAGGCTCAATGTCGACACTCTGCGCGGGATGCGGTCACGATTCTGTGACTGCCGCTCTTGTACAGGCATTTTTCGAGCTAGAAGTAGAACCACATCGACTTGCCAAGCTTTCGGGGATTGGATGTTCTTCAAAGACACCGGCATATTTTGTCAGTGAGGCACACGGTTTTAATTCTGTACACGGCCGAATGCCTTCGGTCGCAGCCGGTGCTAATGCCGCCCATCGAGATCTGTTGTATGTGGGAATTTCAGGGGATGGAGACTCTCTCTCGATTGGGTTGGGCCAGTTTTGCCATGCGATCCGGCGCAATGTGAATATGCTCTACCTGCTTGAAAACAATGGTGTTTATGGTTTGACCAAGGGGCAGTTCTCAGCCTCGGCAGATATTGGAAGTACATCCAAGGGTGGTGTGGCAAATCAACAGGGGCCGATAGACCCTGTTAATACCGCCCTGTCTCTTGGCGCGACGTTCGTCGCGAGATCTTTTTCAGGTGACAAAAATCAACTAGTGCCAATTCTGAAGGCCGGACTAAGCCACAACGGATTTGCGTTCGTAGACGTGATTTCACCTTGTGTCACGTTCAACGATCACCAGGGGTCCACAAAGAGTTATGCCCACACACGTTCACACATGCACGAAGTGATCGAGACCGACTTTGTCCCACTCAAAACTGAGATTACGACAGAGTATTCAGAGGGTTCTGTGCAGGGTATCACCATGCATGATGGGAGCGTGGTGAAGCTTCATAAGGTTGCTGATGAATACGACCCAACGGAACGTCGTGCGGTACTGGACTACCTTGCCGATGTAGGGTCCCGGGGCGAGATCGCCACTGGCCTCCTCTACCTCGAAGAGTCTGGGGCCGACATGCACGGATTTGAGAATACAGTAGACAGGCCACTCGTGGAGATTCCGTTCGCTGACCTCTGTCCTGGAAGCAAGGGACTGGAAGAGGTCCAGAAAGAGTGGTGGTGAGTTTTCCGCGGTCAAAGATGTTTACAACTCCTGATTTGATGCGGTCGTGGGTACTCGCAGCTTGTGTTTTATCCAGTGTCCTGACTGGTTGTGTCGGAGCTCAATCGTCAGATCGAGAAATGCTTATCGCAGCCCTTGATGCCGCTGCCCGTGACCATGTGGAGAGCGAGTCAGTGCCTGGCATTTCAGTTGCTGTTGTCCAGCATGGCGCAACACTTCTTATGAAAGGCTATGGGTACGTCGACATAGAGTGGGGTGTGCCTACGCCTCCGGATGCGAGCTATGAGATTGGATCCATCACAAAGCAGTTTACTGCTGTAGCTGCTCTCCTTCTGGCTGAGGAAGGAAGGTTAGATCTCGATGCGGACCTAACAGACTATTTGGACTTTGATACGCAGGGTTACAGCGTACCAGTACGTCGCCTCTTAGATCACACTTCTGGCATCAAAGGGTACACCGAGATGCCAATATTCGGAGAACTGAGGACATCAAGACTTCCGCGGGATACGCTTGTCCGTATGGTAGAGAATGAGCCTTTCGAGTTCGAACCGGGCACGGCTCTGATATACAACAACTCTGCGTACTTCCTGCTCGGACTTATCATTGAAGAAGTGTCAGGAGAGTCCTATGAGGACTTTATAGAGAGACGACTCTTCGATGCATCGGAGATGAACGACTCATACTACTGCAGTGAGACTGCAGTGAGGACGAATAGAGCCCATGGCTACGACGTCCCAGGGCCAAATCGTGTGATCAGGAAGCGTTACATTGATCACACTTGGCCGTACGCAGCGGGATCGCTCTGTTCAACCACTAGCGATCTTGTGGCTTGGAATCAGGCCTTGCACGGTGGTGAATTGCTCAGTGCTGCATCATATAGCGCTATGACTACGCCTGCTCCGCTTGAGGACGGCACAAAGGTTCGTTACGCGATGGGGCTTGTAGTCGCAGAGCAGGGTGGCCATCAAGTTATCGCTCATGGTGGCGGCATTAATGGTTTCACTTCAGATGGGCGTTATTATCCGGATGACGACCTGATTATAGTGGTTCTTCAGAATTCTACTGGTGCTCCTGGTCCTGGGGCGCTGGGTCAGGCTCTCGCACAAACAGTGCTAGGGGACTTTGAGGACACTGCGGCAGCACCTTTCGGTGGTGACCTAGAGGAATTAACAGGATCTTATGTAGGACCTGCTAGAGGCACAGAGCTTTCTGTGATTGCTTCCGTCAATAACGGCAGGCTCGAACTCAAGATGGATCAGGCTTCGAAGTTTGAGCCTGATTATAGGGGTGATCTTACCTGGAATCGCGGGTCACAGGAATTCACCTTCATTCGGAAAGGTGAGCGGATCGCAGAACTTCGTTTTGATAGCATGTCGGGACACTACGTCTTGAGGCGTAATGGTCTCTAGCCATCAATAGGTGAGTATAACCGTCGCGCACTAGCGTAGGGACCTCTACTTTTTTTGACCATGAGAACCCTGCTACTCATCATCGTATTTGCTACCGTTTGGTTCCAGCCTCAAATGGTACCCCCGGTGTCTGCTCAGGTTACTTCCAGTGACTTATCGATGTTGGGGCTGATCTTTAGGAATCGTTTTGTGCCATTTAGTGAACAGGAGATGCAACCAGAGCTCCTGGCAGTGCGTGAACATGTCTCCGCCCTTGGGGACGCTGGTGACGATGCAGAGCTCTACAAGACGATGATTGAAGGCATGGCACGCATGTATTTGGGTGCCTGGGACGAGGGTATAGAAGTGGCCTCAATCCTCGACATAAATCTGGCGGGAAAACTTTATGAGCCTGGCGCGACCGTACCTGTCGAAATCGCGTCACTATATGAGCATGAAGTACCTCTGGAGGGTCGGTATGCGGTGCAAGTTCGATTCCTAGACCCATCAGAAGAACCAATATACGAGTCGGATCTTCTCATGCTTGAAGGGCTTGCTGCAGTCTCGACCGAAGTTGTTATACCGCGCGAAGCTGATTCAGGCCGTTATCTGGTTGAGTATTCATTATGGGAGGAAGATGCTTCTGACCCGATCGTGAGGACCTCTAGGTCTATCTATGTGATTGAAGCTTTCGAGGAGCGGATCACGGCGATGCTGTTCGACAGTCGTCGTCCACAATTGCGCCGCCAGGTAGGGCGTAGTTCATCCCGCGCACTCGCCAATACAACTGTACTCTGGCACCTGGATATGTATCAGCGCGGACGACGTGAATGGTTAGCCGGGGCCTATATGGGATATCCAGTCATTATGAATCAGATCTTTGAGCAGGGCACCTTGATGGTAGAGCCGATGCAGTTTGATTCAGAGATCGAGCTTGCCGAGGAGTTCATCAACGATCTTGGGTCAGGGCGAGATCCACTCAGTACGCGTAGTGGAGACATGCGCTTGGCCTACCGGTCTCCAGTCGACAGGGAGCTCGTACCATTTCGACTGTTTGTGCCCGATAACTACGACAGAAGCCAGAGTTATCCACTGGTTGTCGCACTACATGGTGCAGGTGGGGATGAGAACACCTTTATGGAGAGCTTTGATGGCACGTTTAAGGAGAATGCCAGAGATCGTGGCTATATCGTTGCTTCCGTAAATGGCCGTGGTCCGTATGGCGGGTACCGCGACGCTAGTGCCCAGGATGTGATCGATGTTCTTGATCTTGTGCAGAGGGTCTATCCGATCGACGAGACCAGGACATACTTGATGGGGCACTCAATGGGAGGTGGAGGGACCGTGCGTATTGGGTTCGAGCATGCAGACCGATTTGCTGCGCTTGCCCCGATTGCCGGATACGGATCAGTGGAAGATCTGGCTAAGGCACCTGAAATGCCGCTGTTCATAGCACAGGGTGAACTCGATGCGCTTGTACCCGTAGAACGCGCGCGGAACTTTCATGAAGCGGCACAGGCTCTTGGGATGCCGTCCCTACACTACGTAGAAAATGAGGACACAGACCACGTAGCAATTGTGGCCGAAGTTATGGGCCAGATCTTTGACTGGTTTGACCTACACCGTCGTTGAGTCTGAAGTGACGATATGGGCTAGCGTCGGCCCGACATCAACTCCTGTATCTGACGGACTGCTGCGTCGACCTTCAACTGGATGCCCACTCGTCCGTAAGACACAGATGCCTGTGTTGGGTCACCTCGCACACCGGCACCTTCAAAGCCACCGAATGGCTCTAGTTTTTCTGTCCGTATGTGCTTCGCATTTACATAGAGTAATTGCGATGTGTCCGTGATTCCTGCATGGCTTCCTATGTCTTCCATGGTGTGACCTTGCTCTTGCAACCATTCCCGAAAGCCATGACCCGAGTAGTAGTCACCGACGAAATGGACACGGGTTGGGCTACCTGACCATTCTTCGTTCAACATTTCAGCAACAGTCTCCATCCCTTGCTGATTTCCTCCACTGTCACCGATGAGAACGATGTCCGTGAAGCCACCACCTGCGAGGCTTCTAGCTGTGTACTCAAGCAGTTTCATGTAATGCTCGTTGGGAAGCGTTATCGTGCCTGAACGCTGCCGGTTCCCCGTGATGCCCTCAATATTTCCTTCTGGCACATAAGTGACGATTGGGGCGACGAGAGCGTTTCCAACCTCACGTGCGATCCGCTCAGCTGTCTCGGTTATGATGAACTTATGCTTTCCGAGGACCATATGTGGTCCGTTTTGTTCGGTTCCAGCTGTAGCGACGATGATCGTGGTTGTTCCTGCATCAATCTTGTCCGCTACCTCCATCCATGTCAGTTCATCAAGGAAAACTGTGTTAGGTACCTGTGTGTGAGCGACGGGTACATAGACGAGGAAAGCCCAGACTAAGGCTGTAAAGGTAGAGGCGATATTGCGCACGATGATTCTCCTGCTTGGTTCTGTGGCTAGTTGTACGACAGGTAGAGAACGTGCGACTGTGAGCCCGACGCGGCAATCATAGATCGGTTCATTCTTTATGGGTTGGGGTTGTTGCTCATAGCCAGCTTAAGGCATCTTGGCCCCACTATGACCGACACTGTGCGCAGACAAGCATCACTTGAGCACGACTCATCCAGGGCACTTGCAGGTATCCGCGTGGTCGATCTCACGCAAAATATTGCAGGTCCTCACTGTACGCAGATTCTTGCCGACCTCGGGGCTGACGTCATCAAAGTGGAGCCACCGGCAGGTGATCCTACTCGACAATGGGGCCCACCATTTTGGGAAGGAGAATCACCACTTTTTCTCGCATTTAATCGTAACAAGCGCAGCGTTCTCCTCGACCTGAAATCCGATGACGGGAAGGACGTGCTTGAGCGTCTTGTGGATCGAGCTGACATCTTTGTGCAGGCGTTCCGGGCAGGGGTGATTGATGAGCTTGGTTTCGGATATGAAGAGATTCGCCAACGCCGTCCTGGCATAGTGTACGCATCTGTTACCGGATACGGATCACGAGGCCCGCTACGAGAGCGTCCGGGTTACGATCCTCTGATACAAGCCTACACGGGTATCATGTCATTAACAGGGTATCCCGAGGGTGAGCCGGCGAGGGTTGGGGGCTCAGTCGTTGATGTCGGAACTGGTATTGTTACTGCCCTAGGCATCTTGGCTGCATTACAAGAGAAGGAACGCACTGGCGAGGGAACTCATGTAGAATCCTCACTACTCGCAACCTCACTTGGATGGGTCTCTTATCACATCCAGGGATATCTCGCGAGTGGAGTCGTTCCAGGCCGCATGGGCACTGGCATCTCTATGATTGCACCCTACGAAGCGTTTCAAACCAGGGACGGCGAGTTGATGATCTCGGCTGGCCACGATGGAATTTTCGAGCGCTTATGTGAGGCGCTCAAACTCAAAGAGTTAAAGGATGACGAGCGCTTCATGACGAACCCGTTGCGTGTTGCCAATAGGACTGAGTTACACAGGCTTATTGAGGAGCACACACGCAAGATGACGATAGCCGAGCTGCGGGATCTTCTGGACCGGAATAGAGTGCCGAGCGCTCCAATTCATGATATGTCAGATGTTGTTGAAGAAGAGCAAGTGCATGCGGAAGGCCTCCTGGAGCCCTCTCCGCACCCGCGCATATCCGACTACAGGGACATTGCGTTTCCGCTTCGATTTGATGGATTGCGCCCGACCTTACGTAGAGCACCACCGCTACACGGGGAACACAACTCTGAAGTACTGAGGGAACTGGGCTACAGTGAAGATGAGATGCCTGTTTTCGTTCCGGCAGAACCCTTGCCTTAGTAACGCTTATGATCCCTGATCTTGAGGATATCTTTGAGAGACAAGCTCGCCGCTATGAGCGGCCCTTAGACGCGTGGACTGAACTCGAAAAAAGAGCGTTCGGTCAAGCGGTTGGCTTGAACGGCTATACAATCGTGGCCGAAGCAGAAGAACTAGCTCGATTGTCAGAGGCCAAGGTTGCTGGCCCAGTTCTCGATCTAGGGACCGGAAGAGGATGGCCTGGATGGCTCATCGCTGAGCATGCTGAAAGAAATCTTGTGGCAATCGATGTTCCTATGGCAGGGCTACAGCACGCGCGGGATGCATTCGCAGCACGAGGTCTCTCTCTGCGAACTCAAGTCATAGCTTCTGATGGTATGGCTTTACCGTTTTCGTCCGAAACCTTCAGCTCAGTTGTTCACACAGACGTATTCTGTTGACTAGCGGACAAGCTCTCCGTGTTGAGAGAATGTCATCGGGTCCTGAAACTGGGCGGAACGGTAGTTGGATTCTCGATTCACACGCCACCATCGTTGACTCCGGCTCAAGA
>DLRL01000021.1 GCA_002501085.1 Gemmatimonadales bacterium UBA7889
CTGACGTACTTCCGCTGCAGCAATCTCGACTAATGCACCTGACTCATCATGAGCCAGTTGCCCTAACTCACCAGAATGAACAGCACCCTCGACAGCTTCGTCGGCATTTAGAAGTCTAAGAGCCACCCATCGCGCATTCGGGATATCTGGAAATGCATCCTGAATCACTGGGACCAACTGATCCAGGGCAGCTTCAACTTCATCTGTATGTTGCTCAACCCGGACAGCAGTTACAGCATCTGTTCTCAGGGCGACTTGATGGGCAGCGGAGAGAAGATCATCAATCCCGATCCCCTCTCGGGCGATACCCTGAACAACGGGCACTCCTAGTTCCCGCTCAAGCTTCACTGGGTCCACAGCAATACCGTGTCGGCGGGCCTCATCTACTAAGTTGAGGAAAACGACAACTCGGTCAGTGATCTCCAGAATCTGCAAGACCAGGTTCAGGTTCCGCTCAAGCCTAGTAGCATCCACAACCACAATAGTCACATCCGGTCGACCAAACAAAACGAAGTCCCGCGCTACTTCCTCATCCGCACTACCAGCCAGTAGTGAGTACGTACCAGGGAGGTCGACAACCTTGGCTCGCTTGCCCTCATGAACAAACGCACCCTCAGCTCGCACTACGGTCTTCCCTGGCCAGTTGCCAGTGTGCTGCCGGAGACCCGTAAGCTCATTGAAGACTGTGCTCTTGCCGACATTAGGATTCCCTGCGAGGGCAATCAGGTAATCCCACTTGTCAGTGCTTATGCCCAAACGGACCAGGCTCTTTGCACGATGCTGTGCACAGGAGACACACGGGTCAACTGTAAGGGCCGGCATCACTCAGCCACCTCAACGAGAGACTCTACTCTTTCGATTCTGATCCATGCAGCTTGGCTTTCGCGAAGAGCGATGAGCGCCCCACGAATCAGATACGCCACTGGATCTCCGGCCGCGCTTTTCATATCTGCTCTGATCTCTGTACCCCCAACTACCCCAAGGTCGAGAAGACGTCTTCGCTCACTACCCCGACACGCAGGAGAGATATCAATAACTCGTGCTGTTTCCCCAAGCTCCAGATCAGCCAAAGTTACGGGGCTGCTGCTTGTATACTGACCTTCAGGTAGAACCCGCACAGTAACGTTTTGTGCTTCCACCATATTAATCCGCCGCGCACTTCCATCCACTAGAACCTGAACTTGTCTGTTGTCCTTCTCTATTGCCTCGATCCGACCACCGAGTACTAAACCGTGCTTCAGTAACCCATTGAAGATCTCCCGAGGCTCATCCTCGAGGTGGATCACCTCCAATGCGGTTCCTAGAGGGGCTAGGCCCAGGTTCAGTTGTTCGACTTCTGGCAATTCACCACTAGATGTTGGAATAGGGTCACCATGAGGATCCCAACGTGGGTGGCCTAGCCGAGCGGATAACGCATCAGTCTGCTCAGTTGAAAGACTGTGTTCCATTATTTCAGCTTCATCATGCCACTCTAATGCAGGAACTCCTGTCCGATCTGCAAGGTACCGTTCCCACAGACGGTGTGTCCTGACCAGTCGCAGAGCAGATTCTCGCCCAGCCTTGGTGAGAGTCAGGCCTTCTCTTCCTGGGTAGACAAAGTCTGATTCGGTTAGTCGAGTCACAAGCTTAGCTGCATCATCAGTAGAAATCGTCAGCCGACCCGCGAGACTCTCAAGCGTCGGTGTCCGACCAGCCTGTTCCCACATATAAAAATGCTTCAGTGCATCCTCAAGTTGCACCTGTTTCGTCAAGCGAAAACTCTGTGACAGACGAGCGTAGATGCCCTTCCGAGGCCAGAACACGACCACCAGAACCGTCACTGAGCCAGCAAAAACTGTAAGAGCGAAGAGTGGATCAACCATAAGGGAGCAGACACTACAACCAAAATACCAATAAATTTAGGCGAGGCTAAATGTGATCTCGAACGGAGAGTGCGTCAACGCCAAAACTGACCTCTTTCAGAACCGTTCTAGAACCTGCACTTGAGTGTAGCTTGGGGTTGCAAGCAGCTGTTAAGGGCGTCTGATCACCCATCTATATTCGAAAGGCAAAGACTCTCCGAGCTCCAAGGTCCCACTACGGTCAAATTGGACAGTCCCATCGATAGAGATTGCCAGCCTCACTACCTCCGGTAACTCACCATTGTTAATAAGTGTAGCCGAAATACGAGCTTCTTCATTTAGTGCATAAACCTGAGTGTAGTCGCCGATAATTTGGATCGTATCCGCATTACCAAAGACTCTGGTGTCATCGACTGTCCGGAAGCGGGGTGAGACAACCAGGGAAAGGTCATCCGGTGCAGTTGCTTCAACAGTTACAGTAGCACTTTTGGGTAGGTCAGCTACGGTGCAGCCGACCGCAATGAGCAGCATAAAAGTTACCGCATAGTTTCTTACTGTTTCGACATTCTTAACAGTGATCATGTCCCCTTCCCTCTCATCTCAACCTTGCTATTGCCTATTGTCAGAAACAATTACTGCTTCTTCTCTTCAATTGATTCCCCTGAATAGCCCAGGCGTTCTGCACCCTTCTCGCTGCTGGTCACAGAACACACCATCTTGCTTACATGTTCAATCTAGAACCTCGGACTTTTATAGTCTCGCTGCTAGCGATCACCGCTCCAGTCGCGACCGTAGGGCAAATCCCTGGCGTATCACCTTTGTGTGAGGACCGGCCTCCGGTAACGGGGCTAGGGCTATTGCTGAGGCCAATTAGTGAGAGCCCCTCACGAACTGAAACCCGGTCAGATCGTCCTGTCTCAGACCTGTTATGTATCGATCTCTTCTCCACTGCGAGTGGCAGAGACGCAG
>DLRL01000038.1 GCA_002501085.1 Gemmatimonadales bacterium UBA7889
AATAGGAACAATGAATGCGACAATGCACACTTCTGGCAATTCTCGTCCTCGTATTAACCCCGGTGACAAGTGAGGGTCAAGTTCGTCTCATCGTCGGGGGCGGGCTCAGTCAACCTAATGGTGACTTTACTAACCAGGTGAACACTGGGTTGCACGGTCGAGCCGGGCTGCAGGTTGGGGTGCCAGTATTCCCTGTCTCTTTAAGGGGAGAGGGTGAGATCCATCAGTTTTCTAAGCCGACAGGGGCTGAGAATACAACGATGTTGAATGGTACTCTGAGTGCTGTACTTGGACTGGGAGGTATAGGTCTGCAGCCGTATCTATTAGCAGGGATCGGAAGCTACCGTCTTGATGCCGGCGGGACAGAAGGGGCACAGACCAATCGTGGATTTCATGGTGGTTTCGGTGTAGGAATTGGGGCCCTCGGTTTCGGTGGATTTGCTGAGATCCGCTTGGTCAGCATTAGCGGTGATACCGGAAACACACGGTATATACCTGTGACTTTGGGTTTACGTTTCTAGCAAGGCGTTTGGAATTCTCACCATTCGAGTCACACCCTGAGTCTTAGACTGTCGCAGTCGATTATGCACTCTGGTAAGACAAAAACTGTGGATCAGAATAGTGCCAAGGCTTAGTACTTAGAGAGTTCGACGATTGCATCTACAACGTCTGTGACTTGCGGGAGTATGGCGGCTTCGACTTGGGGTGCATAGGCCACCCAAGTATCCATTGAGGCTACCCTCTTTACCGGTCCGTCGAGCCATGGAAACAACTCGTCAGCGATACGTGCTGCGATCTCTGACCCGATCCCCCACGAAAGGCTGTCTTCGTGAACGATGACGACCTTGCTGGTTTTTTTCACCGACTCTGCAATGCAGTCCATGTCGAATGGTTGTACGGTTCTGAGGTCGATAACTTCAGCCTCGATTGAGTGCTCATTTGAAGCGACTGAAGCCGCGTCGAGGCTGCGCTTCACTAGGGCTCCACAGGTGACGATGGTGATGTCCGAGCCCTCTCTCCGAACTTTCGCTTTACCGAACGGAATCATGAAATCTGGCCCAGGATTGCGACCCTTGTTGTAGACCTGCCGATAGAGGTGTTTATGCTCAAGGAAGAGTACGGGGTCATCACAGCGGATTGCTGTGCGAAGCAGGCCGTTCGCATCTTCTGCAGTTGCAGGCATACAAACGTGGATTCCAGGCGTATGAGTGAATAGCGTCTCACCAGTCTGGGAGTGGTAAATCGCCCCACCCTTGAGATAGCCACCATAAGTCGTACGAACTACTAATGGTGCCGAATACGTTCCATTAGAGCGGTAATGGATTGTCGCGAGCTCATTTCTCAACTGATTCATTGCGGGCCAGATGTAGTCGAAGAATTGGATTTCTACGACAGGCCGCAGTCCCCGCATAGCCTGTCCGATTCCGCGGCCTATGATATTGGCTTCCGCGAGAGGGGTATTGTACACACGCTCAGATCCGAATTGCTTCTGTAAACCATGTGTGACCTTGAACACACCTCCCTTGCCCTTCACCTCAGATAGTGCTTCTTCGCGGGATGCATCAGCGATATCCTGACCAAAAACAGTGATTCTCGGATCTCGCTCCATCTCGCTCTTGATACAAGCATTCAGGAGATCGACCATTGTCAGAAGATTGTCGTCACCGTACTGAGGGTCATCCTCTGTGTCGAAATCTGAAGAAGTAGGATCAGAATCTTCTGAAAAGAGATACCGCATTGCAGTTTCTGGGCCAGCTTGCGGAGAAGCCAGTGCTTCATCAGCAGCGGATGCGACTTCCTCTCCAACTTCCAATTCTAACCCTTCAAGTTCTTCCGCTGTTGTGACCTGGTTTTCAAGTAGTAGTGTAGAGGTCCGGGTTAGCGGGTCACGGAGGTCTTGAGCAGCTAGCTCTTTCTCAGTGCGATAGGCTCGCTCGTCATCAGACATTGAATGCGAGTGCGGTCTAGTACAGTGTGCGTGGATAAAGGCAGGTGCCCGCTGTTCCCGGGCGTGCGTGATGGCAGCGCCAGCAGCTCGATAAGAGTCCACAATGTCCGTACCATCACATTCCACTATATAAAGGTTTGGAAAGCCAGAGACCAGCTGCGATATACTTCCTCCGGCTGTTTGAACCTCTACTGGGACACTGATCGCGTACTCGTTGTCCTCAATCACGAAGACTATCGGAAGGCTGAGGTTACATGCTGTGTTGAGTGACTCCCAGAATTCCCCTTCGGATGTTTGTCCTTCACCACTGCAGACTAACACGATCTCGTCTTCGTCAAAGCTATGGATGAGGTCTTGTAGTCCAGGGATGTTAGAGATCTTGGTGTCTGCTTCAGCTGCCCCAACGGCCTGGAGGAACTGAGTTGCGACCACGGAAGAGCTACTCGCTATGTTCAGCCGAACATCACTGAAATGACAGGGCATCTGTCTGCCACCAGTTGCCGGATCATCTCCGGAACCCACTGCTGCGAGAAGATGGTCAAGCGGGGTTTGTCCAAGGGAGAGTACTAGCGCGCGATCTCGATAATGAGTGAAGAACCAATCACTTCCAGGACGACAATGCTCAGCAATCGCAACACCGATGGCTTCGTGTCCTGCACCTGATATCTGAAAGAAAGTCTTGTTTTGCTTTCTTAAGCTGATCTCCCGTTCATCGATTTTTCGGGAGGTCAGCATTGTACGGTAGAAGCGCAGAAGCTGCTCGTGGGACAGGCCCGCGAGATCGTCAGCTTGGAGGATCTCCTTCTCTTGGGTCGCCATTTACTCCGGTGTGGAGGGTTGGGACAGGCCCCTAAGATAGCCAACAGCCTGATGCTGCGAAGGGGTGATTACTGTGCGCACAATTGAAGCATCTGGTTACGTAGTTGGTCTGGGTCTGTAACAGGTAGATCACAGACGTATTCTCGACAGACATATGCTGTGGGATTTTTTACTAACGTGCGTTGTCCTTCGAGGAGTGGTATACCAGTTACTTCCTCGCCTGGAGGTCCACCCACGATCGTTAAGTTTCGGGCTGGTACGCTGTGCGCAGCCTGGATCAGGCTCCTTGTGCGAGGATCGGAAGACTTCCCGACTATGGCCACTTCTAGAGGAGGGGCTAGCGAGCGGTCAGCCACGGACAGCATTCTTCCGAATGCCGGACCAAATCGTATCAGGGCGTCTCCGTCTCTCTCAAAACTTGATAGAGCCAGTTCATTATACCGGCGGTTATCAAATATATATCCGGCTCGGATGAGGAGCTCAGAAGCTAGGGAAGCACCGGATGGCGTTGCGTTATCCAAGGGATCTCTCGGGCGGAATATCAACGTCTCACCATCATTAGGGGTGTCATAGAACGCATTGTCTTCCTCCTCCCAGAAACGTTCGATCATTTCATCACAAAGTTTCCGGATAGCGGTGAGCCAACGCAGTTCGAGAGTTGCTGCGTGCACAGAAAGCAGTGCGTTACCAAGCGCAGCATAGTCCTCCAAAAAGGCTGGAATCTTTGCCACTCCATCGGTCAGCACTCTCATCAACTGACCTCTAGGACGGAGTTCTGTCCAAATCCACTCCGCTGCCGTAGATGCTGTGTCGACGAACTCCCATCTATTTAGAGTCGGGCCAGCTTCGGCAAATGCTCTAATTGCCATAGAGTTCCAGGAGACGAGGATCTTCTCGTCACGGAATGGAGGTTCACGTGAATCTCGTTTCTCAAGGAGAATTCCGCGCTGATACTTGAGGGTTTCCTCTAGTTGTTTCCGGGTGATTTTCTCTGATCGGGACACTGCATCAAGTTCGTGCGGAAGGTGCAGGATATTTCGACCTTCGAAATTTCCTGCCTCAGATACGTCATACACGCGGGCGAAAAGTCTTGCCTCTTCAGATCCAAGTGCTGACTCCAACTCCTGCAGTGTCCACACATAGAAGAGGCCCTCCTCTCCCTCCGAATCAGCATCACGGGCGGCATAAAATCCCCCCTCCGGCGCTTGCATATCCTCTGTTAGATAGTCGAGTGTTTGCCCAGCGATAACCCTGAGGTCTTCCATACCGGTTAACCGGTATGCATCCACATATGCTTTAGCCAGCAATCCATTGTCGTAAAGCATTTTTTCGAAGTGTGGAACTAGCCAGCGATCATCAACTGAATATCGGTGGAACCCCCCAGCCAGATGGTCTCTCATACCTCCTGCGGCCATCTGTCGTAAAGTGAAGACCACCATCTCGAGTGCGGCCTCATCACGCTCACGGAGGTGCTGTCTCAACAATAATTCGAGAGTGACGGGTTGTGGGAATTTAGGGGCGCGTCCAAAGCCTCCATGCACAGGGTCATATTGATTGGTAAGTGTGCGATATGCCCCGGTGATAGCATCTGAGAGTGAAGCGTCAGTTTCCCTTGTGTCTGCAGATGCCCTTCTTATGGCTGCTAACAATTTTTCTCCGGCTCCTCTTACGTCATCCGGTCGTGTTTTGTAAGCGTCAGCGGCAGCCCGAAGAACTTGAGTGAACGACGGGATGCCTTGGTGGGGTACTGGGGGAAAGTAGGTGCCTCCGTAGAACGGAGTGCCTTCTGGAGTAAGGAACGCCGTGAGTGGCCATCCTCCTCCACCTGTCATAGCCTGCACTGCCTTCATATAGATCTGGTCGATGTCCGGACGCTCTTCCCGATCCACCTTCACATTTACGAAGAGTTCATTCATCAGCGCTGCTACAGTGTTGTCCTCAAAGGACTCGCGCTCCATTACATGACACCAGTGACATGCGGAGTATCCAATAGACAGAAGAATCGGTTTGTTCTGAACGCGTGCAAGTGAGGTTGCTTCTTCGCCCCACGGGTACCAGTCAACCGGGTTTTGGGCGTGTTGCAGGAGGTAAGGGCTGGTCTCTTGGGCTAGTCGATTGGCCATTAGGTTTCAGTTATGGGTAAGGCCACACATTAGCGTTAGAGCGGAGTGGCCAAAAGGAAAATGAGCCTCTGGGCTTCAAGAAAATCGTTGTAGAGCAGTTGAAGGCGACCTAGATTCAGAGATCATGGCTGCCATCCCAGGCAGTCACTACCTCGAACAAATAGAGGGACTAGCCCTGTACCTGAAAATGGCGGGACTAGCGCTTAGGCGCCCACGCACGGTTCCGTATCTGCTGCAGGCTGCATGGGCATTTCGATCTCGCGATTGGTATCGCAGGCCCCCATTTCTTCCTTTGCCTCCTGCATCGTATATGAAATGGAGAATGGAGACGGCTTATGGGGATCCAGAAGCGGTCCCAACAGATGATGAGCTTGAACGGTATCTCCTTTGGACAGCGCGGATGAGAAGCCAGATGAAGCAGAGGGACAGTGGCTAAGGTTTCACTGCTTCTAATAGTCGGGATTTTTGCGGTCTACTACTTCCCGGATTCTCGACTGATGCTTCTGGATGCGACAGAGCCACTAGTCTTGCCAGTCATAAAATCGGGTGCCCTAGAAGAGATGGAGCGCATCGGGCGGAACGTGATTGACTATGAAAGTCTTACAGGAGACGTCCCAGATCGCGGTGACTGGGTCTCTTGGCTCGATTTTCGCTATACACTCGACGAGCAGCGACGTGATCCCTGGGGTTCGGTGTATGAGCTTGGCGTTACCACTGATTCAGTGATGATCATTTCCTATGGTCCTGACCGGGTACGTGGAACGGAGGACGATTTCAATTTCGTTACAGGACGTGGCCGGTGATGAAGAAGCGCATTGTGAGGGTGGTCCTGCCGGCTGTCATTGCCATTGCACTCGTCTCCTATACGCTTGGCCAAGAAATCCTCGCGGGTCGTAGTCCCAGCCTCTCGTCCTTTGCGCTAATCCACTTCGCTGGGTACCTCTTTTTTCTCTTAATGCCGGTAGAGGCACTGGTCCCAATCTATCAAGTAGAGGGACATGCTGGAGCGACACTAATCCTCATCGCTGTCTCCACAGCGATCGCTGGTGAAGTCATCGATTACTGTATCGGAAGAGCGGTTAGTGACCGAGTGATTCATAACCTGATCGGTGAGATGCGCTACATACGTTTCAAGGGCAGCATCAAGAAGTGGGGAGGTTGGGCCATCTTATTTTTTAACCTCTTTCCTCTCTCGTCTTCGGTTCTGTCGTTGGTGGCAGGAATGATGCGATACAGTGCTCGCCGGGCCCTTCTGTACAGCGTGGCTGGCCTGACATTAAAGTATGTTACAATCGTTTATTTGGTCGATCTGGTATCTTCGTGGATGGCGTGAAGGCCTTCCTCACGCATGCCCGTGGGCTGGCCTGGCATAGGGAGGGAGTTGCCGCTTGCTGAACATCGCACTCACCGGCAACGTTGCCTCTGGGAAGTCAACTGTCGCTGCGCAATGGGCCAAATCAGGGGTTCCCATAATCAGTGCTGACGAATTGTCTCGGCTAGTGGTGCTCCCGGGAACCCCAGGACTCCAGGCGGTACGCAACGCATTCGGTGATGAAATCCTTGCTGCTGATGGGACGCTCGACCGTGCACGCCTCCGTGCGATTATCCTCTCAGATGAAAATGCCCGTAGAAAGCTGGAGGGGATCCTTCATCCATTGATTTGGGAGCGACGAGACCAGTGGTTAGAAGCTAGGCATATTGAAGGAGAGGACTTAGTTGTCTCTGAGATCCCCCTGCTTTTTGAAACAGGCAGGGAGGACGATTTCGATGTGATAGTGTTTGTCGATGCTGGCGAGAGTGAGCGGATTCAGCGTTTGATTCAGACTCGTGAGTTGAATATTGAAGAAGCTAGACGGCTTATTGGGGTTCAGATCAAAGCCTCTGTCAAGCAGTCAAAGGCAGATTATGTCCTCCAAAATAACGGCACACTAGAAGATCTGAATTCAGCAGCCAGTGAATTACTAAAGGAGCTCCAATCCCGTGCAGATATGGGAACATTGTGCATGGACCTTCATCTTCACACTGCTGGGAGTTTCGATTGTTTGTCTGATCCGGATGCTGTTCTTGATACTGCACTTGAACGAGGGTTGGGCCGTATTGCGATAACTGATCACAACGAGTTGGATGCTGCTCTGCGCATGGCCGACGCATACCCTGACCTGGTCATTCCAGGAGAGGAGATCAAGACTGCGGAGTCCGTTGATGTGATCGGCCTATATTTGTCGGAATTAATCCCAAAGGGTACCCCTGCGATGGAAACGATCGAGAGAATTCGTGAACAGGGAGGTATCCCGTATCTTCCGCATCCTTATGCGGCTGGTAAGAAAGGGGCGGACGGACGATTTGCAGAGATGTTGGCTCCTCTCTGTGATGTCGTGGAAATCTTTAATGCGCGATTGCACCAGCCTAAGCAAAACCGATTGGCGAAAGAGCTTGCAGACCGCCATGGGAGTCTTCGTGGCGGCGGCTCGGATGCACACACATTGAGAGAGTTGGGTTCGGTCTCGGTTGAAGTACAACCACATCCCAACCAGGCTTCTTCTCTTCGTTTAGCTTTGGCCAAGGGACGTGTTACAGGAACCGCCTCGTCACACATCGTCCATATTGCATCGACATGGGCTAAGTTGCGGAAGAAGTTGCCCATAGCATAAACCTGACAGTCGAGTAGCGGCATCCTATCTATAGGCCCTAGCTTAAAGGGGTCATTAGTCGCCGAAGCGGTGACTGAATAACCACCCTAGGGTCAGGAGCCCACGGTGAACTACCGGACGCCAGAAGGGCGTGCGGCACAAGTTCGTAAAGTCAAGGAAGCACTCTTGGCTTCACGTTCAGCTATCCTTACCACCCATATTAACGCTGATGGCGATGGAGCAGGGTGTGAAGCGGCACTCTCATCATGGCTCAGAGCCAACGGGACCGAGGCTTGGATTATCAATCCAACCCCGTTCCCGGAGACATTCCACTTTGCTGTAGAGGATGAGCGTTGGATTGTACCCGCCGGATCTGCTCGTGCGCGAGACCTGTGTGACCAGGCGGATCTTGCTGTGGTTTTGGATACTGGTGAAGTGCCACGAATCGGTCGCACAAGAGACCTGATTCGAAAACTCCGAACCGTTGTGATCGATCACCATCAGCCAGGTGCACAACCTATTGGCGGGGTTTCTCTACGTGACCCCACTGCTGCTGCTACAGGCGAACTGCTTTATGATCTTGTGCTTGCTGCTGATGGCCCTTGGACCGAGCACGTAGCCCTTGGGATCTATGTTGCGGTACTCACTGATACAGGATCGTTTCGCTTCTCGAATACGACACCAGGGACGCACATGATGGCAGCTGATCTGATTGGCAGAGGTGTCGATTCGGAGGATGTGTATAGTCGCATATATGGCAGAGCTCGACTGCGTAAGTACCAACTACTGGGTGCTGCTCTTGAAACTCTGGAGCACGACGAAGAGTACGGAATCGCTTGGATGACAGTCCCTAGAGATGCTTATGAAGCTCTAGGAGCCACTGCCGAAGACCTTGAGGGCATGGTAGATATCCCGCGGTCTATCATAGGTAATAAAGTCGCTCTTCTCTTTAGCAAGGCGACGACTGGTGGAATAAAGATATCTTTCCGCTCAAGTGGACGGTTCAATGTCAATCAACTTGCTCAACAGTTTGGCGGCGGCGGACACGTCAAGGCATCTGGAGCGATGGTAGAGGGGCCACTTGAACGAGCTATCGAGAAGGTGCTAATGGCAGCGCGTGAGATGATTGCTCATGACCCCGCTGAAGTTCTAGAGGAAGATACATGACGAGCGCACAAGCAATTGAATCCTCTCGCGATCCCGGTGTACCGGAAGCCTTGCCCAGAGTCTTGATTCGTGTGCGAGACCACTTTGGTTCAGAGTTGATTGACAGACTGTGGCTATTTCCACCAGTACGACGAGGGAGACGGGAGCAAGGATTAGTTGCAGTGAGTACCTTCCTTGAAGGGCAGCAGCGAAGAGCTATGGTTACTGTAGCTTATACAGCTGAGCATTCGGGAGCCGGCGTGAGTATTGAAACTTGGTTTACGCAGGAAGGAGAAGCTCTTCCTGAGCGATTTCCGGCGGTGATGCTGGGTGTCGTCAACCGAACCAAGGAAACACCTGGAGAAGCCCGGGAGGTTGAGATCTCTGGCTCGGGACAAAGGTTTGAGGAGTTGATGGAGGGTTTTGACGCTTGGATTGAGAGGGGATCTGCGCTTTGAGTTTGGTTTCGACACGCCAACCGTTCATTCGACTCTTCGGTCGCTATCTTCGAGACGAGGGCCTTCCGGTAACACAGCAGCGGGAAGCTATCGCGAAAATCGTTTTCGAATCTGACGAGCATCTATCCGTGCATGATATTGAGCAGGCGCTCAGAGATGGTGCGGGCAGAGTCGGGAAGGCTACGATCTATCGCACCTTAGATCTTCTAGTGCGTAGTCGACTCGTAGAAGAGCATGATTTTGGCGAAGGATTCAAGCGTTACGAGCATAGGCTCTCCGAGCATCCTATCCATGAACATCTCATCTGTCTCGAATGCGGGACCGTGCTAGAGTTCGAGAGTAACGAAGTTTATGGTGTCGAGAGCCGTGTTCGGCGTGAGCACGGCTTTGTCCCGGTTCGGCATAGGCTTGAGATATACGGACTCTGCAGGGATTGTGATGAAGGGGGGGCCGAGTTGCCGGTCGGAGGCTTGACGTGTCCGATCGAGACGGCTTGAGCTAACTAACCACTTGCCGAACCGACGTGACCCGGATGCATCCGGTCGTGGTGGTGAATGCTCCGATCCGGTGGAATTGCCCGGATTAGGTGATCTTCCATGGGAGCTTCCACACACATTCCTCGGTCTCGATGAGGTAGCTGGGAGCTTCGCTGAGGCTGCTGCCGTCATTCTTCCTGTACCGTATGAGGCTACTACTTCTTGGGGGAGTGGTACTCGGCTTGGTCCTCGCTCAATTCTTGAGGCATCTCGTTACGTGGAGTTATACGACCAAGAATTTGACTGTGAACCAGCTCAGTTACTAGGTATCCACACATTACCTGGGCTGGAGCTTTCAAGAGCTGGCCCAACGGTCGCGATGGAAGAACTTCGTAATGCGTATGCCAGAATCTCAGATGTATGTGGTGACCGATTTCTTGTCATGCTTGGTGGTGAGCATTCGATTTCGGCCGCCGCAGTGCTTGCTCAGGCTGACCGGTATGATGAAAGACTCACTGTATTGCAGCTTGATGCTCATGCTGATCTTCGATTGCAGTATGAGGGGACACCCGATTCGCATGCCTCAGCAATGGCTCGAGTCCTGGATTACGCTGATGTCGTTGCTGTAGGAGTGCGTGGGGTTAGTCAGGAAGAGGTCAACACCTCCAGCTCTCAGGATAGCTCAACACTTATCTGGGCAGATGAGATGTGGAAAAACGACGCATGGATGGACCGTGCGCTTGATGCTCTGGGCCCAAAAGTTTACCTCACTTTCGATGTGGATTATTTCGACCCGGCAGTGGTTCCGTCGACTGGCACTCCCGAACCGGGTGGAGCTTCATGGTATGAGACTCTGCGATTTCTGAGGCGGGTGCTGGCTGAGCGGGAGGTTGTTGCAGCGGATGTTGTAGAATTAGCACCTGTCCCAGGGATTCACGCACCAAATTTTCTAGTTGCCAAGCTTGTCTACAAGCTCATTAATTATCGCTTCTGGAATCGGATGCTCTAGTGGCTCGATGGGTAGCTGTATTTTTCTACGAGACGTGACAGGTGCAATCAGCGATGACCCAAGGTGCGCTCTAGATGATTGATCCATCAGCCATCAGAACACAGAACTCAAGAGAGCAGGAAGGCGGATTTCCTGCATCTGAAGTAGAACGCGCGACTGGGTCAAAGACTCTCCGTGGCAACCGACTGGAACTCCAATATGAGGGTTCAAGCACCTTTAACTCCTGGCTTGAGGGGATCAGCCGTGCACAGCGCATGGTTTACCTGGAGAATTATCTAATCCGCGATGACCGAGTTGGCCGAGCGTTTCGGGATGTGCTCATCGAAAAGGCCCGGAGTGGTGTTCCGGTTTATGTTATCTATGACTGGGTGGGTTGCTGGGCGACACCTAGGTCATATTGGAAGCCTCTCAGACAAGCGGGTGTGCATGTCCGAGCTTTCAATCCGCTTTCACTTGGGATTGGAGATCCGTTCGGGATTTTGAGACGTGACCACCGGAAGCTTATTGTGTTAGACGGTAAGGTTGCATACGTGGGAGGGTTCTGCTTGGGTGTGGAATGGGTGGGAAGGCCAACCCATCCGGCTTGGCGGGATACTGCCGTCAAGATCTCTGGGCCCGCAGCAAGGGTGGCTGCACACGCTTTTGAAGCTACTTGGTGCGGGATGGGTGAGTCACTCGCTTTGTCCCAGCAACTTCCTATTCTATCGGACGTTGGAGACACACCAGTCTGGCTTATCGAAGGAGAACCTGGAAGGACTCGAGTCTATCGCACAATTCACTGGGTCGCAGCGAGAGCGAAGGAGCGTGTATGGATCACGGATGCCTATTTTGTAGCTCCCCGGTCGGTATCCGAAGCGCTAGGTGCGGCGGCCCAGCAAGGAGTCGACGTGCGAATACTTGTGCCGGCACATAATAATTGGCCATTGGTTGGAAGCCTTTCACGGGGTGGATATCGATCTCTTTTAAAGTCTGGAGTCCGGATTTTCGAGTGGCAGGGACCTATGATCCATGCTAAGACTGCAGTCGTGGACGGTATTTGGTCGCGTGTTGGGTCGAGCAACCTGAACTCTGCAAGCTTGATCGGGAATTGGGAACTAGACGTTGGTGTACTCGATACGAAGCTTGCCGGTCAGCTTGAGGAACTCTTTCTCACCGACCTGAGTTCCTCTATTGAGATCGTTCTGCCGGGCCAGAGGTTTAAGCAGGGGATCAAGATTCCTGAAAGCTCAGGTGCTACAGAGTCACTTGATCCTCAGGGTACATTACCCGAAAGGATGATGCAGATTCGGACTTTGGGAGCTGCCCAGGGCCGCATCACGATGGCGCCTCTGGTACGAGCCAGAGGCGCACTTGGGGACTCCTTAGCTGGGGACCGACCTATCGGACGCGAGGGCAGGACGGTGCTTGGTACAGTATCCGCTATCATTCTTTCCACAGCGATCATTGCCGCATTCTTTCCAACCTTCGTGGGTGCTATGATAGCGCTCGTAGCGGGGTGGTTTGGACTCACAACAGGGATTCGGGCGTACCTTCAGTCACGACGTGCGCGGAGTGAAGAGCGGGAAGCGCTAACAACTGCAGAACTAGATTAGGAGGGAGAACAATTCGTGAACGAAGTTGATCTCGGGATCGTTATCGCCTTCACAGCGGGAGTCTTGTCCTTTCTCTCGCCGTGTGTGCTGCCTCTTGTACCAAGCTACCTAACGTTTGTCACTGGGATGAGCCTTGAGGATCTCCAAGAAGGCGTGAATCGCAAAGCAACGCTGCTCCACTCAACACTCTTTGTCAGTGGCTTCAGCCTAATCTTTATTGTACTAGGGGCATCCGCGTCTTTCTTGGGACAGTTCTTAATAGCCTATGAGCTTTGGATTGCACGTATTGGTGGATTAATCATTGTGCTCTTAGGGCTCCACCTCACAGGTGTGTTTCGGCTGACACCGCTCATGCGTGAACGCAGGATCCACCTGAGTGACAAGCCGGCCGGGTATCTTGGGACCCTTGGGGTTGGCATGGCATTTGGGGCTGGCTGGACCCCATGCATCGGTCCGATTTTGGGCGCAATCTTAACCTACGCTGGAACTCAGGATACTCTGTGGGCAGGAGTTGGATTGTTAACGGTCTACTCGGCAGGCCTCGCAGTTCCATTCTTGATATCAGCACTTGCGCTTGACCGGTTCCTTCAAGCGTTCAAGCAATTTCGGCACTTGATACCTCTAGTCGAGAAGAGTTCTGGCTTCCTTCTCATAATTCTTGGTATACTGCTTATAACTGGGCGCTTCACAGTCTTGGCTGCATACCTAACCCGGTTCACTCCAGAATTCATCCTGAACCGGATATAGAGGTTGATGACCTAGCTTTTGTGGAGCTAGAGAGAATGCATGTGGCATTCAGGTATGTAGAAGGATCTCAAATCAGCATGATGCCAAGGTCAACCAACCTATAACCCCTGATATTTTCGCATACAGGCCTAGGTGGTCTCAGGCGCTAGCCATCGAAACGACTGCAGCTTCAAGATCTTCTTCAAGCAGTTGGCGGCGAAGTAGTCCTGTATAGGTTCCACCCGTAGCGATTAACTCGGCATGTGTCCCAGATTCGACAACGACTCCTTCATCTAGAACCAGGATTTTGTCAGCACGCATTACTGCGGATACGCGGTGGCTGATTATGAAAGAGGTGCGGCCTGACATCGTTTCCTGCAGGTCATCGAGTATTCTCATTTCGGTATGGGTATCAACTGCGCTCAGCGCGTCGTCAAGCACTAGAATCAAGGGATCACGAGCCAGGGCTCTGGCCAGAGTTGCTCGCTGTTTCTGCCCTCCCGATAAATTGATTCCGCGCTCACCCAACAAGGTCTCATAACCGTTGGGGAATTCAGTTATTTGCTCATGCAGTTGCGCCATCTTCGTCGCATATGTGATATCACCGGTCCCATCATGCACTGTCTTAGGAAGGTCATGATCACTGCCCAGGCTGATGTTTCTAGCGATAGTATCAGAAAATAAGAAAATGTCTTGGGGCACCATTCCGATCTTTTCCTTAACCTCAGACGGATCCAGTTCAGTCAGTGGGATTTCATCGAAAAGGACAGTGCCGCGGGTGGGATCGTAGAGGCGGGCCAAGAGAGCGATGAGTGTGCTTTTTCCAGAGCCTGTTGGCCCAACGATCGCAATCGTATCTCCGGGGTCAGCGATGAAGCTCACATGGTCTAGTATAGTCCGTTCTGTATCAGGGTAGACGAAGGACACATCACGAAATTCGATTTTGCCTTTTGCGCTCAGCAATGAGCGGGGTTGTTCTGGGATAGCTACGGATGCTTTAGTCGACAGAATCTTGTTGAGTCTGCCCATAGAAGCAGCACCTCTCTGGTATAGGTTCACAACCCAACCGAGCGAGATCATTGGCCAGACGAGCAAGGCCACATAGAGTCCGAAGGCTACGTAGTCCCCGATACTGATTGTACCGGCGATGACCTCCAGTGCACCTAGCCAGGTGACAAATACCAATGCAAACCCTGCAAGCGTGACAAGCAAGGGGTGAAATGCACCTGCCGTGAGGGCAAGATCCATGTTTCTAGTGCGGTAGTGCTCGTTATGCGCGCGAAACTGCTGTTCTTGTTCTCTCTCTTGCGTGTACGCTCGGACGATGCGTACTCCGGTCAGGTTGTCCTGGACAAAAGTCGAAAGAGAGGCGAATTGCTTTTGTATCTCTTCGAATCGATTGTGTATTATCCTCCCGAATACGATGACAATTGGAGGTAACGCGAGCATGGGGATCATCGCGTAAAACGTTAGCCTCGGACTGATCCAAATCATCAAAGCCAATGTAAATACGAAGCTCGCTGCTGTGTTTACTGTATACATGATGGCGGGACCCACGGCCATGCGAACTGCGAGCGTATCGTTTGTTGCGCGGCTCATGAGGTCGCCAGTTCTAGTTCTGCTGTAAAATGTTGCATCTAGAGAGAGTAGGTGTCGAAAGAAGTCGTTTCGGAGATCGCATTCGATGCGGCGACTCATTCCGTTTAAAAGTTCGCGCATGCCGTAACGAGCCAGCCCACCAAGAATCGCGAATAGAACTAAGGTAGCTGCAAAAGAGGCGATTCTGATTCGATCGACATCGGGGCCTTGAAGCCCATCAATCGCAAGCTTGATGAGGAATGGCCCTGCAACCTGAAATATATTCGCCAGAAGAACTAAAAAGAGTCCCCAACGGAATGCTTTCCCGTACGGCTTGAAGTACGGCAGGATCGCTCGAAGTTCACCCATGATTTCGTCTGCTCAAGGTAGCAATCGAGAGTATCTGCAGTGCCAAGCTTAGTACCCGACCGCTCGACCGCCCCGGCGTGGATCCGACCATGCTTTGAGAAGGTCACCATCTACGATAATCACTTGAGCGTCTCCAGACATGCCAGTTCGCTCGACAAGGGTATGACCCATCGCCTGGAGCTGAGCAACAGTTTCGGGGTCTAGGCCTGCAGGTTCAAAATAGATCTGGTCTGGTAGATGTTGGTGATGTACCCGTGGAGCATTCACGGCGTCAACCACATTCATGCCGTAGTCCAGCACATTCGAGATCGTCTGGAAAACTGTTGTGATAATTGTCGCACCACCGGGTGTGCCTGTGACCATGCGGAGTGTTCCGTCTGGATTGACAACCACGGTAGGTGTCATGGCCGATAGCATTCGTTTACCGGGGGCTACAGCATTGTTTTCTCCTTGCACTAGACCAAACTGGTTTGCAGTGCCCGGCTTCGCAGCAAAGTCATCCATTTCATTGTTTAGCACGAAGCCAGCTTCAGTCACTGTCACCTTGCTACCGTACCAAGAGTTGATCGTCGTAGTAACTGTCACCGCGTTGCCGTAAGCGTCCACAATCGAGTAGTGCGTCGTGTTTTCTCCTTCCGCAGGTCCTTCCATCCCTGGACCAATTTCCATCGAAGGCGTTGCTATGGTTTCTGATATCGTCGATGCACGGACACGAGCGTAGGCTTCAGAGGTCATACGGTCTATTGGCATATCCACGAAATCTGGGTCCGCGAGGTAGTGATTACGATCCGCATAGGAACGCTTCCACGCTTCAGCATACAGATGGATCATTCTTGGTCCGTGCCAATCCATTGAGCCCATATCATAACCCTCTAGGACATTTGCCATTTCTGCCATCGTCGCTCCCCCAGACGATGAGGGTGGCATAGAGATGACGGTATGGCCTCGGTACGTGAAAGAGATTGGTTCACGCCATTCAGCCGTATACTCTGCTAGGTCCTGAAGCGTGATGATCCCCCCCCCTCGCTCCATTTCTGCCACAATTAAGTCAGCAGTTTCCCCCTTATAAAACCCGTCTGGTCCCCAGTCCCTGATTCTCTTGAGAGTCTCTGCCAAATACGGTTGGTGAAGTGTGTCACCTACCAGCGGTGGCTGGCCGTCTCTAGGTAAGAATTGTTCTGCAGATGCAGGAAAATCTGATAATGATTCCACCATGGTTGAGCTAAGCGAGCCCAGGAAGCGCTCCTTCACCTCGAAGCCATTGGCGAGCTCGACAGCAGGGGATACAAGGTCTTCCCAATCAATTGATCCAAAGCGTTGGTGTGCCTCCCACATACCGGCCACACTCCCAGGCACCCCTGCTGCTAGGTGTCCAATGACAGATTTTTCTGTGAGATTTCCTTCCTCATCTAGATACATGTCACGGGTTGCTGCTAAGGGTGCTTTTTCTCGGAAATCCAGAGCTGCGGATGTACCATCAGCCATGCGAGTTACCATGAAGCCACCACCACCGATATTTCCGGCTTCGGGGTTCACTACCGCAAGAGCGAAGTGGACTGCAACGGCAGCATCCACTGCGTTACCACCTGACCGCATTATGTCAACGCCAATGCGACTTGCCAGTTCATCAGTTGATACAACCATACCATTTGATGCAGTGACTGGTTCTTCCCTCTCGCTGAACATCCATCCGGCAGGGAATAGGGCTCTGTCATCAACCGTGGACACATCTGTGTAGCAAGAAGTGACTACTAGAGCACTGAGGAGGAGTGCTACAAGTTGGCTCGTTATGAAAACTCTAGTCTTGTTCATGATCCTTAATATCCGCCTGGTTTACGTTGCCGGATTCGCGCGGCACGAAGTACTGTTCCTGAGTCCGGGAAGATCAGCACGTTCCTAGCTACCAACAAGCGCCCATGCGGGATTCCAGACTCACTGAACAACGAAACCCTAAATCAACGAAGATTGATAAGTTAGATGTCCTAGGGATCGTCGATCTTATCAATACTGAAGATCGGTTGGTGGCAGAGGCTGTCAGCGATGAAAGACAAGCCATCGCGAGAGCGATCGAGCTTGTGGAAAAGGCGTTACGGGCTGGAGGCCGGCTCATTTATGTCGGTGCTGGAACCTCAGGTCGTCTGGGTGTTCTCGATGCAGCGGAGATGCCTCCTACATTTGGGGTTGATCCAGAGAGGATACACGGTGTCATTGCTGGTGGATATCAGGCGCTCGTGCGGTCTCAAGAGGGGGCAGAGGATCACCCTGAAGACGGTGCGGAAGCGATCACCAACTTGGATGTAGGTCAGAGGGACTTCGTTCTCGGAATAGCCACGTCCGGCTCTACGCCCTATGTACACGGTGCACTTAGCCGGGCGCGTGAGCTTGGAGCTAGAACTGGGTTCTTGCTGTGTACATCACCACCTGCAGCTCTTTTATCAGAGCATGATGTCGTGATAGCACCACTGGTAGGAGCCGAAGTGATTACTGGCTCAACACGTATGAAAGCGGGAACAGCCACCAAGCTAGTTCTGAATACGATTACTACGGGTGCCATGGTTCGTATTGGAAAGGTTTATAGCAACCTGATGGTGGATTTACAGGTTACATGTGAGAAGCTTAGGGATCGAGGTGAGCGTATTCTGTCAGAATTATTGAACCTCGATCAGCCAGCAGCAGCAGCACTTCTTGATCGCGCGAGTGGCGATGTCAAGACAGCGCTTGTAATGGCCCATTTGGATATTGATAGGGAAGAGGCCTTGAAGCGCTTAGATGCTGCTGGTGGAGTTGTCAGCATGGTAATCGGAGGTCTCTAGGGGTGAATACACCTAGAGACCGGTATGCCCGTTGGGTGTGCTTGCCACTCGTGCTCTCTATTTCGACAGCGGTGGTTGTGGTTGCGTTCAATCCTGCTCCTCACAACGGTGGTGATAACGCAGCTTATGTAACACTGGCTTTTTCGTTGGCTGAGCACGGAACCTATACTGATCTTTACGATCCCGCGGGAATGCCTCATACGAAGTATCCGCCGGTCTTTCCAGGTTTGCTTGCGGTGATGCTTGTACTGGGAGCAAGAACCTGGAGTGCTCTGAAGATAGTTTCAGCAGTATTCACCATTGCCGCGGTTGGGTTCACTTACTTGTGGGCGGAGCGGCGCCTAGGTGCAGTTAGTGCGTTGGGGTTGTCAGTCATGCTCGCAATCTCCCCGGCTTTGGTGTACTACAGCCATTGGATTCTGTCCGACCCGATCTTTTTGTGTTTTACGATGGCTGCACTATGGGCGCTTGAGGGTTCGGAACAAGAAAGCGCGTCTGTGTGGTGGCTGGTTGGTGGGGTTGCGACAGTTGCTTTGGCCTACTTTACACGGTCTGCTGGGCTCCCACTTCTGTTTGCTCTCTTCGGTTGGCTTGCTCTGCGTCGTAGATGGCTACCGCTCACTTTTTCGTCTATTGCGATAGGCGTACCTGCCCTCCTTTGGTGGATACGTGGACGCGGAGAAGGTATAGGTGAGTACACAAGCGAATTTTGGATGGTAGATCCTTATCAACCTGCGCTTGGAACAGTCACCCTTGGGGGACTCTTAACTAGAGCATCTAGTAACCTTTGGGCCTATGTGAGTAGTCATGGACCTGGAGGGGTCGTTGGAGGCAGCGGAACTCTGGTTACAGTTTTCGGGATAGGGTTGACCAGCTTCGCATTGATAGGATGGGTTCGATCCATAAGAACTCATGCAGGGCTGACAGAGATCTTCCTGCCTTTGTATGCGGGCTTGATATTGCTTTGGCCAGAAGTATGGTCAGGAGACCGCTTCGCACTTCCGCTGTTCCCACTCTTTTTCCTTTTTGCAGCGCTTGCCCTAGGTGAAGCGGTCGGTAAGCGAGGTAGCCTGGCGCAAAATGCCGTTTTCGCGCTTGTAATTGCATTCGTACTTCTTCCAGCTGGCAGAGCATGGCTCAGCTCGGTCGAACAAGCATCGGCATGTCGCCGGATCATGAACGACAGCGGGCCCTGGGGGTGCTATGGTTCAGGTGTGTCAGAATTCGCTGAGGCGGCAGCTTGGATGCAAAGTTCGCTCCCTGAAGGTTCTTCGGTGATGACACGAAAACCCCGCTTATTTTATTTGATGTCAGGATTGACCAGTCGAACATTCCCCTTTGATGACAACCCAAGCGCGCAACTTACCGAAGCGGACCGCGTGGGTGCCCAATATGTCTTACTCGATAATTGGGATGGGCTTTCGAGTCTCTATGTGGGGGGAGCTCTCCAGCAGAATCCCCAGGCGTTCTGCTCAGTTAGAGGTTTTGGCTCTAGGCAGGGCAGCACCCATCTATTGGGTATTAAGGACGAGGCTTCTAGGAGCGAAAGCGCGCAACTGCAAACACAAGAGATCAGATTAGATGTTTGTCCGGGCAGCTATATTCGGAGCGACTCCGACGAGCGCTACCTTTCTTCGTCTTCTACAAAAATCCCATTGCTCGAGGCACTAGAGCCGTAGAGCAGTGCGAGGATCACTCCGAAAATGACGTGTTCCGTATAGCTGCGATTATGAGAATCGAAATCTTCCAGAAAATTTTCCAGAGTAGAGTGGGGGTGTTCGGAGCCGTGGGCAGCCAGCAGCTGAGAGAGTCCCCCCATCGGGTTAACTGCGTATTCGATGGTTCCGTAAAGTGCACCTTTTAACACTGTGGGACCAGGCACCTTTGGTTCCAAAACCGCACCATATAAGAGGCCCTGTCTGATGCCCGCAAGGAGACGATCCCCAGTTTCTCGAACCAGCTTAGGAGATTCAGAACCATGTACTGCGGGGCTTATCAAGTCCAATATGAGAGCTGAAACTGCTCCGGCCGCACCTGCTCGCACTAGGCTACCCAACGCAGTCTTATGTCGTGGCTTCCATGTCCTCAGCAACTTAGAGAGAATAGCCACAGCCTCGGGGGTCGCCAGCTCCTTAAGTGGTAGCCAGTTGGTGCGGGCATCTTCTGATGTGTTTTGCCCTGCAGGACCAGGACGGTCCTTCAATATGCGGACCTCTTCAGTAGCGCCAGGAGACATGCTCCGCAAGCGCTCGAGCGCATAACCGAGATGGAACCAATAGTTCTGCTTCGGGGGCATATGAGATGTTGATGAGGTGTGCCAGTAAGAGAAGGGTGGGGACCAGTAAAGATCTAATCAAGATCATTTCTATAACTGCATGTCTGATGTTCCTCTTCATGCCGGTCCGAGCCCAGGTGCCACCTGACGAGTCATGGCGCAGCATTGAAACACAACACTTCCGTGTAACTTTCCCTGAGCACCTTGAAACACTTGGGCGTCGCGCCGCCGATAGGGCAGAAGAAGCCTATCGTGAACTGTCCACAGCCTTGATTGATCCACCTGATGGTCCGATCGATCTCCTACTGACAGATCACGCAGATGTCTCTAACGGTTTTGCTCGGGTTACGCCTTCGAATCGGATTGTTATCTATGCTCGGCCTCCTGTTGACGACCCGGGGTTGGGCCATATCGATGAATGGTTGGAGCTGGTTATCACACATGAGCTTGCTCACATCGTGCAGCTGGATTACACACAAAATCCTATCGGTAAGCTAGCGAGAAATATTTTTGGTCGGGTTGCAGCTCCATGGCCTTTCTTCCCGGGCAGTGGTACCCCGAGATGGCTCACGGAAGGGCTTGCGACTTGGTACGAGTCAAGCCTGACAGAAGCGGGAAGAGTGCACGGCAGCTTTTATGAAATGATACTCCGTACCGCAGCGCTCGAAGGTCGTCTGGAAACTATTGGCCAGACACAAGGAGAGTCCCCAGAATGGCCCGCTGGAGCTAGGCCATATGCATATGGATCTCTGTTTTTCGATTACCTCACCGATAAGTACGGTGCGAATCTTATGGGGGTGTTCACCAAGGCAATTGCAGGCCAGTGGGTACCCTATAGAATCAATGCTGCGGGTCGAAGCGCATTCGGTTCCTCATTATCTGAAGAATGGTCCCTGTGGACAGAAAATATTCGTTCCACGACAGCTGGACTTGACTCACAACTGGAACAATATGGCTCGATTACGGTGCCTGAACGGCTGTCAGATGGAGGACGCTGGGCCTTGCGGCCCAAAGTGTCACCTGATGGCCGTTGGTTAATCTACGCCCGTTCGGACGGCCGCTCAGATTCCCAGCTTGCTTTCAGCCTGATAGATGGTGAAGGAACTCGGGAATTCACTCGAACTAATGGTCTCGCAACATATGACTGGACTCCTGAAGGATCAGTCGTCTTTGCTCAGCTAGAATATGCTGACCGCTATAGGCTGTTCGACGACCTCTACGAGGCCCAGGCCGATGGCAGGACTCGGCGCATCACCAACGGGGCTCGTCTGACAGATCCTTCGGTAAGCCCTGATGGTTCTTGGGCTGTTGCAGTCTCGGGGGGCGGAGGCTCCAATGGTCTCGCCTTAATTGATCTTGAAAGCGGTGAGGTGAATGACTTTGTCATCTCTGAGCCCGACTCTCACTGGGCATTCCCTAGCATCTCACCCAATGGCCGCTGGATTGCGGCTACGCGTTGGAAAACTGGAGCACTCCATGATGTCGTAGTTCTGGATAGTAGTGGGTTGGTTGTAGCTGAGATTACGAATGATCGGGCGATTGATCTCGCTCCGGAGTGGAGTCCTGACGGGAGTTACTTGCTCTGGGCGTCGGATCGCACGGGAATCTTCAATATACTTGCTGTGCCCTTTGATCAGGAGCTAGCACGGGCGGGGTCGCCCATACTCCTGACAAATGTCCGAACTGGAGCGCTCTACCCTAGCGTGGACCCGAGTGGACGCTGGCTTTATTTCAGTGGTTATCACTCTGATGGATGGGAAGTGGAACGAGTGCCCTTTGATCCGGAAACAGCTGTAAGTGCCCCTCCAGCCGATACTCGGTTTAATAGATTGGGAAGGCCAGAGCTACCAAGTTTATATCAGGGAGAAGTGCAGAAGTATTCGGCAGGTTCAACATTGGCCCCCCGCTACTGGGAACCTCTCTACAGTGAAGCTGTGCGGACACCCGCGATCCGAACTGAGGATCTATACATTCGCAGCCGTCAATTACTAGGACCGGCCATAGGCATACAGACTTCGGGTGTCGATCTGGTGGGAAGACATGAATGGAGGGCTTCTGCGCGTGTCTTTACTAGCGGGAGTCGTGCTGATGCAGGATTTAGATATACGTACTCCGGACTAGGTAACCCTCGCCTGAGCTTAAGTGCAAACAATCGTTGGGGTCGCGGCAAGAATTCAGCACTTGTAACACAACGTAAGGGCGAGGCACTGCTTGATACACTGTTCGTTCTTAAGCGTGCTAGGAGCCTTACCGCTAGTGCACAATTCCAGCACCGAAAGTGGAGAAATTCTCTATTCGTCACTCTTTCTGCAGGCATGCTCTGGGAAAAACTTGAATTACTGAACAACTCGCTGGAGCCAGAAAATAATTATCGCCTTAATCGCCCACAAAATAGAATGAGCGACTTGAGTATTGCCCTTAGCTATTCGACTGCTCGTTCGCACGCCTACCAGGTTGGTGGCTCTAAAGGGGTTGTTTTGTTCGCGAGAGCTCGGGCTCGTCGTAGTCTGAGTCTGCCAGATTCATTGGTTGGCTTGAGTGGGTTAGATAGCTCAGTCGAAGAGGTTGTCGCTCGGGCTCGAGTGTATGTTCCACTAGGTATAACCGGGCATGCTCCTCACGTGCTTGCTCTTCAGACAAGCTTAGGGTTGGGCAGGGGACCTAACGCGACAGCCGGTCACTTCGATGTGGGTGGGGCTTCAGGGAGTCCAGAACAGGTCACTGGTATATCACTTTTTGGTGGGACACCGATTTTTTTCCCGATACGTGGCTATCCAGAATCCGCACGGTACGGACGCTATGCTTGGGCAGCCTCAGCAGAGTATCGGATACCACTCGCCCTAATGAATTGGGGGTTGGGTGCCTGGCCACTCCATTTTGATCGAATCACTGGGTCCATATTTGCGGACGCCGGTAATGCTTGGGGACCCCGTATGTCGCCCGGTGGATTCCAGAATCCACGACGCGAGGCACTGTATTCGGTGGGCGCAGAGGTTACAGGAGAGCTTTTGTCGTTCTATCACATCAATATGTTGGTTCGTACTGGAGCTGCCCTTCAGTTAGCCGGGAACAAGAAAGCCCAATTCTATGTGAGGCTTGGTATGCCCTTCTAAGGGCACCCTATCCCAAATACCCTCCGTAGGGACCGAACATAAGCCGTATACTCCTCTAAAATACTAGCAGATTTAGTGATTTTAGGCTGGATTAAAGAAAAGTATTGACCACAAGATATTGCACTCGTATTATGGCTTCGCTCAATATCTAGTGGTCTACTGAGCAGTTTTCCACAAGAGATATCGCGGCGGGAGAGGGTTCCCGCCGTTTTTCAACGCCTGTTTTAAGCTTTTTCCACAATTCCATCTCGATTAGAGCCTAATTCGCACTATGCCATCCGTTCATAAACCTCGGCCACCAAGAGAATCGGTCATCTTCGATGACGTACTTCCAACCGATCTTCCTGAACCAACACTGACTGAAAATGCACGGATCGTTCTGGCTCTGCGCTATCTGAAGAAGGATGCCGAGGGCAACCCCACCGAAGAACCAGAAATGATGTTTTGGCGGGTTGCACGAACCATAGCTGAAGTGGATAAAGAATATGGGTCATCCGAGACTGCGGTAGAGGAACTGGCCAGGCAGTTCTACGGTCTAATGGTCAGGGGAGAATTCGAACCCAACTCACCTACCTTAATGAATGCTGGTCGGCCTCTAGGGCAGTTGTCGGCGTGCTTCGTACTACCCGTAGAAGACGCACTTTCTAACGGTAGAGCGGGGATCTACGATACCCTCACCTCGATGGCTCTGGTGCACCAATCCGGTGGTGGCACGGGCTTCTCCTTCTCACGCCTCAGGCCTGAGGGTGAAACAGTGCGTTCCACTATGGGTGTTGCTTCAGGTCCGATTTCCTTCATGAAGCTCTACGACGCAAGCACGGACGTAGTAAAGCAGGGAGGAACACGCAGGGGCGCAAATATGGGTATCCTGCGAGTCGATCACCCGGATATCCGTAGCTTTATTACTTGCAAGAATGACACATCTCAAGTGACCAACTTCAACATCTCGGTTGCCATCACTGATGCCTTCATGGAAGCGGTCTCGGAGGATAGTGAATACGACCTCATAAATCCGAAAACCGGAGAGGTTGCGGGACAGGAAAATGCCCGGGAGATTTTTGACAAGATTATCTACGGGGCTTGGCTAACAGGTGAACCTGGAACGTTCTTTATTGATCGGGCGAATGAATATAATCCCGTGCCAAAACTGGGAAGCTACGAGGCAACGAACCCTTGTGGGGAGCAGCCGCTTCTAGCATACGACGTCTGTAATCTTGGCAGCATTAACTTAGGGAAATTCGTAAAAGAAGAAGCGCACCCAGGCATCGATCCTGAGGAGGGCATCGACTGGGAAGGACTGAAGCAGGTAGTTCACCTCTCTACCAATTTTTTAGACAACGTCATTGATGCTAACGTCTACCCACTCCAACAAATTCACGAATTAGCACAAAATATTCGTCGTATTGGGCTGGGTGTCATGGGTTGGGCTGACATGATGATTCGCCTTGGTATCGGATACGATTCTGAGGAGGGAGTTGCTCTCGGGCAGCGTGTGATGGGATTTGTGGATGAAGAAGCTCGTAGAGCCTCAGAGAAATTAGCGGAAAAGAGAGGGGTGTTCCCAGCGTGGCCAGAGTCGGTTTGGGGCCCTGATGAAAGTGCTGCAGTTGGCCTCAATGGTGGTCGTGTTCGTCAAGAGCGGGAACTACGGAACTGCAACCTTACTACGGTGGCGCCAACCGGAACGATATCGATTTTCGCAGGCTGCTCCGGCGGTATTGAACCCTTATTTGCTGTAGCCTTCATGCGGAATCAGGCCGGTGTCTTAATGCCGGACGTAAACCCGGACTTCATTCGGGTAGCTAAGGACGGAGGCTGGTATTCTGAAGAGCTCATGGAGCAAATTGCAGAAGAGGGACATATCCACTTCGATGAGGTCCCAGAAGAAGTTCAGCAAGTGTTTCGGACGGCTCACGACATCACCCCTGAATGGCATGTGCGCATGCAGGCAGCATTTCAGGAACACACAGATTCTGCAATCTCTAAGACGACAAATTTCCCTAGTGATGCGACGGCCGAAGACGTTCGTGAAATCTACGAGCTCGCGTACAGCCTTGGGTGTAAGGGGGTTACGGTCTACCGAGATGGTGCTCGGGAGGGGCAAGTGCTTTCCACTGGTAAAACGGATCAGAGTGGACAGGCTGCAGCCCAAAACGTATCCGAGCTGGAGCACTCTTTGGCCGACGCTCGTGAAGAAGCACATAACCTTCGAATTGAGGTTGAACGTCTTAAACACGAATTGATGGGAGAGGACGAGACGCTGGGGGCAGCTAGGCAAAAGCGTCAACGCCCAGCGGCTCTTCAAGGTTACACGATGAAGGTGAACTCTCCACTCGGTGATCTTTATGTGACGATTAACGAGGATGATCACGGCAAGCCATTTGAGGTTTTCTGCACTTTAGGCAAGGCTGGTGGAGCCCCAAACGCAGATGCAGAGGCAATTGGCCGTTTGATGTCGTTAGCTCTTCGGTCCGGTATCCCTATTAGCCAAGTGAAAGATCAGCTGCGTGGAATTTCCTGTGACCGGGCAGTGGGGCTAGGAGCGAATAAAGTGCTTTCGGCACCCGATGGCATTGGACAGGCGATCGAGCGCTATCTCGAGATGAAGGACGGGGTACAGGAAGCTTTGCCTCTGGCAGTTAGCACGGAGGCAGGAGTACAGACGCAAGCGGCTGTCAGTGCGATTGGGGGTGATCCGTTACACCTTGATACATGTCCAGAGTGCAACTCAGCCCACTTCGTGTTCGAGGAAGGATGCAAGAAGTGCCACGTCTGTGGCTACTCTGATTGTGGATGATCTCTAGAAGGTTCCTCAGCTAGCCCCCCACGGCGCTGGCGGCAACGTTTCAGTAGGCTTAGTCAGGTTAAACTCAAGACGAACACGGCGACCCGTGATCTGATTCCTGAGAGAATACAAGAATATTCGACCTGAATTGACCTCAAGAGTCCAGATGTTGTCTGTCGCAGTTGGTACCAGTGATGCGGTATGAGCATCGGCTGGAAAATCCTGGCGAGAGTGACTTCCTGGGCTCGTAGTATCGCCGCCGTACTGTGTTATTTCGTCTTCCGTGCCGTCCTCGTGTCTGTGTTCATGCTTGAGGCGCAGACCGTCATCTTGTCGAGAGATCACCCAAGTTCTTGAGTGATCATTTCCTACATGGAAAGGAATTCTAACGAAGTCTTCCTGGCACTCTCGCACGTGCATAATGAGTACTTGGTTTGTGAGTAATTCATCGGATGGATTAGCCTCGATGAGTTGCCCTGGGAATGCCTGACCGCATAGTTCCTGGAGCGTCGTCCAAAACTCATCATATGTGGTGCTGGGAGCACCTCGTACTGTAGAGGACTGAGTGGTGTCATCCGGTGTGCATGCCATCACTAGACAAAGGATTGCCACAGAGATATAAAAATTTATGTGCCGAAGCGCAGGATATTTTGAGAGCATAGCTAAAGTAGACTGGCAGCCTGAGTGGAGTGTCATCACAAAGTGCTAGGTTATTCTATTAACCGGAAGCGGTTAGTACGCCAAGATTGTCTCGGATATAGGTATTATGCGCTCAAGCTTGAGTTACTTGACGACTGTCCTAGTTATTGCGGGATGTGGAGGAGACATCCCTCAGGGCCCCACACCGGGTCGCCCCTCTTTCGAAGGTCAGCAAGCCCACGATCTAGTTGAACTACAAGTCAGCTTTGGTCCGCGTATACCAGGTACAGTTGGTCACGATCGCCAACTTCGTTGGATGCTCGCACGACTTGATTCATTCGCGCCAGAAGTCATAGCTGACACATTTACTTATGTAACCACATACTCGGACTCACTTACACTTGTGAATGTGCTTGCACGTTACCGTCCAGAGGCTGAGAGGCGTCTTCTCTTGCTTGCTCATTGGGATACCCGGCCACGTGCAGACCAGGCGAAAGATCCAGCCCAGCAGGAGTTGCCTGTTCCAGGTGCGAACGATGGAGGCTCGGGTACCGCAGTATTGCTCGAATTGGCCCGGATCATGTCCGATGCCCTACCGCCGCTAGGTATAGATCTCCTATTTGTGGACGGAGAGGACTATGGTCCTGAGCCAGCAGATATGTTTATTGGAGCCCGGAGGTATGCGGATCAGCTCTCTCTGTTGAGTCCAGCCATGAGGCCAATGTATGGGGTTCTACTGGATATGGTCGGAGATGCAAATCCAAGCTTTCCCATAGAGGGTTATTCCGCCCAACATGCGCTGCCTGTAGTACGGAAGGTCTGGAGGACTGCAGCGAGACTGGGCTACTCTAATTTCTTTCCTGAGTCCGTTGGAATTCGATTGAGTGACGATCATATCCCGCTTAATGAGGCAGGCCTTCAAACCGTTGATATCATAGACTTCACCTATGGCGGTTCAGACAATATTTACTGGCATACTCCAGAGGACCTTCCTTCACATGTTAGCGCTACAACACTGGAAATCGTTGGGGAGGTTATAACCGAGTTGATCTATTCAGGGGGGTAGGCCTCTGAGTCTTCGGCCTGTAGAATCCCCGGCCCAGTTAGAGATCTATTTCCTGCCCCCCAAGGACGAGGCTCATGTCAGACACTAACACTGCCCGTGTTGCAGTCGTGCAGACTGCGGCTATCCCTTTCGATCTTGATGCCACGGTTGAACATGTGTGTTCTATGACTGTTGATGCGGCGAAAGAGGGAGCCCAACTCATTCTGTTTCCTGAGGCCTATGTCGGTGGATATCCCAGGGGTCTGGCCTTTGGGACAGCAGTTGGGGGCCGTTCGGAAGCTGGCCGAAGAACTTGGGAGCGGTATTGGGCGACCTCGATAGAAGTTCCAGGGCCTGAAGTCGATCGTATGAGAGAGATAGCCGCTGGGGCCGGTGTTTACCTTTGTGTGGGCGTTGTGGAGAGAGACAGCACCTATAGCGGAGGCACGCTCTTCTGCACTCTGCTATACATCGGTGCAGACGGGTCACTGCTTGGGAAGCACCGCAAGCTAAAGCCGACAGCAGCTGAGCGCTTAATCTGGGGTGAGGGGGATGGGAGTACTCTTACTGCGATCGAGACTCCTTTTGGCAAGGTTGGTGGCCTAATCTGTTGGGAGAACTACATGCCGTTGGCCCGCATGGCCATGTATGGTAAGGGGGTTGAGATTTATCTTGCCCCTACGGCTGACTCCCGTGAGCGCTGGCTGTCTACTCTGCAACACATCGCACTTGAGGGTAGATGCTTTGTGCTGGGCTGTAATCAGTATGTGCGACGAGATATGTATCCTGATGATCTTGAGACCAAGTCAGACCTCGAAGACTGGCCTGAGACATTAAGCCGAGGTGGCTCAGCTATTTATAGCCCCCTAGGGGAGTGTTTGGCTGGGCCATTATGGGATCAGGAAGGTATGCTCATTGCAGACTTAGATATGTCGGCAGTCCCACGCAGTAAATTTGACTTCGATGTGACTGGACATTACTCCCGCCCTGATGTCTTTCGGCTTGACATAGATGAGTCTCCTAAGCCTCCAGTGGGTTAGGTGATACCCTGGAGTGGAGGTCATATTCGTTGATAATGGAGTGCCTAGTCGTCCTGGATGCGATTTAGTATACTAATTGAGTGCATAATCATGCAGACGCGGAGAGATGATGACGTCTAGAGTGGAAGCGTTTCTGACGGAAGTCGACCGTTACAGCGCGCATAACTACCATCCACTTCCAGTTGTGTTGGAAGGTGGAGAGGGATCTTGGGTGTGGGATGTGGACGGAAATAGGTACCTGGATATGCTGAGCGCG
>DLRL01000018.1 GCA_002501085.1 Gemmatimonadales bacterium UBA7889
GGACCCCATCGGTCTCGCACTCGACAATTATGATGTGACAGGTAAGTGGCGGATTCGCGAGAATGGAGCACCGCTTGATACCAATGGTGAGTTTTATGATGGGACCGTGATCGCGACTCCTTCAGAACTTCAGGAAGTTCTCATAAAGCGGCCGATCCCGCTGGTCAGAACTTTTACTGAAAACCTGATGGCATATGCCCTGGGGCGGAGGATTGAGTATTATGACCAGCCGACAATCAGATCTGTCACTGCGCAGGCCAAGCAAGATGATTACCGTATGTCGTCGTTTGTACTGGGTGTTGTGCTGAGTGATGCCTTTAGGATGCAGAAGGCGAATGTGGTTGCAGATAATCGAAGTGGGGTCAACTAGCGAGAGATACTAGGAGAAACTCGGATTATGGAATTTATCACCGGTAGACACATTCCCCGTCGTACGTTCATACGAGGGATGGGCGCAACGGTGGCTCTGCCGTTTCTAGAAGCGATGATCCCAGCTGGGCGTGTTTGGTCGCGCGTAACCGCTGACGTTTTACCTACCCGGCTTGTCGCGATTGAGATGGTCCACGGGGCCGCGGGATGTAACGAATGGGGTGCTACACAAAACTTGTGGTCTCCGGAGGCAGTCGGTCGTGACTTTGATCTTGCGCCCACTTCACTGAGCTCGCTTGAACCATTCCGAGATTATCTAACCATCATCAGTAACACTGATCTCAGGATGGCAGAGGCTTTCCAGCCGCACGAAATCGGTGGGGACCATTTTCGCTCAAGTGCGGTTTTCCTTACTCAATCGCACCCGAAGCAGACGGAAGGTTCAGACGTATACGTTGGGACTTCGCTTGATCAGCTCTACGCTCAGCGTTTTGGACAGGATACGCCGATTCCTTCAATGCAGCTTTGCATTGAGAACATTAATCAATCGGGCGGGTGTGCATACGGGTATACATGCGTCTATACGGACTCAATCAGTTGGGCTTCGCCTACTGAGCCACTGCCGGTTATTCGCGATCCCAGGGTCGCGTTCGACCAATTGTTTGGTGCCGGTGGAACTGTTGAGGAACGTGCACTTCGCCGTAGGACAAACAAGAGTATACTCGACTGGATCACGGGTCGTGTGGCCCAACTGCGCAAGGAGCTTGGCCCGAACGATGTTCAACGACTCGACAGGTACCTGGAGAACATTCGGGAGATCGAACGGCGTATCCAAAGGACTGAAGCCCAGAATACGAGTGGTGAATCTCGAGAATTACCGGAGGCACCAGCCGGGGTACCGGACTCCTTTGAAGAGCACACCCGGCTGATGTTTGACCTGCAAGCGCTCGCGTTTTCTTCAGATGTGACTAGGGTGTTCTCTCTGAAGATGGGCCGTGACTCATCTGCGCGGGTTTTCCCTGAGAGTGGCTCAGACCGACCGTTCCATCCCGCTTCACACCATGGTGGAGCGGAGGAGGCAATTCTTGATTTTGCTCTGATCAACCGGTATCACGTAAGTATGCTCCCATACTTCCTCGAGAAGCTACAGAGCATACAAGAGGGTGACACCCACCTTCTAGACAAGACGATGATTATTTATGGATCACCGATGGGAGACCCCAATGTTCACAACCATCGTCGTGCTCCCCTCTTTGTCCTGGGTGGTGCGAATGGACAGTTGGAAGGAGGGCTCCACCTTAACACTCCGGATGGAACCCCGATGGCGAATGCTATGCTAAGCCTCGCTCATGCGTTGGGCATGGATGATATGGAGAGTTTCGGTGACAGTACTGCAGAGTTGTCCTTATCAATGCCTGCTGGCACCCTCACTAGCGCAGGCTCGTAAAGATGAATGTCCACTTCTTAAGATCTTTAAGTGTACTTGGTCTTAGTGCACTGTTATGGGGCGCGGTACCTGCTGAGTCACCAGTGGCGGACGCGGCCATGCGAGCTGACTTGGATAAGGTACGGCTCCTCCTTAAGGGTGGAGCGGATGTAAACGTTGCTCAAGGCGACGGGATGACGGCGCTTCACTGGTCAGCTGAGAATCGCAGTGTCGAGATGGCTGCGATGCTTATCTATGCTGGTGCGAATGTGGAGGCTGTTACCCGGATCGGTGGCTACACACCGTTGCACTTGGCTTCACGGTCCGGTAGCGCGGCGATCATTCAGGAACTTCTTGAGGCTGGTGCAGACCCAGCGGTGAGGAGTAGCACGGGTGGAGCTACACCCGTGCACTTCGCAGCATCAGCGTCAAGTAAGGAATCAGTGACCTCCTTGCTTGATCACGGTGCTGAGATTGATGCTCGTGAGAGTGCTTGGGAACAGACACCACTCATATTTGCTGCCTCACTCGGCCGAACTGAAATCGTGGAGTTATTGCTCAACCGAGGAGCGGACGTATCGGTTACCACTTCGACTGTCTACTTGCCGGCGCTTCAGGGTGCAGACCGTGCTGCTCGACAGCGCAGGGACAAAGTGCTCGATGGATTCCGTGCCCAGGATATCTCGGGCTCTGAGTCCTGGAAACCAAGTCCGATAGAGGTACAGGCAGCAATGGAGTCGTCTAGGATAGATCCAGATCAGTCGGCTAATCCCGAAGAAGAGGACGAGGACGCCTACAACGAACAGGTCGGTGTCCCTGGTGGGAACTCCTACGCTGATCTTGTAGGTACGATGGGTGGGACCACTGCCCTGATACATGCCGTTCGAGAAGGACATGCCGAAACAGTACAAGTGCTTTTGGATCACGGCGCGGACATCAATCAACCGAGTGCAGGTGACAAGACGACTCCGTTACTTAGTGCGACAATTAACGGACACTTTGATCTTGCTCTTGAGTTGCTTAAACGTGGTGCTGACCCGAGACTCGCGAGTACGGGAGGTACGACACCACTTTTTGCCGCAGTTAACACAAGATGGGCACCAAAAGCTCGGTATCCACAGCAAGAAGCCCACAAGCAGCAACAGGCAACATACCTAGAAGTGATGGAGGCTCTGCTACGGTCTGGAGCCAACCCAAATACGCGATTGACTAAGCACCTGTGGTTCATGGAATATACATTCAGCCATCTGGGCATCGACGCCTCCGGAGCAACTCCGTTCTGGCGTGCAACCCATGCACTTGATGTACCGGCGATGAAGCTTCTGGTTGAATATGGTGCTGACCCTGGGATTCCAACGACCAAGGGGCAGAATCGTCGCTCACGTGGAGGTGGAGGAGAAGATCCCTCTGGACTGCTCCCAGTGCCATTTGGTGGACCGGCTATCTACCCGATTCATGTAGCTGCAGGTCATGGATACGGCACCGGTTACGCGGGTTACTCGCATAGGCATGCGCCGGATGCGTGGCTTACGACCGTGAAGTATCTCGTAGAAGAGCACGGGGCTGACGTCAACGCGAGAGATCACAACGGATATTCGCCAGTCCATAATGCTGCATCTCGCGGCGATATTGACATGATTCGCTACCTTGTGGACAAGGGAGCAGACGTTATGGTGGTGAGCCGCCGGGGGCAGACGACAGTCGATATGGCGAACGGCCCACAGCAACGGATCCAACCCTTCCCAGAAGCAATGTCATTGCTTGAGAGCCTAGGTGCGAAGAACAATCACAACTGTGTGAGTTGCTGACAGTTCCAATCGCCGCGTAGTGCCAGGCGTCAGTTGGAATGGGGGTCTATCCGTCAAGAAGACTTCACAGAGTTGATTCCGATCTTATCTACCAACTTCTCGGATATCACTTCGTACTCGTGGAGATCGAGTGTAGGCTGACACCAAGCTTTCATGCCCATTTGGACCGATAGCCATAACTCCGAACACGTAGTCATCTATCGAAATATCCTCAAGCACGTAAGCACTGACATTGCCGACGTCAATCCCAAATTGCCACTCTGGAGTCCAGGCTTCACGCCAGACTACTCTGTAGGAGGACGCCCCTCGGGAAGTTTCCCAACTCATTGAGGCCGCGTACCCTGACTCACCTCGTCCGAGACGTGGATTGCCCTCCTCCATCACGTTGGGGGCTGGAGGAGCCAGTGCAATTGTCGCCACACCGGCGGCGTTCACACGAGCGTTCTTTGCAAGGTATTCGAAGTCAACACCTCCAAGTGTGTCTTCTGGCTCATGCTGACGACTATAGTTTTCTCGGGATTCAGTAAAGCGAACTCCTGCAAACCCTCGGCGGTTGAATGCTGTGTGGTCACCGCCACGGCCGAAGCGGTCCTCACGTGCGATCAGGCGCACCTCATGTCCCGGCATGTAGACTGCTGCATGTCTGCGGATGAAGCGCGCTAGTTGTCGGGATGGAGAGTCCATAGGGTCCTCTGAGAAGACCCGGATGGTCCTGCTATCAGCAATCCCATTCCCACCTTCAATATTCCCCACGATATCATTATTGAAGACTGCGTCGATCACCCACCCTTCACGCTCTGCTTTTGCGGAATGAAGGCTTGCTCCTACCAGGCCTTCTTCTTCAGCGACGAAGCCTATGAATACCAGGGTCGCATCAAATTGAAGTCCGCTTTGAGCCATTACACGGGCCACCTCCATCGTGAGAACAGTTCCGCTACCGTCGTCGTTAGCGCCCGGTGCGGGATTATCCCATCGGGTCCAATCGAATTGTCCGCTATCGATTCGGCGGGCAACAGTATCGTAATGACCACTCACGTAAACTCGGCGATTGCTTCTACCAGGCAGTACGGCGACCACATTGCAAAGCTCAACTTCCTGCGCGATCCGTCCTTGGGGCTCAACCTGATAACAATCAAAATCAACTTGGAGACGGTCACTGAAACTCTGCATAGTTCGCAAGATGTACTCTCGCGCTGGGCTGATCCCCCAATCCGTGCGGTCCGAAAGAGAAAGTGAATGTCGGGTTTGGAAGCCTGTAAGTGCTTCCAGGTACTCATGAAGCCGTTCCGGAGAGACGTTCCGGACTACTTCGACGATTTGAGGATCAATCACAGGCCCTTGAGCCGACGATGGTGATGTCGTGAGCAAGGCAACCAAAAGCATGATCACAATTGGGACCTGAAGCTTCATACCTCTTCCTCGGTTGTGCGGATATGTGCGACTTAAAGGATGGTGTGCCCTGGTCTGGTAGCTAGATGGACAATGATCAAAAGGCTACACCCATCGCGTTGCGCAACATGAGTGAGCGCGGTATGGGTGAGCAAGCGTCGGGCTCTCAAGAGAGTTCACTCCTCTGACGGTAATGCTTTGCGGCCTTTGCCCGATTTCCACAACGTGACATAGAGCACCATCTCCGACGCCCACTTTTGCTCGTATCTAGAAACCAGTACATACAGTCCCTGGCCGCACATTGTCGAATACGGGTTGGATTTTCTTCAGTCACTATGCGTGCTGCTGAGAGCGCTATCGGTTGGAGTACACCAAGCACTGACGAGGCATGCTCGTGTGCATCAAGTACCAACTGATCCTGCATACCCTCACTTTGTTCCTCTTCGGATGTGATAATGAGTGAATCTAGCCGGAATGAGGTTCCACTTTCTGTGAGAATGCGGTTTAGGGCATGTATGGTGTAGGGCGGGGGGACTTTTCCGGCCACAAGACTCTGGACGATTAGGAGAATGTCTTGCCGGAGCCAGAGAGCTTCATCGAGCAGGATACGACGGTTAGGCGGCGACGACGATAATTCGGGGAAGGAAGCATCACTCGGCAGGCTAACTGCAGCCAACCAAGTGACTACATCTTCTGGGTTTTGAAGAAGATCTAGGGCCTGACTCCCATCGAAACGCCACGTATTGAGCAGGTCAAGTGCTAGTGTTCCTGCATCGAAAACAAATTGACTGTTCTGTTTCATATAACTGGTAAAATAGATATAAACCAGTTAGTTAATCAATTAACCGGTAAAAAATAATAATAACAGTTAGACAAGATTCTCGGTCATATTTAACAAGGATATACAGTATCTGGAAACTCCAGTGACCTGATTTTTCTAAGATCTGTAGCGAATATCCATCCTGGATGTTTCTGGACAGGTTCGGTTCTATTCGTGCTATTGGGAGTCGAATCTGTTCTTTTGACGCCCCTATAGAGTGTCTAAACAGGTGCTCAAGGGACCGTAAAGGAGCATATCTCCTTTTGATGTTATTCATTCTTAAGAGAGGGTGATGGTGAAATACGACGTGCTCAGAACACTTGACCATGCGCCAACCCCGGCTACCCTTTGGGCACATGAGTAAATTGATAGAAGAACTTCAGTGGAGAGGGTTGCTGCAAGATGCAACCGAAGGGGCAGCCGAGCACTTGGCTGGGGCTCCGCGCACTGGGTATATCGGCTTCGACCCTTCGGCGTCCAGCCTCCATGTTGGCAATCTGCTCGTGGTCATGGATCTCGTGCACATGCAGCGGCACGGCCATACCTCCATCGCACTTGTCGGTGGTGGCACAGGGTTAATTGGCGACCCATCGGGTAAAACTTCTGAGAGGCAGTTGCTTACGAAGGAAATCGCGGCAGAGAATGCTGAAGGAATTCGTGGCCAGCTCGCGCATTTTCTCGACTTCGATGTGAAATCAAATCCAGCCATCATGCGAAACAATCTCGATTGGCTTGGACAGCTGTCTCTGGTGGACTTCTTGCGGGATATCGGGAAGCACTTCTCAGTCAACCAACTCATAGCGAAGGAATCTGTGAAACGCCGTCTGAATAATGAGGAGACTGGACTCTCATATACGGAGTTCAGCTACGCGCTCCTTCAGTCGTATGATTTCCTTGAGCTGTACCGCCGTGATCAATGCACGGTTCAGTTAGGAGGTAGTGATCAGTGGGGTAATATCACAGCGGGTACTGACTTGGTTCGACGGGTGGCAGGTGGAAAAGCATTCGGAGTTGTATCGCCGCTACTGACTAACGCAAGCGGCACTAAGTTCGGAAAGACTGAAGCAGGAAATGTTTGGCTCGATCCAGAGCTCACTTCACCATTCGCCTTTTACCAGTTTTGGGTCAACACTGACGACCGTGATGTGATTGGGTTCTTGAAATGCTTCTCTCTACTCTCCCAGCACAAGATTAGTGAACTAGAGGAAGCTACCCAGGCTGAGCCTGAGAAACGCATAGCTCAAAAGGTATTAGCTGATGAGGTGACCGATCGAGTCCACGGTGAAACGGGACTAGCAGTTGCCCGCAAAGCTACCCAGGCTCTTTTCGGAGGAGATATATCAGGACTGAATGCCAGCGAAATCAGTGAGGTTTTCGCGGATGTGCCGTCGTCAGAACTTGAAAAGTCTCGCTTAGGAGGAGATGGCCTGCAGCTCGTGGAGATTCTAGCCGAGTCTGGTGTGGCCTCCTCCAAGGGAGATGCCCGGAGGGCTATAGAGGGCGGGGGAATATACCTCAATGGTGAGCGTATCCAGGATGTTTCTCGAGCTTTATCAATGGAAGACGCGATCGAAGGGCGTTACCTATTACTTCGGAAGGGGAAGAGGGCCTACCATCTAGTAGCAGTTTTCGATTAGCTCGAGGCAGCTAGGACTTGATAGCATAGAGTAAGGAGGGACTTGACCCCTCTCCGTCCTCTATGCAACGTGCCCGCTTCTTCTTTCGCACATTTCACGTTACTTCTGAACGAGATTGAGCATAATGGCGGAGCCACTAGTCGGTGTCGTAATGGGCTCCAAGTCCGATTGGCCCACTATGTCGCACACGGTTTCCACTCTAGAGAGTATGGGAATCCCATGCGAAGCGAAGGTGATGTCGGCGCACCGTACTCCCGATGTGGTTTCGGAGTATGCGTCAATGGCTGAGAGGCAAGGAATTGAAGTGATCATCGCAGCTGCGGGTGGGGCTGCTCACTTAGCCGGTGTCCTGGCTTCTAAGACGACACTCCCTGTATTGGGAGTGCCAATGGTGGCCTGGTCGCTGGATGGATTGGATTCACTCCTCTCCACAGTGCAAATGCCACGCGGAGTACCGGTTGGTACTCTAGCGATCGGTAAGGCAGGAGCGGTGAATGCAGCGATTTTTGCAGGGCAAATTCTTAGCCTCAAACACCCTGAGATTCGCGATGCGGTTCAAGCCGACAGGGCAGAACGTCAACGCCAAGCCCTGGCTGACTCCGACCCACGAGACTAACTGCGGCCAGAAAATTTACTGTCGGATCACGTTCGACGGTTTATGACTGAAGAGAGTGACCAATGCTTGAAGAAATCCAGACCAAGATCGAGAAAGAGATATCCAAGTTGATGCATGAATTGAACGTTGACCTCCCAGTGCGCATCAGGATTGCAATGGAACACGGGGATCTCAAGGAGAATGCGGAATTCAAAGCAGCGAAAGAACGACAGGCTTTTGTCGAAGTTCGCCTCGACCATCTTACGACGCGAATGACCGAGTTGTCCAAGATTGATCTGACTGATCTCGCATATGATAGGGTTGGATTCGGCTCTCGTGTGAAGATCCACGATGTGGAGTTGGAGGAAGATTTTGTCTTTACGATTACCGCGGGCGACTTCATCGATCTGGATGCGGGTCAGGTATCACTTGAATCACCGATCGGTAGGGGACTCTTGGGAGTGAAGGAAGGAGAAGATGTGACGATTCAGCTTCCAGCTGGGCAACGGCTTTACAAGGTCTTAGCTGTCTCAACGCTTCCCCAGCAATTGGAAGACTGACTCCCGCACAAAAAAGTAGGTTTGGGGGTCAATAGAGTCGTGGATTAGGATTATCCATCGGAATCATCTTCAGCCTAAGAGTATGTCTATGGTTAAGACCCCGTCCACGATGTTAGAGCTTGGCACAGAAGCCCCAAGCTTCTCACTTCCGGATCCGGTTACCGGTCGCAAAGTGTGCCGTGATGATTTTGCTGGTGCACAAGGACTATTAGTTGCCTTCCTTTGTAATCACTGCCCGTTCGTGAAGCATCTTGCCGGTGATTTCGCTGCGTTCGCGGTCGAGTACCAAAAGCGAGGGCTCGCGATTGTTGGAATCAATTCCAACGATGCGGAAACCCATCCAGAGGACAGTTCTGAACACATGGTTGCTGAGGCAAGTCAGCGTGGGTACACATTCCCGTATCTCGTGGATGAGTCACAGGAGGTTGCTAAGTCCTATAGGGCTGCTTGCACCCCTGATTTCTTCTTATTTGATAATGATTTCAGGCTTGTATACCGAGGCCAGTTTGATAGGAGCAGGCCTTCTCTTGAGACACCAGTTACGGGTACTGATCTTCGAGATGCTAGTGACGCTGTACTCGCTGGAATTACCCCCGCGGACATACAAATCCCTAGTGTGGGTTGCAACATCAAGTGGAAGTCTGGCAATGCTCCAGACTGGTTTGGATAAAAAAAGACGCCACCGGAAGTTCTGAGCCGGTGGCGTCTAATTGTCGCAGCCCGGCGCGATGCCGGGATACGGCGCAAACACAGCGATGTAATTCAATTCAGTTTGGCTTTTAGGAGCCGCTCCAGAGATCGCTTGCCCGTGCCAGGCTGGACAATGTACTCGGACTAGACAAGGGGCCACCTCCTTTTTCGGGTAAGACTTCGGGCGAAAGTTAAATCAGACCAACTATTCCAATGGCGGCCATGATACTCATCCAGAATCACGATAGCAAGGATGTATGAGGGCACTATAGATTGGGTTATTCCTGTATCCCCTACGAGGTACAGGACGCCTGTAGTAGAGTAGTCAGTTCGGCTACTAGATTAGGGATAAATTAGCTTCTGGCGACCTAGATTCAGGCTTCTTCATAGGCTCCATACAGTAACCAGAGGCTGTAGATAATTGCGATAGAGATCCAGGCGATGCCCCATACCAGAGCTGGTATACCAGTGAGGTCAGCAAGCATACGAGCATCTGATAGTGCCTCTGGTCGGTCGAGTATGTCACCCTTGATGTCGAGGATTGCGTAGAGGGCACTAGTGAGTCCGAGTACGAATAACACTCCCCGGTTCATTGCTGGGCCCGTTTTCTGTGCTGCGAAGAAGAGAGTGACACCGAATACAAGGCCGAATACAAGGCCGAAGTCGCTCCGAATGTACATTAGGCTTAGTACGATCACCGCCACCCCAATTAAGCTGTTTATCCAACCCGTATTCACCCGCTTCATTCGCGCAACTGAAAATATCAAGCCACCCCAAAGAAGACTCCCAAGGTATCCGGCTGAAAGCGTCAGAAATGCGTTGCCACCATCGCAATAACATGCACCTCCCTGTTCTGCATCCAGGGTGATCCTTTCAATTGATCCTCCGGTTGCTAGTGCTGCGATGCCATGGCTGATTTCGTGGAGTAGCACGACAAAGATTTTGAGCGGATATATCAGCGGAGTATCCCATAGGAACCAAAGCCCCCCAAGAAACATTGCGAAGCCAGACAAGAACCGGAGCTTTCCGACGAGTTTCTGTTTCATTGGATACCACAGTTCAAACGGCTCATGCCGCATGTGACGGGCTATTAGTTTTTTCCACTAACCCGGTGGCGATGAGAAAGTGAACTCGTATCTGACTCTCAGCATCGCATCGTGTTCAGCCAGTTCATTCCGAGCAATCGTAGCATTCTGTGATGAATTCGCGAGAGCACCGAGAGCGGCGTTGGTGGTTTCGGAAGTGCTGAGGCCATAGCCGAACCCTAAGGCTGTAGACCACCGGTAAGTGATGTCATCCCAAGCACGCTCGAGGTCAGTGATTTCCCCAGCCGGAACTTTGAGGTTTAGGCGAATAGCTTCCGCTAGTGCTGTAGACTGCCGAACATCTTCAGTTGCTCCGGCATTGTCCTCTAGCCAAGCTTGTAAGACGGCCCTTGGATCCTCGATGCGGTTTGCAACGGAGCGGGAAACCACTGTGCGCGCCTCAGGGAAAGGTACAATCTGCCGGTCCTCCAAGCGGAGGATGTGGTAGCCGTACTGTGTTTCTGTGACTGGACTAATCTCACCGGGTTGGAGGTTGAGAGCAGCAGCCCAGAATTCCGGGACCCATGACCCTTCTCTTCCAGGTGTGAGAAGACCTTGTCGCCCTTCAGCTCCCGGTTCCTCTGACAGCTGTGACGCTGTCTCGGAAAAGTTGGCTCCCTCATAGAGCAACTCCATTGCCCGTCCCGCCTTATCTCGCGCTTCCGAGCGGTGTGGCCGATCCCTCCAGCGTTCACTGAAGAACAAGATATGGCGCACCGTGAGCTCCCATTCTGGATCGGTCAGGTAATGCGCCTCCAGTACCACGTCATCAATACCATTCTTCATGAGTGTTAACTCGGCTGCGAAAATGTCGAGTAGCCGGTCATTTTCCCATTTCTCAAGGAGTGGCTCACCTAGCTGATCTGTGCTGGAGTCCGCCACCGCAAGGGCTAGCGCAGTGAGTTGTGCAAGGGTCGTGCGGCGGGCTGAGGATAGGCCTAAAAGTTCGTCTTCTGTGAATGAGACCACCCCAACCGTGATGACTGGTGGTGTGCTCTCACCACAGGCGCTGGAGACAATCAGCATCAAGATTATCAGGTAAGATCGACCCGCCTGACGGAGTTGCGAATGAGTCTTCACCAGATCGTCATTGACGCTTCAAACAACGACGTCAGATCCGATTCATTTGCGGGCTTTGGTGAAAGCTTGGTCACCCGATGCTGGGGTAGGGTGCCTTCGACAAGTCCTGGAATGTCTGCAGTGGTGTAGCCTACTGCACTAAGTCCATTTGGTACATCCAGCATGCGCATGAAATGAATCACACGATCCGCGAGTATTTCACCGGCGTCCGCAGTCGATGCTCTTTCTATGTCTGCTCCGAGAGCCGCTGCGGCTCGTAGATGTCTCTCAGGTGATGCAGGAGCAGTGAAGCGGACGACCGCCGGTGTATTTAGGATTACCGAGATTCCGTGGGGCACCATCGAATGATCCACGTCGTAACCAGGTGGTATGTAGCCAGCTACCATACCTGCTACTGGGTAGGACATGCCGTGCGGGAGGTGTACGCCAGCGTTTCCGAACCCGATCCCCGCTAGTGCTGCTGCTAGTAGCATCTTTTCTCGGGCTTCGACGTCACTCGTGTCAGCAACTGCATTCGGCAGGAACTCCGCCATCAATTCCAGTGCCGTCAATGCCCAGATATCACTGATCGGATTCGAGCCTTGATAGGCAGGTCTCTCCAGAGGTCGTGGAGGCATTGGCCGTTCATTGAATGGCATCGCGGTATACGACTCGAGTGCATGGCTCAAGACGTCAAGACCGCTTGCTGCTGCGACGGCTGAGGGAAGTGAGACAGTATTATCAGGGTCAACAATACCCAGGGTAGGCTTAAGGTGACGATGCGCGATCCCAGTTTTAGCGTGCTTCTCCACATAGTCAAAAATCGCGACACCTGTTGTCTCACTTCCGGTGCCTGCAGTTGTCGGCACTGCTATGAGCGGTTTAAGAGGGCCGGGGACGGGTAAGCCTTTTCCAATTGGGGCGTTAACATAGTCGAAGAAGTCAGCGGGGTAGGTTGAATACAGATTCGCGGCTTTTGCCGTATCAATGGTGCTACCGCCGCCGACTGCAACGACCGAGTCGAAATTCCCGGAGACTGCGAATTCAGCTGCAGCCTTGAAACTGGAATCCGTAGGCTCAACTGAGACAGCGTCGAAAACCTGGTAGTAAATTCCGTTCTCTTCTAGCGATGCCAGCACAGTTTCTCCAGCTGGAAGAGACACTAGAGCGGGATCAATCACGACCATGGTCCGGCGCACATCCATCGCCACCAGGTCCATTCCGAGTTCATCCGTGATCCCGCGGCCAAATCGGATATTCGAGGCCGCCATCTGGAACGCTGTATCCTTTAGCATCGCCCTGATTGTTTAGTGATTCGGGTCGGCAACGTGGCTCTCTGGGTCTACGTGTGCCAGGTTGGCCACATAAGACATTTGATTCATTGTTAAGTCTGCTATCAGATAATCAGAGGAGAGGATGGGAAAGCTTGCAGGTAAGGTGGCGTTAGTTACGGGTGCGAGTCGTGGGATAGGTCGTGCGATAGCTCAAATCCTCTCAGAAGCTGGTGCCCAAATCCTAGTTGTTCACCGTGATAGTGCGGCAGGCGCTGAAGAGACTTTAAGGGGCCTTTCTGGAAAAGGGCACCGGGTCATTCAAGCATCAGTGATAGACTCAGATGCGCTCAGAGCTGCTGCTGCTTCGGCAGCGCAGATTGAGGGTCGCTTAGATATCCTCGTAAACAATGCGGGAACGTCAAAAGTGGTACCCCATCGTGACCTTGAAGCGTTAGACGATGAACTCTTTGATTTGGTTATGTGCACGAATGTACGTGGTGCGTTTGCAGTAGTCCGGGCGTTTCAATCACTTTTAGCAAAAGATGGCGAAGGTCTCGTAGTTAATATCTCCTCATTGGCTGCACGGATGGCGAATGGAAGCAATGTGGCCTACTGCGCCTCTAAGGCTGCGATGGATAATATGACGATGTCTCTTGCTAGGGCGTTGGCACCTGAGATCCGAGTCATGTCGGTGGCCCCGGGGCTTGTGGATACTGAATTCACCCGGGGTTGGTCGGCCGAGGTACGTGAGCGAATGATTGCAGATACTCCTTTGGGACAGCTGGCAGGTGTCAACGATGTCGCAGAAGCGGTGCTGGCTGTTGCAACATCACTTCGTATGACGACTGGGGCAGTTATTCCTGTAGATGGAGGACGACCCCTCGGGACACAGAAGAAAGTGCATACATGATTTCCCCTGAGTTTCCCCGTGGGGGTTGGACCGGGTGCGAATTCAGCCCTAACGTTTGTTCGTGACTCTAAACTTTCTAATTCAGATTGAGCCGCCTGGCGGGCTAACTGAGGCCCTTAGCCAAAGCCCACTTTTAGCGATTGGGTCTATGTTTCTCGCAGGTGTCCTCACCAGTCTGACCCCCTGTGTTTACCCTATGATACCGATCACATCAGCTGTGATCGCTGGGACCGCAAGTGAGGATCAATCGAAGGCGAGGACGGTTGGCCTTACGCTCACCTACGCTGTTGGTCTAGCTATGCTGTATGCGATCCTCGGCGCAATCGCTGGAGTCACGGGGCAGCTGTTCGGGACGGTCAGCGCCAGCCCTTGGGCTCGTCTGGCCATAGGCAACTTCCTCGTGATTTTCGCCCTGGTGATGCTCGATGTTTTACCAATGCCCGTGCCTCGGAAGTTGCTTGAGCGTGCTAGTCGGAGTGAAGGAGGATCCTACGGAGCAGTCTTTGTTATGGGCGCGATGTCTGGAGTTGTGGCTGCCCCCTGTGGAGCTCCAGCGTTCGCAGTCGCACTTACCTGGGTGGCGGCAACTGGAGCGGGACTAATGGGGTTCGTGTACCTGTTTGTATTCTCATTCGGAATGACAGCGCTACTCATTGTGGTCGGCTTATTTTCTGGGACCTTGGCGCTTCTGCCGAACTCAGGGGCATGGATGGTGTGGATTAAACGAGCTGCCGCTGTCATCATGATTGGGATGGCTGAGTATTACTTTGTGCTGGCCGGCTACAACCTTTAGGGGAAATGATGAGAGCAAACGTCTGCATATTGCGGCTGGCTATCATTGCGATACTTGCTGTGCCGGGACCGATTTGGGCACAGGTTGCCGGAGAGGGCTCCGTATCTCTTCCCTTCGGGACCGTAGCTCCTGGAGCAGCCCTGCAGGATTTGGAGGGCAACTCTGTTGATCTGATTGATTACATCGAGGGAACACCGGCTCTCATTGAATTTTGGGCGAGTTGGTGCGAGCAGTGCGAGGTGCTCCAGCCACAACTCGATCGTATCCAGGCAGAGCATGGCGAACAGATGAAGATCGTTGCAGTCGCTGTTGGTGTCGCCCAGAGTTTGCGGCGCGTAAAACGACACTTCGAAGATCATAATCCTGGCTACCCGTACTTGTACGACGCGCGCGGAGCAGCTGTTAGAGCGTATAACGCTCAAACCACATCGATCGTCGTGATGCTCGACAGTGACGGGAAGGTTGCCTACACCGGTGTCGGAACTTCCCAGGACTTGGTTGGGGCGGCTCAGGAGCTACTTAAACGCTAGGAGTCCAAGGTCTTAGCGATAACGGACAAGAAAAGAGAGGCCCGATACGGACAGCGTCCGTATCGGGCCTCTCTCTATACTGCTATGACCGTAAAAGTCTAGTTCCCTTCCGGTTCCGGCGTAACTCGGTCGATGACTTCAGCAAGATGTTCGTAGGCCATCGGATCGTTCTGATTGAAGCTCTCGATTGTCTCTGCAATCCGGCCGTCTGGCCCGATCACGATTACCGCTCGGCTATCCACCATATTGTTTGAGCGCAGACCTCCACCAAAGGCGGCGTAAGTACCGCCATTGTTAGAGGCATCACTGGCGAACAGAAACGGAAAATCTGCGTCTTTCAACCACGATCCGAGTTCACTTTGTGAGTCATTAGAAACGCCTATAAGCACGACGTTTCGTCCTTCATTGAAAAGGCTTGCGTACTGATCACGGTACGCTGTCATTTGGACTGTTCAGCCAGGTGTCCTGACGCGGAAGAAGAACGCGAGGACAACCGTTTCGCCTCGGTAGTCACTCAGGCGGATTGGTTCCTGAAGCAACCCGTAGCGGGTCGCGCCAGGTAGAGCAAAATCCGGGGCCATGGCACCAACAGCAAGGAGGCCCGAGTCCTGAGCGCTAGCTTCTGCCGGCGCGCCCATCGCGATCACTCCCGCGAGAAGACCAAGTGCGATCAATTTGCGCATCTGTGCCTATCTCCTAGGTGAGAGGCAAGGTAGAGGCGTCAATATCGGTTGGCTTTGAGCAGCATGCCAGCCCCCTACCCGTGTAGAGCTCGATATTGATCACGCATCTTAAACTCTCTAGTGGTAAGAGTAGGCCCAAGATAGTGAGCCCTCACGATAGATCTGATGTCAGACCTAGAAGATGGTCGCTGGCATAGTCAACAGTTGGGCGTAAAGGTCGATCGCGTACCAAAGGTTTGCGATGCGCAGATTTTCGTCCGGAGCATGTTGATTGTTATCATGATTCGCGACGGGGACTATGATTGCAGGTTTTTGGAGAATCTCTGTAAAGGGTGTAATCGGCAGCGTTCCGCCCATCCCTGGTGCCACCACTAGTGAGCCCTCCCCAAAGGCCTGGCTCGCGGCCATACTGGCTGCTGCCATCACACTCTGGGCGAACGGGTTCGTCATTGAAGTACGGGCCGCTCTGGAGCCACCACCGCCGGTGACTTTTGCGATCAATGGGTAGCTGCGACGTGTCTCCATATCTGGATCTTGTGAGACAACATGGAACCCTTGGCGTTGGATATGGTCGACAATCAGCTGTCGGAGGTGCGCTGGGTCGTTGCCCTTGACGAGCCTAATTCCAAGAGCAGCAACTGCGGTATTCGGGATCACATTGCGGGCGAGAGCACCCGTGTTACCGCTCGTGATCCCACGAATATTTAGGGCAGGCACCATCAGTCGCTCAGGTAGGGATTCGGGTTCGCCTTCGGAGCGAACGATCCCAAGTTCACGCTTTAGTTGCTCATCCCATGCAGGCATCGCTGCCAGCGCGGCACGCTCTTCTTCTCCAATGGGCTCGGCTGTGTCATACCAACCGTCCACCAGTACGCGTCCGGCCTCGTCCTTCATTGACACTAAGAGTCGTGACAGGATTACACCTGTATCTGGTGCCCAATTCCCATAATGTCCCGAGTGAAGATTTCGTGCAGCTCCGTACACGGTGACTTCCATTCCCATTGAACCACGCACACCAAACGTGATTTGCGGACGCCCACTAGGGTGTGCGGGCCCATCAAAGAACAGCCAAATATCGATCGGATCGAGGCGATCTTTGAATGTTTCCATATAGCGCGGGAGGTTCCGTGATCCAGCTTCTTCCTCACCATCAAAGAAGAAGATCAAGTTCGAGGTAGATTGAACGTTGCCTTCTTGGAAGGCTTTCAGTACGGGGAGGATTGCAGCTATGGGTGCCTTGTCATCTCCGGCGGATCTCGCGTAGAGGCGCCAGGTAGGGTCAACTGTTTCACCCGGATCTGGCATCGGAAGTTGTCTTCCGCCCTCTGGGATTGGGGCCGAGTAGAGTGTCGGCTCAAATGGAGGGTGCGTCCAGTTGGATGGGTCGACAGCCTGGCCATCATAGTGCACATAGATCCCTAACGTCCGGGTCGCACCTGGGACATTAAGTTCACCGTAGACAATCGGGGGTACGTCTTCAAGTTGAAGGAGTTCGGAGTCAACACCGACAGCAAGAAGTTCGTCTCGGATATACTCCGCCGCACGTGTGATGTCGTCTAGGTCCCGGGCTCGGTTGGGATAACTCAGCAGCTCCGCAAAGTTTCTGAGGATTTCAACTTCGTGCGCTTCCCGGTATGCGCGTGCTACCTCGCTTCCTGATTGGGCAGAGACAGAAGAAATAGGTGTCGCACAGGAGAGTGCAATAAGAAGAAGTTTCTTCATTCGGCTAATCTTAGCCGAGCGCATTATCGTGGTGTCCCTCTGCATTTCTAGATCATCCTCTTCGGGTCGTTGAGCATGTTGGTTGTTTCGTTATCCATAGATTCTTCGGGTTCCGAGTGACTAACGGTCCTCGGTTGCCGTTCGCGGGCTGTTCTTCAACAGAGCATTAAAAAGGAGCTTGTAAGTACCGTGGGTTTGACCTCGGTGCTGGACTCTGAAGCCGTACATTAAGATGCGTCCATTTCCGTACTCCACATCTAAGATTGCGCCTTTTCCAGCTAGCTTTTCCGCCCCGACGATTACCCCACTCATCAAGAGTCGCTCAGGGTCTTCAGCCCAACTGCCCACTGCTTGAACTTGGCCTGCATCACCACCGAAGTCGGTTGGTTCGTATGCCCGCCCACCAGCCCACTTAGCTGCGACCTCATTGGGGCTTCCGACCGCAAGCGGGTGGTTCTCATCAAGTTCTATGCGCAGTAGGGATGCGGGCAGAAAGAAGTCTGAGTTGCTGATGTCTTCGAGTGCATTTCGCACCGGAACATCGAAGTGCTCGAGTACAAGTGCGTCTGCTGCTTCGAACGTGACAAGTGTCCCTCCGTTGCGCACAAATTCCTTCAGGTTCTCGACACCCTCCTCTCCTATACCCCCCCTGAAACCGGGAGGGGTGTCCTCGTCACTTGCGCCTTCAATAAGTCGGTTCAGCGGAATTTGAGAGGGGATAATGATTACGTCGAGCCTCTCCGAAAGGCCTTCCTCCCGCACATCATCATTCATGAGTGTTTCAAACGTGTAGTCAAAATCTTCAAGTACTAGGCGGGTCCATCCCTCATCCATCGAGGCAGCCCAGCCCTGGTAGATTCCAATACGCGCAGCCTGCTGTTGAGCCGACATGTCAAGAGTTGGTGGGTCTGCGACGACAGTGACGCCGATCTCGTTGGAGATCTCTGACAGAAGGGATCTGGATTGCGGGTCTGAGGCAGATACGATGAAGAGGGGGCCGTCCTCTGATACAGCCTTGAAGACTGAAAGCCCTGCTTCGAGCATGCGGTTCACTGCTTGGTAGGCGCGAGTAACTTCAGCACTGATCGCGTACCAATCGTTGGCAGTAGGCATTGGCGGGGCAACGACTCTAGCAGAAGTGGCTAGTCGAGTGTCAGCCTCGAAGGGCTTGTCTGTACGTGTAATTTCGACACCCATCTGCATCGGCATCGTGTAAGCGGCTCCATCGTATGAGCGCATGAATGGCCCTCCCGGCCACTCGTGCTGGACCCGGCGTCGACGCGGCTCTAACAAATCGAGTACCGCAGCTCTTCCGGGCTGTGCTCCATACACGATCCAGGAATTTGGAGCAAAGCTGCGCAGTTCTTCTTCAGGTTTGTTGTCCTCAACCGCTTCTTCATCGGTGTCCTCTTCACGCTCAGCATCACCTTCATCCTCGTCCGGGAGATCCTCCTCCTCAGTAGCGTTTTCATTTTCACTCAGGCCGTCGTCGTCCGGGGATGACCAAAGGCCATCTGCTATGGTTGCTTCAAATGCTCCGATTGACTCGTGAACCTCGACACCCTGTAGGATGAGCTTGCCCACCATTTCAGCAGCGGCAATTGGGTCAGCCTGATTACGTGGGATCACATACGCATGTGGTCCTTCTATTTCCGCTTTTGCGATTGTTTCAGATCCCATCTGCCATCGGCCCATGATATAGTGCTGGCTGAACTTTGCTGTCTGCTCTAACACGCTCTTGGCCGCGATCATCTGATAGTCAACAATGTCTCCGAGCGTCCACTCCCCGCCCAACCAGGGATCGACGAATGCGATCTGGAATCCATATTCACCAAGCCCTCGGCCCGGTGCGGCACCCCGCTCAAGTGCTTCAAGGGCTACGGTATCCGGGCTCGCTATACGTGCACTGGCCGTCTCGGTGAGAATGCCGACGATATTGTGATACCGACCAGTGAGTGCACCTTCTTGTCCCCAAATTCGGTACATCGAACCTGTTACAACTCCCTGTTTACCGGCTGCCTGCAGGTCCGCGACCATCCCGCCACCCATAAAGCGAAGCTGTTGCCACTGCAGCGGGTGAATATCAGGGTTCATCGGGTCAGGGTAGGGAGGCACAAAGATTCTGGGCCCACTGTTACCCATCTGATGTTGGTCAAGATAGATCTGCGGGTAAGTCGTACGGTACATCAAATCCATCCAATACCGTGTTTCAACAAGATTGGCCTGGAAGAAGTCCCGGTTGTTGTCGTGGCCCGCGTAGTAATGGTAAAGCCATGGCATACGGGCACGCTCGTAGTCAGTGCCCACATTACGCTCATACCAGTCTGTAACTAGGACCTGGCCATCCGGATTCGCAGAAGGAACGAGCACTGTAACAACGTTATCTAAGATTTGACTTGTTAGATCATCTTCCGCAGTCGCAAGGTGATGTACTAGCTCGACGCTTGTCTGTGATGAGCCGATCTCAGTCGAATGGATGTTGTGGTTGATAAACACAGTTGCGGGGGTCGTCGCAGCGATCCTCTCAGCCTCTTCTCTATCGATTCTTCCGTCAGCAATGCGCTTAGATGCTTCACGGATTTCATCCAACCGGGCGAGGTTAGCGGGCGAGCTGATCGTAATTGAGACAAACGGGTTGCCAAGTGTCGTTGGGCCTGCAGTGTCTACCTGAATACGATCTGACCCGTCGGCTATTAGGGTGAAGTACTCAAGTATGCCATCCCAACGTGCGAGCTTCTTGTCAGTGCCGATCACAAATCCAAAATGTTCTTCCGGAGTTGGAATTTGCTGTGCTCCCAGCCCCTGTAGGCTAGGAAGGAGGACCAAGAGAAAATGTGCTAGAAAAATTGTTTTGGTGGTGCGCACTGGGACCTCCTAAGGTCTTACAGTCATTCCGCGGTTAGTCGGCGAATGTACAGGGCGGATACCGAAGTGGTCGAGTCCCTGTAAGATGAACGAGAAATGTCCCGTGTTATGAATACCCAGACGTGAGTCAGGTCATCTACCAACGGGTAGCCGGCGAAGGTATAGTTCCAGTTCAAATAGCCCGCCGGGGCCATAGCTCAGTTGGGAGAGCGCCTG
>DLRL01000109.1 GCA_002501085.1 Gemmatimonadales bacterium UBA7889
CGGTCTCCAAAACCGGCGGTTGGGGGTTCGATTCCCTCCGGGCCTGTATAAAGAGCCGCTGGGTCCCGGTCGTCTAATGGTTAGGACACCAGGTTTTCAACCTGGCAATCGGGGTTCGATTCCCCGTCGGGATATGAAGTTGAAGCGTAGTAAAGAGTTGTGCGAGTAGGGGCTGTAGCTCAGTTGGTTAGAGTGCCGGTCTGTCACACCGGAGGTCGCGAGTTCGAGTCTCGTCAGCCCCGCTGAAGCTGATTGAAATAATGGAGCCGGTACCTGCCCGAAGCGGTGGCGACTCTTAGGTCGTGTGAATCGGGGCCGTAGCTCAGTCGGGAGAGCGCTTGAATGGCATTCAAGAGGTCAGGGGTTCGATTCCCCTCGGCTCCATGTTGTGCGGACTGGTCTAACGCTCGGGTGGCGGAATTGGTAGACGCGCAGGGTTCAGGACCCTGTGGGGGTTAACCCCGTGAGGGTTCGAGTCCCTCCTCGAGCATCCTGAACTGCGCTAGAGATTAGCAGGTCGGTCCATTTGATGCCCACGTGCTGGAATTGGTAGACAGGCTGGTTTGAGGGACCAGTGTCGGAAACGGCGTACAGGTTCGAGTCCTGTCGTGGGCATTTAGCAACAAGATATGTAGTGGAGTAAGCGCCCGTAGCTCAATTGGATAGAGCGTCTGGCTACGGACCAGGAGGCTGGGGGTTCGAGTCCTCCCGGGCGCATATTCGACGCAGGGTTCGAGTGGATTGGGCGCGTAGCTCAGTTGGTTAGAGCGCTACGTTGACATCGTAGAGGTCACAGGTTCGAATCCTGTCGCGCCCATGCGGAGGGGTTTCTTCGGGGCCGTAGCTCAGTTGGGAGAGCGCAGCGTTCGCAACGCTGAGGTCAGGGGTTCGATTCCCCTCGGCTCCACTATGAGCCCGCCACCTTAGCTCAGTTGGTAGAGCACGTCACTCGTAATGACGGGGTCGTCGGTTCGAATCCGACAGGTGGCTCCTTTTGCCCCGTGGTGTAACTGGCAACACGCCGGATTCTGGTTCCGGAGAGTCTAGGTTCGAGCCCTAGCGGGGCAATTCAGAGACATTTATGTCTCTATTGGGGAGGGATGGCCGAGTGGCTAAAGGCGGCGCCCTGCTAAGGCGTTGGACTTCGCGTCCACGTGGGTTCGAATCCCACTCCCTCCGTTTCGGTTTGTATGGCCTATTAATATTTGGTCCGGTTGCGCCCAAGTCCGCGGCGCAGGTGGCCGTGGACGGGTGGCCGAGTGGCTTAAGGCGCACGATTGGAAATCGTGTGGGCTAACGCCCGCGTGGGTTCGAATCCCACCCCGTCCGTGTTGGGATGACCCGTTTCGTTTTCGGGGCGTGGCTCAGTCCGGTAGAGCGCTGCGTTCGGGTCGCAGAGGTCCCCGGTTCGAATCCGGGCGCCCCGATTAGGTAGATCGCGTAAGCGGTCTACTCGAGGAGCGCTGGCAGAATGGTATTGCACTCGCCTCGAAAGCGAGCGCCCGAAAGGGCTTGGGGGTTCGAATCCCTCGCGCTCCGTTTATGGGACCCCAGAGACCTTTATACTCTTCGAGTCAAGAACTCGCAGGGTTTTTTATTGGAAGTGTCAAGGCAGAACTGTTAGTTGATAGGAAAACACTCGCGCTTAAGGCGTTCCATTGGCAGATTGATCAAGTTCGGACACTGTGGTAAAGAGTCCGTTGACTCGGAGGTCAAGAAAATGAAAATCCATTTCTCAAGGTTACTGTCTTGGAGGCTTTATTGGATTGCTGGTGCCGCCCTGATGTGGTTTGCAGTGCCCGCTTCCCCTGTAACCGCCCAGGAGCGTGCCTCATCTTCCGCACAGTGGGAGGTACCCAAGACCGCATTCGGTCATCCGGACCTACAGGGGAATTGGACTAATGCAACCCTCACACCCTTTGAGCGCCCTGCGGGTTGGGAACGTGGTCTGACCCAGCAAGAGGTTGCCGATATTGAACAGGGGCAGGCGGAACTGGTCACACGGAAAGCTGAAGCAAGTGACCCAAATCGTCCTCCGCCACCAGAAGGTGGTACTCACCCGGTTTGCATCGATGGTCCGACCTCCTGCTACAACGAATTCTACAGGGAGCCCGGAGACCGGGTGGCAGTCGTGAATGGGGAATTCAGGAGTTCGCTCGTCACAAATCCATCGAACGGCCGTGTGCCGAGCTTGACCTCAGAGGGGCGCCGCCGGGTCGATGATTCCCGGGCTCTTAGCGGGCAGTTTGGTGCCTACGATCATCCGGAAATCCGCCCGCTTGCTGAGCGATGCATTGTGTCTTTTGGATCAAGCGCTGGTCCTCCGATGCTGCCCAACTACTGGTACAACAATAATTATACGATTGTGCAAAATGCTGACTACGTCATGATCATGGCGGAGATGGTGCACGACGTGCGTATCATTCGGCTTGGCGAGCCACGTTCTTTACCGACTAACGTCCGTCCATACTTCGGTGATTCTAGAGGCTGGTGGGAAGGCAATACGCTGGTTGTAGAGACCAAAAACCTCAATCCTGAGCACGCATTCCGCGGAATCCCACCCTCAGAAGATCTTAAGGTGATTGAGCGATTTACCCGTGTCGACAAGGAGTCAATCGTCTACGAGTTCACGATTGATGATCTCACGACATACACAGAGGTATGGGGGGGTGAGGTGCCGTTCACACGGTTGGATGGTCAGGTCTATGAGTATGCGTGCCATGAGGGCAATTACTCACTTCCCAATGTCTTAGGTGGTGCTCGCTATCAGGAGAAAAATGAGGTAGGCAGGTAAGGTGCTTAAGCGTTAGGGTTGCCAAGTGAGATGTCACGGCTTGGCGATTTGATTAACTAGTTAAATAGAGTAGCAAGGAGATACAATGTCTTTGTCACGGCTCCTTTCATTGGGGTTTGCACTGGTAATTGGTGTCGTATTGTCGGGTTGTGCCGGTCAGTCTGACGCACCAGCACCTGAAGCTCCGGATCCGTCAACTGTCACCGACCCGGCAGCTGCTGGCCTTCCGAACCCCACATCTGAGGTTGTCTCAGAATGGGGTCCGCTTCCTGATAATAGGACATGGGGTTCTACGGCCGGTGTTGATATCGATCCGTATGACGGTAACGTCTGGGCCTATGATCGATGTGGTGCGAGTGCTCTGGGTGGTGGATGCGCTGAGAACTTGGTCGATCCGGTTCTCAAATTTGATCGTAATACCGGCGAGGTGCTCACCAGTTTTGGTGCCGGGGAGTTTGATCTCCCACACGGGATCCATCTCGATTCCGACGGGAATGTCTGGATTGTAGACATGACCGGGCACCATCTCATCAAGTTTAGTGCGACTGGTGATGTTCTCTTGAGGCTAGGCACTCGCGGTGAGCCAGGGAACGATTCCGAGCACTTCAATCAGCCCAACGACGTCATCACCGCTCCTGACGGGAGCATTTTTGTAGCTGACGGACATGGTGGCCAATCCATGTTGACCCCGAACAATCCGATAGTCACGGAAGGTGCAACGGGTCGGATTATGAAGTTTTCCGCTGACGGAACGTTCATCAAAGAGTGGGGGGAAATTGGCACGGAGATTGGTAACTTCCGTACCCCTCATGCATTGGAAATGGATTCCGAGGGTCGTCTTTTCGTTGCTGATCGAGGAAATCACCGAATACAGATCTTCGACCAGGACGGAAACTACCTTGATTCCTATGTGCAGTTCAGCCGTATCAGCGGACTCTTTATCACAGATGACGACATGCTGTATGCGATCGATTCTGAAACCAACCCGAATAATCATCCTGGCTGGAGTACTGGTATTCGCATCGGTCATGCGTCCGAAGATCGGGTGACGGCCTTTATCCCACCTTATGAGATTGACTCTCGGGATACAGGTGTGGCTGGCGAAGGCATTGCAGTTGATGCCGATGGCAATGTTTATGCAGCTGAAGGTCCGATTTCTCGTCCTACAGCGGGTGGCGGATTAACGAAGTATGTCAGGTAGGTAGACGAATGCCGCTTCACTGACGATTTCTTGCAGATCGCTAGGAGCGAGGATTAAGCCGAGGGGCGCCGCGTGAGTGATCTACGCGGCGCCCCTTCTTGTTTAGCAGTCTTGTTCAGCCCCAGGATTGAAACGTTCGTCGGATAGCCCAATAGTCAGAAAAAGAAAATGACTGTACGGCTTTGTGGGGAAAGTTCCTCCTTGCCGGGATCAACACCCACCGTCACAATGAGGCCTATGAACGGTGCTGCGACAAAAGTGACGTCTGTTGGAAAGCGGCTCTCACCTGCCCAGGCTGTTTTGGTACCCTGCTTCTTTGCAGCTCTTCTAGCAGCTTTCGTGCTATTACCCCCGGTTAGAAATGAAGGGCTGCAGAACACTTTTTTGCTTGCCGCAGGGGTGCTCGTTGCTTGGGCGTCAGCTCTCTTCATTGGAGTTAGAAGAGGGCGGCGGGTACTAACCCTTGAATTAGCTATCCGGCCACAGCACTGGGTTCAAGCTTGCGCACACATCGCCCTTTTTTCCTGGTGGGGTCGGTACGTAGACCAGGTCTACGCTTTCGCACCGCTGATCATTGCCCAACTCGTATTCGCATACGGTGTAGATGCTTTGCTCCAGTGGTCCCGGCGCGAGAACTACCAACTTGGGTTCGGCCCTTTCCCAATCATTGGCAGTATCAATCTGTTCCTGTGGTTCAAGCCGGAATGGTTCTACTTACAATTCGGGATGATCCTATTGGGATATCTAGGGAAAGACCTTATCCGGTGGACGAAAGATGGTCGTTCTGCTCACATCTTTAATCCGTCTTCTTTTCCTCTCAGCATCTGCTCTCTCATACTGATAGCAACCGGCATGACTGAGATCACCTGGGGTCAGGAGATCGCTCAATCACAATACAATCCTCCCTACATCTATGCTGCGATCTTCTTAGTCACCATACCAGCTCAGCTTCTTTGGGGTGTGGCGGTCATGACGATTTGGGCGGTTCTCTCCGCGTATTTGTTTGCTCTTAGTTACTTCTGGCTCACAGGAACCTACTTTTTCCATGATGCGTATATCCCGATTGCAGTTTTTCTGGGGATGCATCTTCTATTCACTGATCCTTCGACCGCACCCAGGACAGGCCGAGGTCGAATTGTCTTCGGTATCCTCTACGGGATTTCTGTGATCGCCTGTGCTGTGCTTCTAAGGGCAATGGAAGTTCCAGCTTTCTACGACAAGCTACTGCCCGTGCCCATCCTCAATCTCTTGGTCCAAATTATTGATCGAAGAGCGGCCTCAAGGTGGCTGGGATTCCTGGACTTCTCATGGATCGGTAAGGGCCTTACTCCCAGTAAGCGACGTTATGGACTCGTAGGGATTTGGGTTGTGATCTTTGTCGTTCTTAGTGGTACCGGTGGTGTCGGTGACAACCATCCTGGTCAGTACCTCCCATTCTGGCAGCAGGCATGCGACGATGGCAGCGATCGTGGATGTGCGTATCTGGCCTTCATGCAGGATACTTATTGTACAAGCGACTCGGGTTGGGCTTGTAATGAACTCGGAATACTGTATGCCAATAACGATCGCTTAAGCGAAGCTCAGGTGTCACTGGAAAATGGTTGTGATCTCGGCTTCGATTTGGCTTGCGAAAACCTGACCCAACTCAGGACCGGCGCACTGGTGTTCAGCCGTGCTCCCCCGCCTCTAGAAGAACTGCCAATCGTGCTTCGGGGCAGTAAGGGTCCGGTTACCGAACGGGAACCTCAAGCGCTATATGCCCGCGCTTGCGAACGTGGGTGGCCTGATACTTGTGAAGCCCCCCCCTGGAGATAGCTAGCGCCCATAGGGAGGAGTGCAACTTGAAACCTTGCACGGCGCACTCGAGATCCGCATGCTGACTGTATCCGCCCACACCCCCGAGATAGGAGTACCATCGATGTGCAGACGGAATTTGAAAATTGGCTGCCTGGCTCTTGTGACGCTGGTCGTTACGGCTGTATCCGTGTCTGCGCAGTCGAACCCGCGTTTTGGTGTCTGGCAGATGCAATCGGATGCCCCTCCACCCTCGAAGAACATCATGACGTATGAACCCTATGGAAATGGCGGAATGGAGATCACGGTCGCTTCGACCAACGCAAGGGGACAGGATAACGAATGGGGTTATGTGACGATGTTCGACGGCGTTTTCCAAGCTGTTCGAGGACAGGAAAATTCCGAGACTGCGGTGGAGATCATCGATGACCGGAGCACACGAATCTTAAATATGCGAAATGGTCGAGTGTCCCAAGTCATTATCAACACGCTTTCGGAAGACGGGAACAGGATCGACAATGAGTACGTGCGACTTGATGAAAACGGAAAGATCACGCGCGTAACACACGCTGTTTACAATAGGATCCGCTAGAAGTTGAAGAGCCCTTCCCCGTGAGAAACCTGACTCGTAACGCAATCGTGCTATTGTGCTTTGGCCTGGGTATGCCATCGGTAACTGTAGCGCAATGGAGTGACCTTAGTCCCGAAGGGTCGCCTACTATCTTGATCCAGGAGTACTTGGCGGCTCGGTCGGATGTGGGTCTTCAAGGGTTGGCGTCGGCTGGCTCCTGGTTCTCTCCACTCGTGATGTCTTCTGACGAACTCAACGATGTTATCCAGCAGTACTGTGTCAGGTGCCATAATGATGTGACGCTGAGGGGGAACCTCTCTCTGTCTGAGTTTGATATCGCTAAGGCCCCTCAATTGGCAGAGACGGCGGAGAAGATGATTGTGAAGCTGAGGGCAGGTATGATGCCGCTTCCTGGGGCTCGAAGGCCTGGTCCAGACACACTTTTGACTCTCGTCGAGACGCTTGAAACCCTGATCGATGAGGCTGCAGATGAGCAGCGGAGCCCAGGGACCCGACCTTTCCAGCGGCTGAATCGCGCCGAATATGCGCGTCTTATCGAGGATGTCTTGGGGCTGAGAATCGATCCTGGCGAGTGGCTACCAGCGGATCAGATCAGCGCGAGTTTCGATAATATCGCCGACGTGCAGGCAATGTCGCCTACATTGATGGACGCCTATATGACAGCTGCCAGTGAAGTAGCACGCCAGGCAGTTGGCCAGACAGATGCACCGGTTACGGCAAAGACCTATAGCAATCCCGCAACCGTGTCACAGCACGAGTGGGAGGCGGTCGAGGGGGCTCCCTATGGGACTCGAGGCGGTATCAGCGTGCTGCATACCTTCCCGGCAGATGGAGAGTACACCTTCTCCATGGGTTTCATTTCGGGGTGGGGGGAGCGCTTCCACGATATAGACATATCAGTGGAGGGCGAACGCGTAGCGTTAGTGCATTACGGTGGCGATATCGACTTTCAGGGAAGAAAAACTTTTCCAGTCGAGACTGATCCGGTGTTCATTCGGGCGGGTCAGCGGAGGGTTACCGCCGCCTTCATCCGTCAGATGGATGGGCCCTATGAGGACCTGATTCGGCCTAATGAATGGTCTTTAACGGGTACAGAGGCGAGTTACGGCACTACATCACTTCCCCACCTCATTAACCTGACGCTTGAAGGGCCACACAACCCGGTGGGTGTCTCTGATACTCCAACTCGACGGCGGGTTTTCACCTGCCGGCCCACGTCGGCTGACGAAGAAGAGTCCTGTAGCAAGGGTATTCTAGTTGGACTTGCGGCCCAGGCGTACGGCCGAAGCCTAGATCAGGAGGACATTGAACCTCTAATGAGGTTCTATCAGATGGGGGCTGAAGAGGGGGGCTTCGAAATGGGTGTGAGGATCGCACTAGAAGCCATCCTAACCAGCCCGCATTTCCTCTTCCGGATGGAGAAAGAGCCGGACAATGTAGAGCCAGGTGAGGTTTACGAGCTCGATGAAGTGGACCTCGCATCGCGGATCTCTTTCTTCCTGTGGGGCACGAACCCGGATGAAGAACTCCTTCGCCTTGCCAGAAGTGATGATCTATCCAAGCCGAAGAACCTAGAGCGTCAGGCTAGGCGCTTACTGATGGATCCACGCTCGGAAGCTTTGGCTACGCGGTTCGCCTCATTGTGGCTACAACTTCAGGACTTGGAAAAGGTTCGCCCTGATGCGTTTTGGTTTCCCAACTATAGCCAACAGTTGGCTGTAGCAATGCGCCGTGAGACTGAACTGTTCTTTGATAATCTGGTTCGAGAGGATCGGAGTCTGCTTGAGATGTATAGCGCTGACTATTCCTTCCTTAATGAACGCTTAGCAAATCATTACGAGATTCCCGGTGTTGTTGGGGATGAGTTCCGCCGGGTGGATTATCCGAGAGAAGAACGGCGAGGCGTTTTGGGTCATGGGAGCATGCTCGTTCAAACCTCACTTGGAAATCGCACTTCACCGGTACTTCGGGGCAAGTGGGTAATGCAGGTGCTTTTGGGCACTCCTCCTCCTCCTCCTCCTCCTGGTGTGCCAGACCTAGAGGCGACAGACGGGACGGAAGGGATTCGTATTCTTACTACGCGCGAACGTATGGAGATGCATCGCGCAAATCCGGCGTGTGCATCTTGTCACAAGTTCATGGACCCTATTGGCCTTGCTCTCGACAACTTCGATGTAACGGGCAAATGGCGAACACGGGAAAAGGGTGTGCCCCTAGACACACGTGGCACGTTCTATGACGGTACGGACATTAGCAGTCCGTCAGACTTATCACAGGTCTTGCTCAAGCGGCCAATTCCGCTGGTAAGGCATTTTACTGCTAGCTTAATGGCCTATGCATTGGGCCGGAGGCTAGACTATCAGGACCAGCCGGCAGTGCGGACTATCGTCGCAGATGCTGAAAAGAATAATTATCGGATGTCGTCATTCATACTTGGTGTGCTAAAGAGTGACGCATTCCAAATGAAACAAGCTCCAGTAGCGTCAGGGCAGGACTCTCTGGATCCCAAATCGAGGTAGTGGAACATGCGCTTCATCACAGGGAAGAGTATCCCGCGTCGCACGTTCATTCGGGGAGTGGGGACCACCTTGGCGTTACCATTACTAGATGCCATGCGACCCGCCGGACGAGTGTATGGATCACCCAAGGTAGAAGGGGTGCCCCGCCTGGTCTGCATCGAAGAGGTCCACGGCCTACCTGGCTGTAACGATTGGGGTGCGGAGCAGTACTTGTTTGCGCCCTCCACTGTTGGTCGTGATTACGAATTGCTCCCAGAAAATGTCCTTACATCCTTGGAGCCTTGGCGGGACCGACTCACAATTATTAGCAATACTGATGTGCGTATGGCCGAACCGGTCAACCCTGGGGAGATTGGCGGTGACCACTTCCGTTCAAGCGCTGTCTTCCTCACCCAGTCACACCCCAAGCAGACACAGGGCTCAGACCTCTACTGTGGGACTTCGCTAGATCAACTCCACGCACAGCGTTTCGGTCAGGAGACCGTACTGCCGTCCTTGCAACTCTCTATTGAGAGCACGGATAAGGGTGGAGGCTGCGACTATAACTATTCCTGCTCTTATATGGACTCGATCAGTTGGTCATCTCCTTCAGAGCCTCTTCCCATGATCCGCAACCCCCGCACTGCGTTTGACCTATTGTTCGGGGCAGGTGGCTCTGAGAGAGAGCGTGCCATCCGGCGTCGGACTCAGAGGAGTATCCTAGACTGGGTTGCGGATGAAGTGGGCCGGATGAAGAGGGATTTAGGTGCCATTGACCGCCAGCGCGTAGATCAGTATCTGGAGAACATACGTGAGATAGAGCGCCGTATAGATATGGTTGAACTTCGCAACACTGGTGGAGAGCCCCGGGAGTTACCTGAGGCCCCTCCTGGGGTGCCCGATTCCTTCTCTGAACATATGAGGCTCCTGTCTGACATTCAGGTCTTAGCATTCCAGGCGGACATTACACGAGTGGTTGCGCTAAAAACTGGACGAGATGCGTCAAATCGTACATTTCCAGAAAGTGGGTCTGACCGAGCATTCCACCCATCTTCCCACCACGGCGATAAAGAGGAGGCCGTCCTAGAGTTCAACAAGATCTGCCAATACCGGGTGAGCCAGATGGCATACTTCCTGGGCCGACTGGAAGAGACTTTTGATGGCGAGTCCAACTTACTGGACCAGTCGATGATCATTTGGGGTTCACCCATGGGTGACGCGAATCTTCACAACCATCGTCGTTGCCCGCTGGTCGTGATGGGGGGAGCTAACGGACAACTTGAGGGGGGCGCACATTTGAAGGCACCGGACGGGACACCTATGGCAAATGTGTTCGTGTCCTTATTACATAAGCTAGGACACCGAGACTTAACGGGATTCGGCGATAGCGACGGGGTATTCTCGGTATGAGCAGACGGGTGTTCCGCAACATTTTTGGCGTCGTAGCCCTACCGCTTCTGCTTGGTGGGTCGACTGGCCCGGATACACCCGTGGCTGATGCGGCCCAGCGGCGTGATATCGCTGTAGTTCGTCAACTGTTACGCCAGGGTGCCGACGTGAATGCCGCCCAAGGTGACGGGATGACTGCCCTTCACTGGGCTGTCCAACATGGAGACATCGAGCTCGGTAGGACGATTGTCTATGCTGGAGGTGACGTGCACGCGGGAACCCGCATCGGTCGCTATACACCTCTGCATATGGCTGCGAGGTCGGGCGATGTGGGTTTTGTGACCCTATTGCTCGAAGCAAATGCAGACCCCAACGAGACGACCATCAACTCAGGCGCTACTCCACTTCACCTTGCCGCCGCCTCCGGTGACCCTGGTGTCCTGACCGAATTGATCCGGGCGGGTGCCACTGTGGACGCGAAGGAATCAGCCTGGGGTCAAACACCACTTATATTTGCTGCAGCGAACAATCGAGTAGAAGCGATTCAGGTGCTTCTCTCTTCTGGAGCTGATCTGAGTATCACCTCGGGTGCAGTGAACGTTGTAGAGCAGTCGGAAGCAGATCGCGCAGCTGAAAAAGGCCTGTCAGAATTTCTTGCCGAGTTCAAGGAAAAAGAAGGTGGAGGAACAGATTGGCAGCCTGCCCCGAGCCAGGTCCAAGCAGCAATTCTGGCTTACCGCGAGATACAGAGGAAATGGCCTGATGTAACGTCTTCTGATGGAGAGAGAGAAGAAGAACTCGATGAGGCTGAGGAGGACGATGAATTGAAGGAGGTTGAGCCCGGTGCTGAGGATGCACCGGATGCTGAATTAGCCAGCAAGCAACCAGAAGAGGTGGAACAATCCGAGATACCATTTGGACCAGATGGAACCGCAGCAGACGAAAACGAAGAGGAGAGGCCGCCTTCTTATGCCCAGCTGGTTGGGAGCTGGGGTGGGCTTACACCTCTGCTACACGCTGTTCGGCAGGGCCATGCGGAGGCAACGACGGCACTGATAGACGGCGGTGCTGACATAAATCAGCCTTCCGGAGGGGATCAGACACAGCCTCTGCTTATGGCCACGATCAATGGCCAGTTTGACCTTGCACAAATGTTGCTTGCGCAGGGTGCTGATCCCAACGGGATGAGCATGGCTGG
>DLRL01000003.1 GCA_002501085.1 Gemmatimonadales bacterium UBA7889
TAAGACTCTTATGTCCATGTGCTGGTTGTGTAGATGAGATGAGTGGGGTGCGGACTTTGGTCCCGGAATCTGTCGACATGGGTATTTATCCAACTGCTATACACTATGTAGGGCAGTACGCTTTACAGTTTATTTGGAGTGATGGGCACTCGACGGGGCTCTACACGTTTGAGTACCTAAGAGAGATATGGGATGCGGACTCTGGATCGCTATAGAATTATCGTCCGAGGGTTCCACACTATTTCGTCCAGAGTACAATCACTCCACAGAATGAGCTTCCTGAGATTCCGTATTCGAGTGGGATCTCGGCTGGACGGCGATAAATCTCAACTCCACTTAACTGATGGAAAGGGATGATATCTGAAAGAGCCAAGCCCGTCGCACTGCTCTCGGTTCGTACACCATCTATGTAGAGCATGGGGTCGCACAATTGTCCACCGATGCCTCGAAGGGCGACTCGATCAGCACCAAACCCAGTACCCGATACCTGCACCCCTGCGATGTTCCTGAAAAGATCTTCAGTCCTGAACGCTGATGATTCTTCAATCATATTGGGTGTAATGAAGTGGCCGAGTCCACGATTGAAACGTGCTACGAACCCATTCCGTACGAGCGAGTGCTGTGTGATTGGGCGATTGAATTCCACGACGAGATCTTCAATCGGGAGCGCAAACGGCTGCATCCTGTATTCAAGTGTCATTTCTGCGCCTGGTCCCAGCTCGAATACTCCTGCAGCCATGGCACCATATCCAAGTGCATCCGCGAGCACGAGGAAGTCACCCGGTTCGGAAGATGTGAGCTCAAAGCCCCCGGCGTCATTTGTATAGGTCACGTCAATCGTATCGCCACCCTGACCCACGAGTACCATCTCTCCCAGCTGGATTCTTCGATCGGTCCCATTCTCCATCAGTATCCCTCTGATGGTCTGTGCACTCGTTGCATCCGCGAGCGAAAGAGAAAAAATCGCCAGGATGCCGAGTCCCTTCAGGTAACGAAATGTTTTCGAAGTCATAGCAGATCTGGGATTGGGCTCATTATCTAATCATCCTCCGGTTTCTTACTCCGGTAGAATAAACCTAACGTGTTCCCGCGGCGTTCCCATACAGAAAGACATGGGATACGATGAAAACGTTAAAGGCATCCTACCACCAGAAAAAATAGTGACTGCAATGACACATTCGAGTTTAGGAGTCTTAGGTTTCCTCGTGCTGGCCCTAACCGGTCCAGTTGACGCCCAGGACAAGCGCCCAATCCAGACCAAAGATATGTTCGACATGCGTTCGGTCGGAGCACCGGTCGTGAGTCCAGATGGTGCTTGGATCGCGTATACTGTGGGCAGAACGTCGCTTGAGGATGAACGCTCATACAATCGAATCTACATGTCACCGGCTGAGGGTGGGGATGCCGTCGGGTTAACTGTGGAAGGCAAGTCCGCAGGCTCTCCAGAGTGGAGTCCGGACGGTCGTTACTTCACCTTCACCGCATCCCGTGATGAGGGTGAAAACCAAGTTTGGGCACTAGACCGTAGGGGTGGCGAAGGCTTTCCGCTCACCGACATCGAACAAGGAATTTCTGGGTATCGGTGGTCCCCCGATGGTACACGCCTCCTCCTGACGATCCGGGATGCAGAAGAAAAGAATGAAGACAAAAAGGAGAATGCCCCTCCCGAGCCATGGGTAATTGATCGACTTCAGTTCAAGCGTGACAATCTAGGATACCTGACGGGAGACCGGAGGACGCACCTCTACGTGTTCGAGCTTGGTTCCAGAGAACTCCGCCAGCTGACGACCGGTGATTGGGACGAATCACTGGGTGTCTGGAGCCCTGACGGCACCCTAATCGCTTTCGCTTCGAATCGCACAGATGATCCGGATGGAAACGAAAACTCAGACATCTGGATTGTCGCTTCTGACTTGGAGGAGCCAACCACCAACCCGAGGCGCGTGACCGAGAATGAAGGCTCTGACCGTTCTCCTGCTTGGAGTCCTGACGGAAAGTCGCTTGCCTATACCACCGGTATTCGACCCGACCTCATCTGGTATGCCACGACCCATCTAGCCGTCATTTCTGCAGACGGTGGGGAGCCACACCTACTCACAACCGATTTGGACAGGAATGTGAACCAGCCGCGTTTTTCTGAGGATGGTGACTGGATTTGGTTCCGACTTGAGGATTCAGGAGAAAATCACGTCGCTCGGATCCGTCCGAGTGGCGAGGATCTCGAACGACCGATTTCGGGCCCCTTCTCGGCGGGTGTGTTCGACTGGGCTGGGGGAACATTTGCAGTGTCCGTCAGTTACCTCGACCAACCTGGAGAGATCTATCGAGTGACGGGGGCAGAGCACGGATCGGGTGAACTAAGTCGAGTAACCGGACACAATGACGACTTCCTGTCCAAGGTGCTCATCGCCGAGACTCGGAATATCCAGTTTCATTCAGCCGACGGTACTGAGGTCGAAGGCTTCGTGACCTTCCCACCGGACTTCGTGGAGGGTCAGCGTTATCCAACGCTGCTACGAATCCACGGCGGACCGGTCTCTCAGTTCAACCACAGCTTTCAGTTCGAGTCACAGTTGTTCGCCTCGAATGGATACGTTGTTGTCCGCACGAATCCACGCGGTTCCTCGGGCTACGGGCAGGACTTTTCAGCAGCGCTCTGGGCGGACTGGGGTAATCCAGATTTCCAAGACGTAATGGCTGGCGTTGATTACGCGATTGAGCAGGGATGGTCAGATCCAGACCGCCTCGGTGTAGGGGGGTGGTCGTATGGCGGGATCCTCACGAACTACGTGATCACTCAAACCAACCGGTTCCAGGGCGCCATCACTGGGGCGAGCGAAGTCCTTTACATCGCGAACTACGGACACGACCACTACCAGCGACAATGGGAAGCGGAGCTCGGCTTGCCATGGGAGGGGGATAACCGCGAGAACTGGGAGCGTATAAGCCCGTTCAACCGGGTAGAACATATCGAGACGCCTACGCTGATCATGGGTGGTGAACAGGATTGGAATGTCCCGATCCTTAACTCTGAACAACTGTACCAGGCGCTCCGGCGACGCGGGATCGAGACCCAACTGATTGTTTATCCTGACCAGGGCCATGGGATTCGGGTTCCAACCTACCAAGTCGATCGGTACGAACGGTATCTCGGTTGGTATAATGATCATGTTCGCAGCGCGAATAGGCCCATCAGTGAGTAAGTATCTTTGACTACAGATTCTTCCTGGTGGCACTCCATGAAACCACACGTTCTTCTTCAGTTGGTGGGGCTGGTCGTTGTCTCCAGCTTCGCTTGTGGGGATGTCGGAAGTGTTGATTTGCAGAGTGCCTCTCTTGACTCTTCTGCCGGCCCTCCGACGTATCTGACCCTAACTGGACCCGCAAAACGTTTTTGTTCGGCGATTTGGGTTTCGGAGCGAGTACGTGAGGAGGCATTGTACAACAGCGTCCTTTGGACTGATCATCAGGTTAGTGATTACGAGAGTGGGCGACTCGCCTTCAACGTGGACGAGGAGCGCCGAATCGTGACCGCTTCGTACGAAGGTGTCCAGGCTCGGGCACGTCATTTTGGCGACCAAGGATGCGTTCTACTTTCGGACCATTCTGATGGAATTTTCTTCACTCCTCGGGCGGTCACCAGCGTGCTTCCTGACGCTGCCTCTACGGCTTGGCCAATGGGTGACGTGCTCCCAAACGAACCACTGCCGGATGATGTGAATGCCGAACTTCTCGCCGAGGCGGCCCGAGTTTTTTTCGCTAACCCGGAAGACAATCGAGCTGCCTTCCTTGTGGTGCACCGGGGACAGATCGTGTCCGAAGATTATGGGTCCGGCGCGCACCGTGACATGCAACTTGAGAGCTGGTCGATGGGGAAGAGCCTGACCGCTACCCTGATAGGTCGCTTGATTCAATTGGGTTTGTTGGAGCTATGGCAACCGGCTCCCGTGCCCGCATGGCAGAATTCTGATGGTGACTCGCGAGCAGACATTCGAATTGCCGATCTTCTTCGTATGTCGAGTGGCCTCCGTTTCAGTAATTCTGGCGCCAGTCCTGAACAGATGTCCCGTTCCTTCGTGCCAGGTCAGGTGGATCATCGGCTAGGGTATGTGGCACCCATTGATGCCTTTGCATTCACGATAAGCCGGGACGCAGAGTTCCCACCCAACACTGTAGGCCGGTACCGTAACTCAGATCCATGGACGCTCGGCTACATCGTCCGTCAGACCGTAGAGCATGAACTAGGTGAGGAGTACCTAACCTGGCCGCAGCGCTCCCTCTTCGATGAGATTGGAATTCGCCGGTTCACGCTAGAGACTGACCCCTACAGCAACTTTCTTCTTACCGGCTACAACTTCGGAACGGCTCGGAACTGGGCGCGTATCGGGCTCCTCTACCTCCAACGAGGTGTCTGGAACGGAACGCGCTTGCTGTCTGAGGAGTTCGTGGAATTCGTGAGTACCCCAGCTCCCGCGTGGGAAGACCCATATTATGGTGGGCTCTTCTGGCTTAACACCGCGGATGAGTCCGGCCGAGGCGGACGAATTCCTAGCCTTCCAGCGGACACATACAACGCCTCCGGAGCCGGAGACCAACGCACCTATATCATCCCTTCGCGTGATTTGGTAATCGTAGTACAAAGCCATCGTTCGCCAGCGGCACACGCGAGGGACCGGCGGGATCGAGAGTACGAGGCACTCGGTCTCGTGGTCAAAGCTGTAGATGCAGGATGGAACTGGTAGTGAGGCTAGGGAGCACTGAGTAAGTAGACTGACTATGAGAACCTTGAATCCTCTTGGAATCACTCGCGGTTTGAGAGTTTGGGTTACATCTTGGGCGCATGTTTGATTCCGTTACCCGCCTAAACACAGCCCTCGAAGGTCGCTACCGCATTGAGTCGGAACTCGGTGAGGGTGGTATGGCGATGGTATACCTTGCTGATGACCTCAAGCATGAGCGTAAGGTCGCACTAAAGGTGCTTAAGCCTGAACTTGCGGCGGTCGTCGGAGCTGAGCGATTTCTAGCGGAAATTAAAACGACAGCAAGCCTCCAGCACCCACACATCTTGCCCCTGTACGATTCAGGCGAGGCTGACTCCTTCCTTTTCTACGTGATGCCATATGTAGAGGGGGAAACCCTGCGAGAGCGGCTCGACCGTGAGGGAGAATTGCCAATACAGCAGGCAGTGCGAATTCTGAGAGATCTGGTAGACGCACTGGGATATGCTCACAGTCACGAAGTTGTGCACCGTGATGTGAAGCCGGGAAACATTATGCTTTCGGGAAGGCACGCGAGCGTAATGGACTTTGGTGTGGCTAAGGCGGTTGGTGAATCAAGAAGTCCCGGTCATGAAACCACGGTGGGTGTCGCGCTGGGGACTCCCGCGTATATGGCACCCGAACAGGCGGCAGCTGAGCCTAATGTCGATCAGCGAGCTGATATCTATGCTGTTGGTGTAGTTGGATACGAGATTTTAACTGGACACCCACCATTTTCTGCACGCACCACCACCGGGATCCTGGCGGCGCATGTGACACAGGCACCTGTGCCAATCGGAGAACGCCGTCCGACAGTGCCTGAACGACTCGCAGCAGCAATCATGCGGTGCCTTGAAAAAAGAGCCTCGGACCGGTGGCAGTCAGGAAGCGAATTGCTCGGTGTCCTAGAGGAGACTCTTGCGTCTAGTATTAGCATGACTCCGATCTCAACCCCTGCGACCTCTCGGTCTCGAGTCGCTCGGCGCCGGGCTCCTATCTTAGCTGGGGTAGGGGTGGTTGCAATTACTACACTCGTAGCTTGGGCTACAGGCTTGCTAAGCGTTAATAACTCGCCCACCTCGATCCAGATCGAAAGCTCTCAACCACTTACTACTGCCGCAGAAATGGAGATTCATCCTGCGGTATCACCGGATGGCCGCTTTGTCGTCTATGCGGCCGGTACATCCGCGGGCATGCGCCTATATTTGCGGACGGTGGATGGTGGACGGACAATTCCACTAACAGATGACTCGACAGCCGTGGAGGAACACCCACGTTGGTCCGCGGATGGTAATCGAATTCTCTTTCTTTCCGGAGGGAGTGCGATGACTGTCTCAGCACTGGGTGGCACCGTTACGAGGGCGGCTGGTCCTGGAGCCGAAAGTTCTGTGACCGCGGCGACATGGTCTCCTGATGGGAATGAAATCGCTGTGGCGCGTGGCACGTCACTGGCGGTTATTCCTCTCGATGGCGGTGTCGAACGTGCTGTTACTGAGCATCCATCCGAGCTCACCAGTTGTGTATGGTCTCCGGTGTCGGCATACGTCGTGTGCGTGGGGGGCAACGCCGGTTATTCCTCACCGGGTTCTCTATTTGGAAATCTTGCTCCAAGCGCGATCGTGTCCATCAATATGGGTGACGGAACTACTCGTGAGATTGTGCCACCGGTGGCGATGAATCAGAGCCCAGTGTGGTCTGCGGACGGAGGCACATTGTTCTTCGTATCTGATCGAGACGGTACACCGGACATCTATAGCCTGAGCGTCGATAAAAACACTGAACCGGTAGGGGAGCCAGAACGGATCACGACCGGTAGTAACGTTCACTCCTTCAGTGTCACGGCAGACACACGCCGGATGGCTTATTCTGTCTACACAGCTGAGGCGAATATCTGGTCTCTCCCTATTCCAGTAGACGGTGCTGTAGGATTGGCCGGAGCGATACAACTCACATTTGGCCGCCAGATTGTGGAATCAGTCCGTCCGTCTCCCGATGGCTTATGGCTGGTCTATGACTCGGATGTCTCGGGTAACTCCGATATATGGAGACTACCATTAGCTGGAGGTGCACCGGAGCAGCTTACCAACGATTCCCGATTTGAGTTTAGTCCGGACATGTCACCCGACGGCAGAGAAATCGCATACCATGCCTTCCAAGATGGGTCCCGGGAAATCTTCGTTAAGGAACTCGAAAGCGGGATGGTGACACAGCTCACCTCAGGTTCGGAGTATTCGGAGGTTGCCCCTCGATGGTCTCCAGATGGATCAAGTCTCGTATACGGAAACTATATAGGGGGGGACGTCCCTTTGGTCGGTGGCTGGATTATTCAGCGTGACTCAAGTGGCACCTGGGGTGAGTCGGAAGTTCTCACAACGGGTCCCCGCCTAAACAACTGGTCTGCAGACGGAAGATATATGAGTTCGGTAGGCGCCTCGGTGATTTTCGACGTCCAAAACCGGGAGATACGGGCTTTACGTACTGAGGTAGAAGGGGAAGTTCCGGGTCAGGCATACTGGAGTCAGGATCAAAGTACCCTTTACTTCAAGACGAGCTACTCAGGAGGAGCTGTGGAGATCTGTAGCATATCTGTGAGTACTGGTGAAGAGCGTACTCTCGTGCGATTCGATGACCCGAGACGAGTATCTTTGCGGGGAGATTTCTCAGGAGATGACAACAGGTTCTATTTCACGCTTGACGATCGCTGGAGCGATGTGTGGTTGGCAGAGATGACTCCCACGGATGGGAATTGAACTATCTCCTGATTCTTCCCCTGGGACACCGCCTTCCAGAAGCCTCTGAAATGACTAGCTTTCCACCGACTTCGGGGCGTGGCGCAGTCCGGTAGCGCACCTGCTTTGGGAGCAGGGGGTCCCCAGTTCGAATCTGGGCGCCCCGACTGTACTAACACTAAGCCCTGCAAGCACTTACACGCTTGCGGGGTTTCTGTCTAAGTAGACATAGATCCGTAGAGTCTACCAAGAGTCTACCATTGTGTCCGTTTTTGAGGATAATCAAAGCTCAGAGCTTTTGGGCGTTGGTTGGCAGATTTTGCCAGTAAAGCGACCCCCCAGTACCGTACACCCCCCCT
>DLRL01000032.1 GCA_002501085.1 Gemmatimonadales bacterium UBA7889
CCTTGCTGTCCTTGTTCACTGAGGCGCCTCTCCATCGCTTCCATACCACGTACTAGATCGCGGGCTTCTTCGAGCGCTTCTTCAAGTGGGTTGCGCTCTCTCTGACTGGCCGCACCTGCTGCTCGTTCAAGTTCATCACGCAGAGCTTGGAGGTCGGCTTCGATGGTCAGTTCAAGCGTAACAGCCGACTGAGGATCCCATTGCTCAATCGTACCTCTAGAGTACTGCAGTTTCTCTTTTAACTTGGATTCCCGAATGTGGTTAGCTCCATCTTGCAGTGCTCTCGCGGCCTCTGGGTTATCAGCACTGCTGCTTGCTGCTGAACGATCAAGTTCCCGTTCCAACTCTGAAACAGCGTCTGTCATCTGATCTTTACGTTCTCTGAGCTGCTCAATTGCTCCCGATCTTTCAGTTCCAGATGTAGGGAGCTCTCGGACTTGGCGTTGAACGTCACGTTGCTGTTCTTGAAGTTTTTCAACCTGATTAATCGCAGTTTGAGCGTCACGCCGAGCGCGGTCTGAACGGGCCTCTTCAAGTTGCCTTCGTGTCTCCTCAAGTCTGCGCAGCGCTGTCTGCGCTTCAGTGGTTGAAGTGCTGCCAGCCTGAGAGGCTGACTGGCGCATTGCTTCGGCAGCCTGCTGAAGTTGCCGGGCTGTTTCTTCAAGCTGCTGGTCGTTGTTTTCTCTTGCGAGCCGGAGTAATTCTCTTGCAGCCTCTTCAGTTTGCTCCGCTAATTCTCGTTGTGCCGCCCCTCCGCCCGAAGATGCTCCCTGAGGGGAGGCCTGAGCACGGCGCCTCTGACGCTCAGCCTGTTGTTCTTGTCGCTGTGACAGCTCCTTTAGCTTTTCGAGCAGTTCATCAAGCTCATTGTCAGCTTGGCGTTGAGCACCCCGCTGGACGGTCTCATACTGGTTTTTCAGCTTATCAAGTTCGAGTTCAAATAGGTCGGCAAGATCTTCTGCGGCCGCTTGGCTACCGCCGCCGCCGCCCGGTTGCTGCTGCTGTTGGGTAACGTAGCGCTCGTAGGTTTCCTCAGCTTGCTGCACATATCGCAAGGCAATCTGTTCGTCTGGGATTGCTTCACGTAATTCTTCCGTATCGAGGTCCTCCTGCGCATTCGTCATCGCTTCAACTGCTTTTGGGAGGATCGAAGAAACATCACGGAACCCAGGATCTGTGCGAGTCAGCCCTCGGTTCTGCATTCGCTCCAGTAGTGTGCCAACCTGTTCCTTGAGACGACCCTGTGAGAGTGAAACGCTGACCACGTTCTCGCTAAACTCTTCTGGGTCGTAGCTGTCTCTTTGGCGAATGAGATTGAAAGTTGCAGAAATGATCTGCCGTTGCAGTTCAGAGAGCGCTGTCTCGGGTGTTTGGCCACCACCACCACCTTGTTGCTGTCCGCCACTTTCCTCTCCCTGCCGGTAGGCCCGTTCTAGAGGGCGTACGTTCAGGAAGAACATGTCACTGGCTACTGCTTGCGTGCCTGAGATAGTCCGGTTGTCACGCACTAGAGCGTAGTAGGCGATCAGGTCTCCTGGCTCAAGTTCCCACTCTTCAAGGAAGAGCGTATGGCCAGTCGATACCTCTGGCAGCGGAGCACCAGATCCCTGAAATAGCGGGACTGTATCCTCTTTTTCTCCGTTTACGGAATAGACGATCCGTACGTCACCAATCCCGTAATCATCATTTGCACTGACTTCCAGATAAACTTCTTCGATTGGTGAGGCCGAGATGTCTCGACCCGGCTTAGAGAAGTGCACAGAAGGTTCTTGATCTGTAAGGAGGTCAATCCTGTACTCGGGGGAAGCCGGAACGAAATCACCATTCTCCCGGGCAAGTTGGATCGAGTAAAAACCTCGCTCGCGCACCGTAAGGCGGGCGAGGAAGGTACCGTCCTCTTCCAAGCTGAGATCCTGTACTGTTTCCCCATCTATGAGAAATTGTCCGCCCGCAGTGATCATCGTCGGATGAATGCGGACCTCTACAAGTGTCCCCGGGAGTGCTGCTATATCTCCGCCATCCTCACGGGTACGTGGTTCGAGTCCGGTATACCTGGGGAAGTAGTACGTCAAATCAAGTTGATCGACGTACGGAAGGTCTGCTACATCGATTGAAAATGTCTCAGAACGAACCCCTGCCGCTTCAACAAAGTACTCGGTCGGATTGTCGACCCCGAGCAGCAGCGCTTCAAAATCTCCCGATTCAGTGGACAGCATGGTGATCCGCTGAAAAGTTTGGTCCGAGCCTTTGCGTGTGAAGATCGACACATCACTGGACTCGAACCCGCTAAGCATTGCGGTCACCAACTGGTCAGATCCTCGGGCGATCGTTGTATCACCAGGTTGGATATTGACTTCATAAGGGTTCACCGCCGCTGCAGCTCTGGTCGGGAGAAGCAGCGCTGCCAGCCCAAGCCTCAAGTGGCTCGGACCGAGTAACACCAACGAGAGACTAAGTAGTGCGATACCAGTGATGACCCCAGTTAGTCTATAAAGGGCACCTTGTTCGACGCGTCTTCCGCCTTTGATCTTCCGGGCCCTGGTGAGTGCGTTCTGGACCAGGTGGTCTCCCAATACTGGTGAAAAGGCTTCATTAGGGGCCTCGAGCGCGGTGACCACTGAATGTTCGAGTGATGGTTCGTGTTCCTCCAGGTAAAGCCCAACCCGCTCATCGCTCACCCGGTGGAATAAATGGCGTAGGACGAACCAATAAGTGGTTGCTACTAGCGTGCCCCAGGTGAGTATTCGAAGCCAGATTACAGAGGGGGCCGAAAACCGCATCTGCTCAAGGCTGACCGCAGATACTAAGAGTACTACTCCGGTGATTGCAGTGATCCAAGTTAGGCCGCGGAGAAAAATTCGGGTTCTCCAACGGCGGCGCACACTCCTGACGACTGTCAAGATTTTGCCCTGTGCCATCCGTCTGTCGGAGTCCCTCATTTGCTTCTCCTTAGTCGCCCTGGCTCAACCTAGGGGCCGATGAGCTATACCACCACAGGATAGCGGTCTCTCCCTAGCACGACTTGGCCCTTAGAGGGCTATGGATGGCTACGTCGTCGTCAACGTTGCAGCTGCAGTTCGACGGGACACCCAGTTCGACATAAGCGTCTCTGCTGCCAGTAAGCCGAATGCTGCAATGAGTATCCACCTCCAGAGAGCCTGTCTCCGTTCTTGGTCTTCCATTTGAAGGTCAGTCGCTTGGATGAATCCCGACGCAGCGTCAGAGTTTGAGACAGATGACGTTACCTGCGCTACTAGTTCCTCTGGATCCAGAGTAGTGAGATTGGACTCTTCCAATTCAACATTGACTGCGACTACGAAGGGGCGTTCGGGATCTGATCCAGGCGGTCTAATGGTATAAAATCCACTCTCATCGAGTGCCAGATATCTAGGTCCGTCATCGGAAGAGAGATCGATCGATTTCCCGGAGGGTGTAAGAGCAACCTGCTCTCTACCATCTGATAGTTCTGCTGATTCTGCTGAGACCAGGCCTGCACTCTCTAGTGCCACAGGGTCGGCAAGGTCGAGGACTTGTCCGATCATGAACCACGGAAGTGCCTCGGTGCGACCGCCGATGTACTCAGACACTCGATGGATGAATGGCAAATAAACCGGTTGGAGGGCCAGGTCATTCCAGAACGAGTCCAACGTCGAGGTCCAAACAAGCACTCTACCGAGCCCGTATGTTTGTTCAGCGAAGGCTACGGATCCGTCATCAAATCGAGCAAGGACACTCGCTGAGTCGGAGAGTACGAAGTTACGAGTACGGAAAAAACGTGCACCAGTGAAGTCACCACTCCGAGGGCCCGAAAATGGCTCAAAAACTGGATGTCCATACTCAAGATGCCCAAGCCGTCCTCCGCGTCCTTGGAGGCGATCCTGGGGCTCACCTGCGGCACCTGGAAGAAGATCCTGTGCCGAGGCTGGCCAGCCTGCTCTTTCTCCTAAAACAACGAGAAGTCCACCACCTGCCTGGACAAAATTCCTTAAGCGTTCTGCCGATGCTCCATCGATCCTGGCGTCGTTGATAATTACGGCATCAGTGTCATCTAAATCTTCTACCCGGACATTGTTGGTTCTTCGATGGGCCAAGCGGAACCTGCCATCATCTGAGATCTCCAACGCTCTGCGCAGGTAGAGGCTAGCGTCCGTGCTTCCACCACTTCCATCGATTACGAGCAGGGACAGGGCTGTCCCAGGTGAAACAACAAAGTTCTTCACGTCATCAGCAGTGAGTTCATCAGTAGGGATGCGGATTGAGCCTCGAGTATGAGGCTGTGAAACTGTAAATGGTTGGAACGTGACGGATGTGGCTCCATTGGCATCGAGTGTCAGAGTTCGGGTTTGAATTTCTTGCCCATCTAACTCAAGGCTGACATCTATTTCACGTGCATCTACCCCTCCATTACGGGCTATGCGGGCAGTGGGTGTGATCCGTTCGCGTCCCGAAACTGCCTGGCGGATCAAGTCAACATCTGTCACTTGGATATTGTCCGGGGGATCTTCAGAAAGTTTGATTGAGATAACCTTGGCACCAGCTGGCAAGTACACACCTTCGTCTCCAGCCCATCCTATGCGTTGAAAATCTGAAAGCAGATAGACTTCACCCATGGGTAGCTCTGATTCTTCCAACACTGTTTGGGCGACCTTGAGGGCGGGTCCGAAGCTGGTTGATGAGGAGCTGATACTGAGGGTATCTAATGCTGCGTTGAGCCGAAGGCGATCCCCTGTCGAGCGGGTAACTACTCGAGCTCCTTGTCCAAAAACCACCAGGCTTGCCCTGTCCAATGGTCCGAGGTCCGCGAAGATCTCACGAGCTTCTTCGAGTGCTCGAGTGAATTGGTCGCCGATCTCCATGCTATAGGACTGGTCGAGCAGAACAACGATCTCTCGTGGCCCTGAGGCAGCTCCTAGGCTCAGATCAGTCCGATCAAGAAAGGGGCGAGCAAATGCTAGTGCGAGGAGTGCGAGGGCAAGTGAGCGGAGGGCGAGGAGTAGCCAGTGTTGAATGCGTCGTCGTCGCTGTTCCTGGAAGGGGATCCTTTCAAGGAACATCAGTGAGGGAAAAACGACTACGTTCCGGCGTTGCCGGCGTGTCAGGTGTACAAGGATAGGTACTACAATCCCGGCTACGCCAAGCAGAAACAGCGGTACGAGGAAAGCCAAGTTCATCGCTTACGAGTCCAGCGTTCACGGGCCAAGAGGTACTGGAAAAGCGCTAGATCGAGTGGTTTGGAGGTATCCAATAGCACATAATCGATCCGGTTCTCAGTTAACCGGCGTTGCACCGATTCCACATGTTCGGCTACAAGGCGTTTATAATCGTCCCGCAGCCGGTTTGGTATCACTGGAATCTGTTCGCGCGTCTCAAGGTCTTCAAAGCTCGATGAGTCTTCAAATGGAAAGCTCAATTCAGCAGGGTCGAGTATGTGAAACACGATCACGTCATGCCCACGGGCTCGGAGCAGGCTTATTGAGTTGAGGACCTCCTCGGGACGCTCGTACAAGTCGGATATAATGACGACGATCCCCTTACGGCCGAGTAGTTCAGTAATCTTGATTAGAGGTTCCCTGAGACTGCCAGCCCGGCCCGCGCTCGCTCTGTCGAGTAAGTGTAAGATCGTGTCCAAGTGTTTCATCGACGGCGGCACGTATTCGACTATGTCGTGATCGAAGGTCACAAGGCCGACACGGTCTCTCTGCCTATTGGAGAAAAATGTGAGACATGCTGCCAAGTATCTCGCATAATCCAGCTTCGAGACTTCATGGCTCCCATAGCTCATCGATGCAGAGACATCCAGTAGGACACTGAAATTGGCATTCGTGTCTGCTTCAAAAAGTTTGATGTAATGACGGTCAGATCGGCCGAATAGCTTCCAGTCGATGCGTCGGATATCGTCACCGGGCATGTATTGGCGGTGTTCTGCAAATTCGAGGCTGAAGCCTAGATATGGTGAGCGATGAAGGCCGGTTAAGAATCCATCCACTACGGTTCTGGCCAAAAGTTCCAGGTTGCTGATCCGAGCCAAGACTGCGGGATCAAGAAACTGTGCTCCTGAATGAGAGCCGCGCGCAACCGCCATTTGCTACATCCCTGAAGACGGCAAGGGCACAGCATCTAATAGCTTGTCAACGATTTCTGCCGAGGTTCGTCCCTCCGATTCAGCATGGAAGTTCTTCAGCACGCGGTGGCGGAGCACCGGGTGAGCTAACGCCCGTATGTCCTCAAAAGAAACGTGATAGCGTCCTTGTGTGATTGCTCTCGCCTTTGATCCAAGCACTAAGTACTGCGCTGCACGAACTGACGCGCCGTAAGCGATCCATTCGTTGACAAAGTCAGGGGAGTCTCCGTTAGCGCTCGGGCGGCTGGCTCTAGTCAATGCTACAGCATATCTGAGGACGGATTCCGATACAGGAACCCGTCTTACTAGCTCCTGAAAGGCTACTAAGTCGGCCCCGGTCACCGTATGGCTGAACTCGGGCTCCAATATGCCGGTTGTTGTCCTCACAACTTCTAGTTCCTCCTCCTCTGTCATGTGGTCTATGATGATCTGGAACATGAACCGATCGAGTTGAGCTTCGGGAAGAGGGTAGGTTCCCTCGAGCTCAATCGGATTCTGGGTAGCGAAAACGTAAAATGGTTCCTTGAGCTCGTATGTGCGTCCCTGCACTGTCACTCGGTGCTCTTGCATCGCCTCGAGTAATGCAGCCTGGGTCTTAGGCGGTGTGCGGTTGATCTCATCAGCAAGGAGAATATTTGTAAACACCGGCCCTGGTGAGAAAACCATCTCTCGTCGGCCGGTGTCGGCTTGTTCTTGAATAATGTCTGTACCGGTGATATCGGACGGCATCAAATCTGGAGTGAACTGGATCCGTGAGAAATTAAGATCGACGACCTGAGCAATCGTATGGATCAATAATGTCTTGGCGAGACCTGGCACGCCGACCAAAAGACTATTCCCACCAACGAAGAGTGTAAGTAGGACTTCCTCTATTACGTCCTCTTGACCGATAATGAGCTTTCGAACCTCACTCAGAATTTGCTCCCGTCCGTTTTTCATGCGTTCGGCGAGTGCTATGTCGTCGGCGTTATCGAGGGCAACCGTTCCGATGGCTTGTTCCGCCAAGGCTGTCTCCAGTTCAAATGGGGCTCACAAGGCCCCGATTAGTCGTTTAGCGAGCAGTTCTGCGCAATAGTAGTCCGATCATTAGTGCGTGTGTCCGTACACGATATAGTTGACTCCGAGCTTGTACGCTTCATTAGACAAGTCGATCGGATAATATCCCTGATCCGAGTATTCCCAGTACTCTGCGATGTCATTATTGAAGTTAAAAACCACCATCAGTCGTTGTGTTGGGTCGTTGTCTTCGAAGATCCCATACCATTGCGGGTTTCGTGGTCCGTAGGGCGGGATCACCTTCAGTGGTTCGATTTGGAAGAATGAATCGAAAACGCGGTGATCGTGTTCAAGCGGAGTGAGCGAAAGACCAGGCAACGCCCGCTGCATGTGGTAGGCGAAATTTGCCCATTCGTTACCACGTTCGTTACGAGTGTCATCCACTATCAAGAATCCGCCCTTCAACAGGTATGCGCCAAGACCTGCGACTTCTTCTTCGGTGGGATTCCAGCTACCAACTTCAACGATGTATGCGATTGGATACTTGAAGATTTCTGGGTCATTCAGGCGGAGGATATTGGAGCCCTCAGTTTGGGAATCAACGAACGTTGTCTCTTGGATGATGTTGAGAAAATTCCGTTCAGCCCTTGGATAGTCATGCGCCCAAGCAGGCTCACGTCTCCGGAAGAATCCTGAAGACCCTCTCCCGACATCGTACTGCACTCTGAAGAAGTGATATTTGCCGTCGTAGGGTAAATTGGTATCGCTGTACGACTGCAGATTCCTGCTTGAGAGTTCGGGTATTGTATTTCTACCTCGGTCACTCGCCATCCACCCAATCCCAGCTCCAGCGAAGAGCAGGGCCACCAGCAATCTGGTGCCCTTACCAATCATGATAAGCCAGATCGCAGGGTGAGCAGCAGTTCAAGAGCAGCGTCAAAGTTAGGGGCAATTTCGAGTGCCTGAAGCACCGCACGGCGAGCGCCGGTTAGGTCATCTGCCTCTTGGTAAGCGATCGCCAGTGCGTAGAGTGCTTGAGCCTTGTCCGTTGGATTCAGAGCGACGGCGGCGGCCCTCTCTCTCAACGCCTGGGGATAGTTGCCTACTTCTGCGTGGAGTTTTGCTAGTCTCTGATGAAGTTCTATCTCATACGGCCACACTAGTACTGCTTTATCAAGGGCATCTGCTGCTTCTTTCGGGCGGCCCAGTTGCTCTAACACGTCCGAGTGCATTGTATAGGCGTCATAGTTCGATTCCGATCTCTGGACGAGCTGTGACAAAGCCTGTTCTGCGCCAGTTAGATCACCGACTCCGTTGTAGGCTTGGGCTAGATACCAATACGGACTGTCCGGTCCTCCATAGTCTGGGAAAATATTCCGTGCGGCTTCTAAGTGAGGCTGAGCATCGGTATAGCGTTCTTCTCCAACAAGTGCCGCGCCAAGCCTGAGTCTCCCGATAAAATCACCAGGGTGCAGCTTGGCGTAATCTTCGAGCGCGGTGATATCCGAGCCGGATAGAGGAGCCTCTCCCATTTCTGCCAGCCCACTCAACGGAGTGCGGAAACGATCCTGTAGGACTTCCTCAAATTCCTGGTTAAAATCTTCAAGATCTATGCTGAGTAAAGATTTAAAGAGTTCTGCCGTAGTCTCGCCACTTCTATATCCTTCCAACATCTGTCTGATGGCGGCGAAGCCGTAACGATCCTCAATGACTTCAAAGACTAGGGAAGATTGGTAGTAGGAGAAGATGACCTGCTCCGGATAATCAGGTCGCATGAATCCATCATTAAGCTCACTGACCTTCTTGAGGTTCCCGTCTGCTAACGCCCGCAGGAACGGAATTGTGACCTGATGACCCCACCCCTGTCGGGCTTTCCGTTGTTCGTGAACAGCGAGCCCCTCGGAAAACCATCTGGGTACGCGGTTATCAGAGATTGCTAGGTGAAAGGTGTGCGCGAGTTCATGCCAGAAAACTGATGCCCAGTTGTAATCCCCTCTCTCTCGTGCACCAGGCGAGTCCATTACCAAAACACGTCCGAAGCTTACACCGAGAGCACCCAGACCTGCTTCTCCTAGGGTTCGAACTGAGAAGTCCGCATGGCTTGGAAATAGCTCAGCGCGCACAGGAAGTAGGGGTTCGCCGCCGTAACGACGACTGAGGCTCTCGTAAGCTTCCTCAGCAATGGGAGCCAGATACGTTTCTAGCAGGTCAGATTCAGTTCCATGAAGAAAAAGCTCAAAGTGATCAGTCTCATGGATTTCAAAACGCTCAAAAGTATCGAGCAAATCGAGATTATTCTTAAACCAAGGGTTGTACGGGTCCCCCTCGAAAGCCCGCATGAGGTGACTTCTGCCTTGCTCCACATCTCCTAGACGAAGTTCGTTCATTCCTAGGAGTCCCCATGCGGTCCAAGAGTACGGATCAAGTTCGACTGCTGCCCCAGCTCTAATCACTGCGTCACTATATCGGCGCGTTTGCACAGCCAATTCGGCCAACTTGATGTCGAGCCCAGAGTACCTTGGGTTCAGTTGTAGTACCCGTGTTCGAACTTCTTGGAATTTTTCGAGGTCACCACTGAGCAGGTGTGTGCCAGCCAAAGCTGTGAGTGCGACCAATGAGTTTGGATTAATTACCAATGCCATTTCGGCCTGCTCGTAGGCATCCTGATATCTTTCGCGTGTGAGATGTTGGTTCGCTAGTAGCGCGCGAGCTTCCAGATGATTCGAATTAATTTCGAGCAGTTGTCCAAGGACCCTTCCCGCATCTGACGTCCCATCAAATTCAAGGGCTTTCGCCAGGCCCAGAAGTGCTCCTGGATGTCTCGGGTTTACTCCTAGCACTTTCTCGAACTCAGTTTGCGCATTGGTGCTCGAGTATTTTTCTAGAAAGAGTTCTCCAGCCCTGACGCTTGGTTCGTGCCACGTGGGAGCGATGCTTGCTGCCTCATCAAAAGCACGCAGTGCATCCTGGAACAGATCGGGGCTAGTCCGGCCCAGGTAGCTCACAGCACGCCCTACAGCTACGAGTTCGGTAGCACTAAGCCGTCCGTCAGAGGCATTATAGATGTCGATGAAGCGATCGAATCGAGGCATCGCCTCATCGATCTCACCTTGAGAGAAAAGCAGCTCTGCGAGATTGACCTCCGCCGTGAGGGCATCACTTGCATTCGCATCGATGGATTCTCGAAAGGCTGTAGCCGCCTCTTCCAGCTTTCCTCGGATCACTAGGATTTCCCCTAGCGTATTTGCGAATGCACCTGGGCTAGGAGCTTCACGAGCGAGAAGCTCAGAGGCATCATACTCCCCGGTGGAGAGCAGGGCCTGAATCAAGTCGCGTCTTACGTCATAAGAGGACGGGTTATTTTCGAGTATGGTGCGAAACGCGCGAGCTGCATTTTCATATTCTCCGGCTTGCAGTGACTCGCGTGCTTCGGCGGTCGTTTGTGCCTGGAGAGATCCAGCCGCTAGAACACTAACGAGTATAAGCGCGGGGTAGCGGGTCACAATCCGTTGCCCTCTATGGCGCGGATTTCTCTATTCTTAAGAGCAAGCTCAACAAGCAGATTCTCCATAGCTGCCAGATATGCTTCTTCCTGCATAGCATCACGGAGAACTCTGAGTTCGGTAATGCGGGCTTGGATCTGACTTCGCTCTTCGTACAGTCTCACGAGCTCAGGGTTCTGGGTAACCTCTTCCTCCGTTGCGGAGATATCACCCAGTTGAAACCCTGCTGCGAGCGAGCCATCAGGCTCATTCAAGCCGACTTCTTCGCTTCCTGTGCCATCCCCATTGTCATCCAATACAGCATGTTCTGTAAGGATCTCGTTCTCATCTTCATAGAACCGGATAACCTCTTCACGGGCGTACTGATAGGCTTCTAGTAATGAGATTCTTTTGTCCTTATCCAGATCAGCACTCTCACCTGTGATTGCCTCAACGAAGAACTGCGCAAACTCAGTCGCATTCCGCTCGCGTTGGGTGCGGGTAGCTGTGATGATGATCCGGTTAGGGCCGGATAAGGGTTCGAGGAAGCCCCCGCTAGCGCTGCCAGTATGTACCAGCGCTAGGGTCTGCGATGGGAATTCTGCTAGCGCCACCTGTAAATCGCTCGGTGCAAGGTCAGGGCCAGTGATGTTAAACCGAGCCTCAGCTTGGTCAGAAGTTCCGTGTCCAATGAGAATGACAAGAAGTCGATCCGAGGCTCCTGCTTGCTGGGCAATCTTGCTTAGGTGGCTCAGTACATTGGCTCGTGTCGACTTGTCAGTGACAAAGTCAGGAGCGGATTCTGGTCTCTCGCCGAGATAAGTGACATGCTCTGCGAGGATACCATGTTTCGCAGTAAAAGCCTCTCTTAGAGCGACCGCTTGGGTATGGAACCGATCGCGGTAGTCCGCATTACCACCGAGTCCAACCACGATCAAGGCATGGGTCCGTTCCTGGGCACTTGCCTGCTCAAAAGATGTGCCAGAAAGGCACATGAATACCAAGACCGGGCCCAAGAGGGCTAGTGAAGCCTGCGGTCTAATCAAATTAGTCCCCGAATTCTTCGGAAGCCCCATTCGGCACCCATGAGCATCAATAGGAGGAAAAACAGAAAGGGCATATCCCACAGGTCTAGTTCTTCGATCAAGGTGACCCCGGCGCCTGTCACACGAATATCTTCCGGAAGACTCGAAACATCTTCTGGGGTATAGAACTGACCTCCGGTCTCATCGGCGATCCGGCGCAGTGTCTGCGTGCGCCTCGACGCGCTGAAGTATTCGTCGTCACTCGGGGCTGTGTAGAGATAGGTCTTGTCCGAGCCTAGAGTCTCTCCATTCCTTTCGGCCGTTACTTCAACCTCATACTCACCTTGTTCTAGCGGACGGAACTCTACAGAGTACTCACCGTCCCTTTGGACCGTCCAACTGACGGGGAGCTCCTCCACTGTGCCTGTTGGACTTGTGATTCGCGCTGTCACAGTTGCGTTGTTGACTTCGATATAGCTTGAGTCACCTACGTTGGTCACAAGCTGAACGTTTTCTCCTGGTTCTACCTGTTCCCGGTCCGTTACTGCTTCTACGGCTTCTGGGACACCATCGACGAGCCATCTGATCATCTGTTTCCAGAAAGTTTCATGACTCTGATCCTCGAGTGGCACATCAGCGTGCATCTGCCAGAGCCAGGAATCCTGGATGGTAAGGGCAATAGATTTGCCACGACCGTATCGTTGGAACGCGAGTACGATCTGTTCAAGAGCAAGTTGTTCCCCTGAACCAGACAAGAGTGCTGTAGCACCAGGACGGACCTGGGAGATTGGATTGACAGTGGTGACTGAGGGAAGCGAATCCCATCGTTCACGCACCTGGTCCTGTTCCACTCCGAGAAGTACCGCGGGATGTGTTAGTCCAGCGGGCGTCGGAATTACCTCTACTTCCGCGAAGAATCCCTGAGGGTCATCTGCAGGAGAGCTAAGAACCACCGGCATCACTTCCTCCACCGGGGTGCCCTGCCAACCTCCTTCTGCGAAAGCCCCGTGGCCACCGAGCAATAATAATCCCCCGCCTCTCTCGGAGACGAAGTCCGCGATCATTTGTAGTTGGTCATGCGTGAAGAAAGATGCTTCAACACTCCCAAGGATTAGCGCCCGATACCGGTACATCTCTTCACGGCTCGTGGGGAAACCGAACTCCAGCTCACTGCCGTCGTCTACATCCAATCTCAGAAACTTACTTTCCGCAGTCCGCTGTAGGACTACGAGTTGGATATTTTCATCTTCCTCTACTGCACGCCTCATAAACTTTACTTCAAAGCGAGGTTCTCCTTCGAAATAAAGGACTTTTTCACGTTCTCCTCTGACTTCGACTTGCACTGAGCGAGCGTTATTTCGATTCACCCGTTCCTCTGGTTGAGGGGGAATACGGAAGCTCACGCGTCGAGGACCTACTCCTTCCAATTCGAAATAAATTCTGGCTACAACCGGTTCTCCATCTGGCCCGAGCTCAACCGTTTCTTCTGCGATAATCTGAAGTTCGTCCTCAACGATCAGGGGAACTGTACCGCCTTCAAATCCCGTCTGGGTAATTACTACATCAACAGTCAACGAAGATCCTTCTAGCACAGCCCTTGGCATCTCGATCCGTCCGAGTTCGATATCGGGGGTGATGCTCTCTTCTCCAAGCCCAACTGTGAAAACTGGAATACCGGCGGCCTGCAGGGGCACCAACGATTCAGCAAGGGGTTGGTTGTCATTATCAGCCCCATCTGTAATCATGACCAGTCCAGATAGCGGCACACCTGAAAGTTCTTCTCTTGCAACATCGAGTGCCCGAGACAGGTTCGTGTGCGTGCCCTCGTAGGCTAGTTCCGATGGATTATCGACTCGCCCAGCAACATCAGAGAAACGAAAGAAGCGAAGAGCGAAACGATCGGAGAGTTGCTGGAGGAGTTCACTCTCACCGGAAGCGAACTCCTCATTAATGAAAGAGTTTCGTAACTCGCCGTTCTCATCCGCGAGCAACATGCTTTGTGAATCGTCTATTAGGATCCCAACAAAATTTTGTTGCGGGACAACAGTCGACAGAATCAGTGATGGTTGGAGAAGGCAAACGATGATGACCGCAAGCAGCAAAACGCGAAGTCCTGCCATCACGCCGCGGTCCGTGACCGTGCTTTTCCCTCGGGCAATCGTATAGCTGGCGACAGTAGCTGCGCCTAGGAGTCCGGCGATAATAAGCCATAGGCGCACCGACATCGGTGCTCCAAATGTGAAATCACCCTGTTCAAAAAAGAGCGGGGGATACTTGAACAGGAACTCGAAGATACGTTCCATCTGTTTCCCCTCAGTGACTCATCGCGTAGACGATCATGTTAGCCCCCATTTCGTACGCGTACGTCGAATATTCCAGAGGGTAGCGCGGATCCTCAGCCCACTCCCAAGCATCACCGAGATCGGTATTGAAGTTGATGATGACGACAAGACGCCCAGCCTCATCATATATGCCCTTAACATAGGGGACGCAGCCATAGCATTCGGCCGGGTACATAGCACGCCCAATGGCAGGCACCTGCTTCACTTCATCAATGTCGTAGTATGCTGAGTAGATCGGGTGATCAAGGGTGATGTCGACAATCGGATGGTCAGGGTAAACTCGGCGGATATTGTACTCAAAGACATCCCATTCACGCTGACCCCAGAAGTCGTCCACGATCAAGAACCCCCCAGCATCCAGATAATTTCTGAGACCCTCAACTTCCGGGTTAGTCATATCCATACCGCCGACTTCCACAGCGTAGATTATTGGGAAACGCCGGAGTGTCGGGTCGTCGAGCCTGATAGCGTTGTCCCAATCGTAAGCATTAAGCCGGACTAGGCGCTTTAGTACGACCAAGAACTGCTGGTCACCCTTCGGATAGTCGGTCGCCCATGATTGCCCCCAACCGCGGCGACCCCAACCTGAGTAAATAGCGCGGGTCCAATAGAAGGGATAACGACCGGGTATTTCATTTGGATCCATGCGAGGGCCGCGAGAGTCCACAAATGAGGGGCGGCTTACCCTTGGTGGGGCTTGCTGGCTCATGAACTCCGCACCTGGTGGAGTAAGGTACGTAGCTTCTTCCACTGAATCCGGTGCACACCCTGTGTTGAGCATGGTGAAGAGTGCCAATGCTAATAGAGCAAGGTGGAGAAGTGAACGACTCATTAGTTGTTTAGTTTAGGTCCTCGAGAGCGGCAGGATCGCTGGCTAATCTTTATGTTGGAGGAAATTCTGGCCACTTGTTTGTACTCGTACCCCTTGATCGAGCGCATTGACGACGTTGTATGGAGTTTTCCCCTCTGGGGCGAAACTCAACCGCGGCCGAGTTTGTGCCTGAGCAGTGACGTAAGGCTCTCCACCTCCCAGCGCAAACGGAAGAACTAAATTATTGACTCCGTTGCAGGTTATCGCTTTCGACTTCAACTTGCCGTGCGGGTCCCGAAGGGCCTGCTCTTTTGGTTCTCGTATTCACAGAGGATGACCATGCGGTTCTTATCAGCCTTATTGGCACTTTTCATTTCGACTCCGCTTGTTGCTCAAGATGGTACACGAGAAATCACAGCGGATGACTACAGACGAGCAGAGCGTTTCCTCTCGCAGAATACAAGTGCCTTGGTCTTTGGTGCATCGGTGAGCCCACAATGGCTTGAGGATGGCCGATTTTGGTACAGATCGACGGGGCCAGGGGGCACGGAATTCATGATTGTTGACCCTTCAGATCTGACTCGCGAAAGCGCTTTTAATCACGAACGGATTGCCACCGTGCTCAATGCAGTGTCGGGAGGGGACTACGAGTCTTCAAGATTACCTCTGGGTGGCTTAACACTTGAGGGTGATGTGCTTACGGCGACCGTCGGACCACCTGGCCGCTTCTGGTGCAACCTGACGGAATATTCGTGTGAATCCGTTTCAGGCAGTGCTGGCCCTGCAGTTTCACGGCTAGAGGTGATTTCTCCAGATGCTCAAAATGCAGCGTTTATTCGTGATCACAATCTTTGGGTTCGAGATCTTCGTACTGGAGATGAGTCGGCGTTAACCACCAATGGAGAAGAAGATTTCGGGTATGGTACGAACAACGCTGGGTGGACACGTAGCGACCGTCCAATCTTGAAGTGGTCTCCAGATTCAAGGAAGATCGCAACTTTTCGGCATAACGCGCGTGGTGTGGGAATGATGTATCTCGTGAATACACAGGTGGGGCATCCGCAGCTTGAAGCATGGCGGTATCCGCTCCCTGAAGACTCAGTGATTTTTCGGATCACCAGAGTGGTTCTGGATCTCGATCGTCCAGCAGGTGACCGAGTAGTCAGTCTAGCGATGCCTCCAGATCAGCATCGGTCTACCTGCAGTGACCATATCGCCTGTGGGGGCACCTTTGGAGATGTCGAGTGGAGCGCAGATAGCGAGCATATCGTATTCGTTTCGAGTACCCGCGACCACAAAAGTGCCACGGTCAGTATCGCCGATGCGTCTACTGGTGCCGTGACCAAGCTTTTCGAAGAAGTAGAAGAGACATTTTACGAGTCGAACGGTTGGGATTTTTTGTCCTCATCAAATGAAATCTTATGGTTCAGCCAAAGAGACGACTGGGGGCATCTCTACTTATACGATGCTGGAACTGGAGTTCTCAAGAGACAGGTCACCCAGGGAACCTGGAACGTTCAACGGATCCTGGATATCGACGAACCCGCTCGTACGATCACTTTTATTGGTAATGCGCGAGAGTCGGGAGACCCCTATTTCCAATACCTCTATCGGGTTGGACTCGATGGTGGCGCTGTAGAGTTACTGACACCGGACAGTGCGAATCACAGTGTATCGCTTTCTCCGGATGGAAAATACGTGGTCGATACGTACTCAACACCGGTTGTTCCGCCGGTTACGGTCCTTCGTGATAGAGAAGACGGACGTCGTATCCTGACTATTGAAGAAGCAGATATTTCCCATCTTCAGGAATCAGGATGGCAACCACCGATGCCGTTCAGTGTCAAAGCGCGAGATGGAGAGACGGATCTCTATGGGTTGCTTTTTCGGCCGATGAATTTCGACTCGGATGGCTCATACCCGATCGTTAATTACCTGTATCCTGGACCACAGAGCGGGAGTGTGGGGAGCAGGAGTTTCCGTGCATCGCATCGTGATCTGCAAGCGATCGCTGAACTCGGTTTTGTCGTAGTTGAGCTTGATGCCATGGGTACGCCTGGGCGCTCAAAGACATTTCACGAAGCCTATTACGGAAACATGGGAGACAACGGACTTCCCGATCAGATTGCTGGGATCCGTCAGCTAGCGGATCAGTATCCGTGGATGGATATCGACAAAGTTGGAATTTATGGACACTCCGGAGGCGGTTTTGCTGCGGCTGATGCAATTATGCGTTATCCCGATTTCTATGATGTCGCCGTGTCACAGGCCGGGAACCATGACCAGCGAAACTACGAGGATGATTGGGGTGAAAAGTGGCAAGGACTCCTTGTCGAGTATCCTGATGGGACAACTAATTATGACAATCAGGCCAACCAGCTCTTAGCGGAAAATCTCAAGGGTAAGCTTCTAATCGCACACGGTACGTTAGACTCTAACGTACCCCCCTCGAACACGATGCTTGTCGTGAATGCTCTGATCGCGGCGAACAAGGATTTTGATTTAGTCTTAATGCCGAACCGAAGACATGGCTTCGGTAATGAACCATATATGATGCGAAGGCGTTGGGACTATTTCGTTCGGCATCTGCTTGGTACCGAACCTCCTGTTGGTTATCAGATCGGCGAGGTAACAAGGCCTATCGGCTAGGGTCCGCAGTGTTCATGAATTGGGATGTTGACTATGCCTCATCCGAGACTGTCAGGCTCTCCATGACGATATCTTCAAGCGGCCTGTCCCCGGGGTTGGTCGAGACTTGGCCAATCTCCATTACGACATCCAGTCCCGAGGTGACCTTACCGAAGATCGCGTGTTTGCCATCCAGCCATGGTGTAGCAGCCAATGTAACGAAGAACTGCGAGCCACCCGTGTTTGGCCCCGCATTAGCCATCGAAAAGATGCCCTCCGATGTGTGACTCAGCCCAGGTGCAAACTCATCTTCAATCGTATAGCCCGGACCTCCCGTTCCGGTTCCTGTCGGATCGCCCCCTTGGATCATGAATCCGTCGATCACCCGATGAAAGATGATTCCGTTGTAGTAGCCATCACGAACCAGCTTAATGAAGTTGCCTGCGGTTTTGGGGGCAACGTCCTCAAACATTTCAGCGGAGAAAGTGCCTAGTGTGGTCACGAATGTGATTGTTGGATTGGCCATGTCGTCTCTGAGGTTAGAATGGTGCTTACGGTAACTGCATGGCTTCTGACCTGGAAGTGAGTCCTCTGTTCATTTACTACTCGCGGCTAAGTGGTGGGGTGGGTGATTGCCAGCCGTCGGGATATATCAGTACAGTGAGCCTATGAGCATAACGATTAGAAACGTAGTCGCCTCACATACTGTGATGGCGATAACGGTCATGGCGACAGCGTGTATGCCACCCCTAAAGCTTACGCCGAGTGACGCCGCAAGAGTGCTCTCCACCCAGACCCTACAAGCACCAGATCCTGGGCTTAAGGGGCCATATGATGTTTTGACACTCTATTATGGAAGTGGGGCAGACAAGAATCGACTTGAGTATAGGGATTCGGTTTCCCTCATCACCGACGTGGTGGATGCGTCAAAGCTTGTAAATCTGGGTAGTACGGCGGGTAGTCGGAATCGTTACTGGGGGTTCAGTCCCAAAGAGATGCCCCTCAACGCTCGGGTTTGGTATCCCGATGGAGATGGACCATTCCCTCTGGTCCTAGTCGTTCATGGAAACCATAACATGAAGGACTTCTCAGACCCCGGATACGATTACCTGGGCGAACTCCTAGCGACCAGAGGATACATTCTGGCTAGTGTCGATGAGAACTTCATCAATGGTGGTATCCGAGGAGAAAATGATGCTCGTGGCTGGTTCTTACTCAAACATCTAGAGGTTTTTGAAGGTTTCAATCAGGAAGTGGGTAACCCCTTCGAGGGCAAGGTCGATATGGATAATATTGCTCTTATCGGCCACTCACGAGGTGGAGAAGCTGTGGCCAACGCAGCAGCCTTCAATCGGCTTTCTTACTATCCAGACGATGCTTCACTCGAGTTCAGTTTCGACTATGGAATCAAGGGGATCATCTCCGTCGCACCGGTCGACGGGCAGTATCTACCTACAGGTCGTAAGGTTGTAGTTGAGGATGTAAGCTACCTGACTTTCCATGGTTCTCATGATGGTGATGTCACCAGTTTTCATGGTTTAAGGATCTACGACCGCCTGAAGTTCAATGAATCAGATCTCTTCAATTTCAAATCCGCAATCTACGTTTACCGTGCAAACCATGGGCAGTGGAACACGGTTTGGGGCTCTCATGATGGTGGTCCACGGAGCGGACGCTCACTCGACCTTCGTGGATTGATTGACGGGGAAGATCAAAGGCGGTTTTCAGAAATCTATGTCTCGGCGTTTCTTGAGGTCGTGTTGAAAGGTGACAAGCAGTACCTACCGATTTTTCGCGATCATCGGGTGATAGGTGGCTGGCTGCCCTCGACGATGTACATCACTCGGTTTGAAACTAGCGGCTTTCGGCCACTCGCTACGTTCGAAGAAGACATCGATATTACAGTTGGCACGGAGGCAGGAGTTTTGCTGAAAGGAGACTCCTTAGAAACTTGGAAAGAGGAGTTGCTTGCGCTCCGTTCCAGTAACCGCAGTAGTACATCGGCGAGTCAGGAAAATCAGGCGGTTACTATTGGTTGGAATAACCGTATCTCAGGGTCTGACACTACCCGTCACGGCCCTCCTGCCAAGTACTCTCTGGAACTGCCGGGAGGGTTGTCTGAACGTTGGCAGCTTAGTGAGGGTCATACACTCGATTTCATGTTAGGGCCCACAAACTCCGTACCAAGACCGCGGGGCGATCCAGACTCAGCGTCATCGGATCAAGAGTCTGACGGCCATGAAGAAGAGGCTCGTGGCAGTAGCACAGGCGATGAAGCGGAGTCGGAGGTAGATCTCAGTGTAGAATTAGAGGATGCTATGGGTAGGGTTGCCAGGGTCACTCTCAGCGACTACGGCCCGATCCGTCGTCCTTTAGACACATGGATACTACGTAGAGTTGATCAAGAGCGCGCGCGCTTTGCTGATCACTGGGAACTCATACTTCAGACTTACTCTATCCCCCTCGGAGATTTCAAAGCTGAAAATCAGGGATTAGATCTTGGGCAGCTCATGGAGATCCGATTCGTTTTTGACCGTGTCCATGCGGGAGAGGTCTCTATTGATCAGATAGGCTTCTCTGATCTTGATTCCGCGTTCCTTGGGGCTCGAGTTGAAAGAAACTATTGAGCTAGTATCTATCGCCAACTCACGCCAAACCGGTGTGTTCGAAGCTCGCTTTGCTCTATGCCTTGGAAGGACCACTCAAGCACAAGGTTGTCACCCCAGTACGCAAAGCCGAAGGTGAACGGGCTGGCATCTTCGTAATACGGGGTTCGTTGCACGCCAGCTCTCGCGACAAATGTTCTTCCGCGTATTGGCCAGTAACTGATCTCAAGTCCAGCAGCCGGGATTGTCGAAGAATCCTTTTTGAATGTCCTGACTTGGGTTATGGCTGCGGTGATACCATAGTCGAAAATGCCGAACTGCATTCCCGATGAGCTGACGCCGAGAGTGATTCGGTCGGCACCGTGATAATCTCCTAGGTATTCTCCTGCAAACAGTCTGTCCCCGTTGTTTTGATATGAAAGACTTGTGGTGAAACGCCCAAAATTTTTTGAAATCCCGGCGTCAAACCACACCGCACCATCGCGCGCCCGAGCACCACTATCGACAAACTTGTTAAGTGCTACACGCTCTTCGATCAGTTTAATCGCTAAGCCTAAGTTGATTCCCTTGATTTCACGTGCATAGCCGACGGTAGCTACTCGTTCCGAAACTGGGAGTGCGCCAGCATCAAAGAGGTGGGCCTGCCCGCTGGGTGCGGTATATCCGCCTGGGCCAGGTGCTCCATATTGGAGTACATGAAGGCCGATACCGATGCCCCCCCCGAACCACTGCCTTGCTGCTACCGCAGTTGATGCCCAGCTCGCTGTTCCCCATTGCTGTATATCTAGGCCGAAGCTCTGAACTCCCACTAGGAGAGCTGGGTTGTAGAACAGAACGTCAGCTTGAGGAGAGTTCGTCATGTATGCTCCACCAAGAGCCATGGCTTGTGTTGAAGCCGGCAGTTCCAGAACACGTGGTAGCGTGTGGTAAGTTTGTGCAGACAGTTTTGCGGAGCAGATGACCGCGAGAGCACTGACAAGTACCGCTATCCGAATCATGATCAACCAGTTCGGGTTGTGAAAACGATCCTGGAAGCTCTAACCCGATAGGGAATACCGGCAATAGTCTCGACACCTAAGAGCGAATGGTGTCTGGTGAATGTCAGGAAGATTTTGATACTACTTCAGGTTGGAATTTCCGGAGATTGTTAGGTGAGCGTGCAAGAGCGTCTTGCTCTTAATCACTTGGGCCATGGTCGATGATCAGTGTCCGGTGACAAGACGAACAGGTAAGTAGGACCCGATCCCGCACGTAGGAAACATCGGAGCGCGGTGGTATATGGAGGTGGTCCAAGAGAATATCGCAGTCCGGACATCTTAGCGTTATCTGCTTGCCAAAGGCGTTTACCAGATCCTGTCTCTGTTGGGCTGTATACCCTTTTGATGTGGCCATTTTCTTAGGTCGGCAAATAGGGGATACGTAAGTTTTGCTTATCCCCTAAAGATATGACGTAGTCGTGTCCATGCCGAATCTCTTTAGCAACTCTATATACAGTAGGTTAAATTACACACAGTACTATCACTCGTAGTACATGCTAATTTAGACTCCAGACTGATATCTACGTGACACTAGTTTGCCTGATCCGGTTAAATACCAAGATCAAACCAGCCAAGAAGCCAGGAATCATGCGGTCTTCAGGCTGTTTTTTACCTTGACGCTCTCACGAGTGTGCCTTACAGTTATCTAACTGTGACCGGCAAGGCTCGGAAACACTCGATTTCATGCGGCTTTTCGAGTGATCCAAAGCTCGATGGGAGAGAGTTCTCCAGGCCTGCAAGAACGGCGGCTTCGGCCGCGATAACTTACCCATCTAAGTGACAGGAGCAACCAGATGAACAAGTCCGACTTAGTGGACGCCCTCGCGAGTGCAACCGGCATGACCAAGGCTGATGCATCGCGTTGCGTGGACGCACTCTTTGGCCCAAGTGGCGGGATCATCTCCTCTGCGCTCAAAGGAGACCGCAAGGTCCAAATCACCGGCTTTGGTACGTTTGAAGCCAAACATCGTAAGGCCCGGATGGGCCGGAACCCTCGGACTGGCCAGCAGATTTATATCGCGGCTACCAAGACGCCGGGATTCCGGGCAGGGAAGGGCTTGAAGGACGCAGTCAAAGGAGGGTAAGCCCCCGAAGTTTACGTCCTGGGTATCTGATCGGAGCGGTAGCGGTCAGGTGTGACCCGCGAAATAAGAGGCCGTGTCACTTTCGAGGTGACACGGCCTCTTCGTATTTCACCTCAGTCAACTATTCCTCGACTTATTTAGACGATGACCGCCGCCGCCTCGTTGCGGTCTGTCAAAGTCCGCGCGCACTGCCCGCCCGCAGATTGTTCTTCCATTAAGTGCTGCGATGACGGCTTGTGCAACTGAATCATGAACTTCTACGAGTGTATAGTTTTCCTTGATCTCGATGCGCCCAACCGTGTCTCCTGATACGTTCGCTTCTCCTGTGATCGTACCCAAAAGATCACCAGGCTGCAGCCCATCTCGTGCGCCAATTCCGACGAAGAGTTTGGCCCATGCTGGTACATTGGTCGGAGCGTTTGCAGGGGCAGGGCCCCCCTCGGTCGTTACTGAGCGTTTACTCAAGAGAGCAAGCGCTGCAGCCACTTCAGCCGCATCATATTCTTCGAACAGAGATTCGAGGGCGAATAAGTACGGTGCAATGTCCTCCTTCTTTATCACCTCTCGAATTGAATCATGTAGCGCGGCAATGGGACCAGCACTCTTTTTAATTTCGGGCGGGAATGGAACAACTTCATAGCCTGCTTGTCGGGCGGTTGCACGAAGGTGTGGTATCTCTCGGGGCAGAACCACTACGAAACCCTGATCCGAAGTACCGTGGCGACGATCAAGATCATCCACGTCAGCTGGTACGTCACAACTAATGATAGGTATGTGCTTGTGGTCACTGATGGCGCTTCGTACTTCGAGTGGATTGACACCAAGCCATACGGAAACTTTTGTATCACCAGGGGCACCGGCGAGGTAGCCGTGGAGTGTCAAATAGTCTCCGATATCGGCCGCACGGTCGTCGTTGCGGCAGTAGAGCAGCACATGTGCTGCTCTGGAAGCTAAGACATTCTCTACGACCTTGAGGGCCTCGTGTTCAAGTGGCTCGGTTGTGATCCGAAACTGCAGTGTACCACGCCTGGGCCCATCGGCCACCGATGTATCCGCGGAGGGTAAACTGATCGCACGCTTTAAGTGCCGTTTACAGAAGTCTGCTACAGCACTTGTAACAGGCAGAGAAGTGACGATTCGCTGTGTTGTGCTGGCTAGGTAGCTCAGGACGAGCTCAACTTCCTCAAGGCCATCGAACTCATCGATGCGGGTTGCTTGGTCCAGAACGATTGCTTCCACAGGCTCAAGTGTAAGTTCATGAGTGGCACAACTTGCTAAGACATCGCCAGGTGTCGCGAAGAGTAATGTTGCTTGTTCGGGCTGTACCCATTGAGATCCTAGTGCTCCCACAACCTGTCCAATGTGGTTGGCGATCCGGCTCATCGATTCGGCTAAATCATTAGCCCGGTCACGTGAGGGCGTGAGCACAAGCACCTTAGGAGCTCCCTCTTGTCGGTCATGAAAGCGATTTAGTAGGGCTACTGCCCAGGATATAGTCACCCCACTTCCGGGACCGGCTGTTACGATCACATTATTCCCACGATACACAAAAGGAATCACCGATTTCTGTATTGATGTTGGCTGTTCAATCCCTTCGGCAGCCAGTGCCTCAACTAGCTCGGGGCTTAACCCGAGTTCTTCGAATGAATCCACTTTGAGTGCTGTTTTAGGTAGGGTCACCAGAACCTGGACCACCAAGGTCACCGGGTTCATATGGAAGGCGATTCAAGAGTTTTTGTACCTCGTAATCCATTCTTGATGTACGAAGTTGGTCGGTAGTAGCCACAACATCGGTGTAGGGCCCATGCCGATGAGCGGTTAGTGTGACCGTCCCTTCAGCACCGTCATATGTAGCAGTATGACTTGAGTCGTTTGCGCGGGTGAGCCCAACAAGTCGAGGAAGGAAATCCTCGGCTTCCGAAAAGACTTCTTTGGGCGAGAGCGCTGTCTTACGCTGATAACCGGCCATATTTGTGACTATAGTCTGTATGTTTAAGAGACTTGAGTGTGTCCGGGCCCCGAACTCCAATCAAGTCGTGGCTAGAAAGGTGCCGATCGCTTGGTCGTTGTGGAAGTCCCTTAGGTGCTTATGGCCCTTGATGAGCACCGGCGGAACCTCAGCTTTCTGTGAGCGAGTGTATTCAAGGGCATCAGAGACTTCTGCTTCATACCGGTCGATGTCTAGGACTGCCTTGGTTTCGCTCAACTCTAATCCCACAGATTGCCCAAGACCCACGAGTATATCGACTCGACCTACATCCTTTCCCTTCAGCAGGAAGGCTTGGAAGATCAAATCAAGCAGTTTGTCGGCCTCGTCTAGTCCAGATGCACGGGCATGGCATAAGAGCTCGTGAGCTTTACGAGACCAAGGCACCAGGCATGGCTTTCTCAGGGATAGGTTGAGTCCTCCCGTTAGAGTTTCTGCTTGTTCCCAGCGCTGAAGCCAGAAGGGGTGGTCAGCGCCGATCAGCTCTGCTGGTGGAGGACGGAGTTCAACTGGGACGCGCTGTACATGACTTCCCGTTGTTTGCTCTACTGACCTTACCTGAAGGTGGGCCAAGAAAGAGAGCGGGTCTACGACGTCTATCAGTAGGCATGGAGACTTGTAAATCATGGAATGGGAAGGTGGCCGAACCCGCTGCGGTCGGCCAGAGTATTGGGTGCTTCCTCCGGCCTTAGGGTCCCACCATATTTCTTTCCCAGATTGCTCTTCAAAGGAGTGTCATGTCCTTTAGCGCCAATGTCGAGAGACTCAAGCCTTCGGCGACAATTGCGGTTAGCACTTTGGCCAAGAGCCTGGTAGCTGAAGGCCGTGACATCGTCAATCTCGGAGCGGGTGAGCCTGATTTTGACACACCTCTATTCATAGCTGATGCGGCAGTGCACGGTGTCAGGTCAGGCCGCACACGCTACACACCGCCTGCGGGTCTCCCAGAACTCCGTAAGGCGATTGCCAATCACCTCGGGGCCCGTTCAGGTCGTGAAATCAATTGGCAGGGGGTCGTAGTCAGCGCCGGTGTTAAGCAAGCGCTATTTAACACATTTTTCTCTCTCTGTGGCCCTGGCGATGAAGTATTGGTCGCCGCCCCATACTGGACGACCTATCCAGACCTAGTCATGCTCGCACGTGCTGAACCTGTGACGGTTTTCGGAGCTGAAGCCAACAATTTTAAGGTCGTACCATCGGACCTAGAACGTGTTGTTTCCGAGAACACAAAGGGACTCGTGTTGAATACTCCATGCAATCCCACCGGTGCGATTTACTCTCTAGCAGAACTCGGGGAACTATCTGCTTGGGCTAAAGACCGCGGAATCTGGATCGTGAGTGACGAGATCTATCGTAATGTGTACTTCGGTGAGGAGGGCGGCGCAGCCCCTGGCATCCTGGATTTGCCAGAGTCGGATGTCAGCAATTTCATTCTGGTTGATGGTGCTTCGAAAAGCTATGCAATGACTGGCTGGAGGGTTGGTTTCTCATACTCAAGTGTTGAAGTTGCTCAGAAGTTCACTGCACTTCAGAGTCAGATCACATCCAATACGGCTACTCCTTCTCAAGTAGGAGCCCTGGAAGCGTTTCGTAATGTGGAGGCAGCTTCTTTTGCGATCGCTGAAATGGGAGTCGCTTTTCGGCGCCGCCGAAACCTTGTCATAACCCTCATGGATCAACTTCTCCCTGGTGTCCCATACATTCGACCTGAAGGGGCGTTTTACCTCTATTTTCGTGTGGATGGACTTTTTGGAGCAGATGAAAGTGATGCTACGGCTTGGTGCTCGCGGCTTCTGCAGGAACATGGCGTGGCGCTTGTGCCGGGTGCTGCGTTTGGTGATGACCGGTGGGTGAGACTCAGCTTCGCAGCAGCGGACGCTCTAATTGAAGAGGCATTCGAGAGGATCGTCGCGATGGTCAGAACCGGAGCCGCAGCCTAGGAGGGTACTAGGGGCTGCCTCACGTTTCTACACTGATAATAGAGTTATCAAGCGGCGAGAAGTTGTTGAAGTAATCCCTTACAAGATTGGTGCACCAGTTGGTAGACATTTTCGAACCCGCTGGCTCCACCGTAGTAGGGATCAGGGATCTCGTCTTCGTTGTCACCAGTAGGATCGTGGGAGCAAAGGAGTGTGATTTGGGTGTTGTTGTTGGTTTCTGGACTCAATTCCTCCAGCGCCCTCAGGTTCTCGCGATCCATAGCGATCATATAATCAAAGCGTTCAAAATCTTCTTGTTGGACCTGTCGGGCCCGAGCATCCAGATTGATCCCATGTTGTTGAGCTACGAGTGAAGCTCGACCGTCGGGCCGCTCTCCAACATGCCATGCTCCTGTTCCTGCAGAGTCAATCGAGAAGTGATCGCCTAATCCCTCCTCTTCCACGAGATACCTGAAGATTCCTTCAGCCAGCGGGGAACGGCAAATGTTCCCAAGACAGACGAAGAGTACAGAGGTTTTAGGAGTTTCGTTCAAGTTTG
>DLRL01000028.1 GCA_002501085.1 Gemmatimonadales bacterium UBA7889
GCTGGCTCCGGTGGGAATATCCATGCATGCTGAGCTTGGTACTCTTTGAGAATGTCGTTCTGCACCGTACCACGAAGTACTCCTGGAGAAATCCCCTGCTTCTCGGCAGCCACCACATAGAAACAGAACAGTATGATCGCAGGGCCATTGATCGTCATCGACACTGAGACTTCGTCTAGAGGAATCCCATCGAATAGCCTCTCCATGTCATGAAGTGATGAGATCGCCGCTCCGCACACCCCAACTTCTCCAATTGAGCGAGGGTGATCAGAATCGAATCCCATAAGGGTGGGGAAATCGAAGGCCACAGAAAGTCCGGTCTGCCCTTGCCTCAAGAGGTACTTATAGCGCTCATTCGTCTCCTCAGCCGTCCCGAATCCAGCAAATTGTCTCATGGTCCAAAGGCGAGTGCGGTACATCGTGCTGTAGGGCCCACGCGTGAACGGGTATTCCCCTGGGAGCCCGAGAGCATCCTGATACTGAGAGGCAGTTCGATCGAGCAAAGTATATAGCGGCTTTATTTCACGACCGGAGACCGTTGAAAAAAGAATTTCTCGCTCTGGAGCGTCAGCGCAGCTCTGCTCCCAACGGCTAAGGCGTTCTTTCAATTCAGAGAGCTCATCCTCCTGCTCTCTCAGTAAAGCCAGGAGTTCCGATGAAGCTGAAGCGTCTTTCTCGATCGTCGACATGATTCACCTCTTGTTCGTCAACTCCAGTATCCCGTACGTCAGCGGGTAAGGCACTAAGGAAAACATGCCTACAGAACTTACGAAGGGTCAACGTAAGAGTCGGTCCAGGATATCCCAAGCAACCGAGTAGGGGGTGTCTTTCCTCTTTTGAATTCGCTCCAAACCTTGGTCCAATTCAGCAAGCACTGTATCAGAACGCCATGCCGTTCGGCGTAGTTCACGATCCACAACATCTTGGATGCGGACTTTCCTGCGACCTCGCCTCCGCTCTTCGAGTTCACCGGACTCTTCAAGCCAGAAACGATGTGCCTTGATGGTATCCATCAGATCTTCAACACCTTCTCCACTTTGAGCTACCGTTGAGAGTACCGGCGGCGACCAACCTGGACCTCTTGGCTCCTCACAAGATTCCTTCCTCATGATCCGAGCTAGATCAAGACCGTGGTGAGCGGGCGCACTTTCAATCGCTGTAGCCGCCCTCAAGTGCAGTCCCTGACGAAGATCTTTAACAAGCCGGTCTGCACCGGGGCGGTCCGCCTTGTTCACGACGAAAATATCAGCGATCTCCATGAGCCCGGCTTTCATCGCCTGAATGGCGTCCCCGGATTCAGGCACTAGCACGACGATCACAGTGTCGGCAGCTGCAGTGATCTCAAGCTCTGTCTGGCCTACTCCGACGGTCTCGACTAACACTCGATCGAAACCGAACGCATCCATGAGATCTAAGACCTCTTTTGTCGTCGTGGCGAGACCTCCAAGTGAACCTCTGGTAGCCATAGATCGGATGAAGATCCCTGGATCAGTCGCTAGGTCACTCATTCTGATTCGATCTCCAAGGAGCGCACCGCCCGAATACGGAGAAGTCGGATCAACAGCAACGACCCCAAGCTGTTCGTCTTGAGTTCGACAGTTCGTCGCCACCATGGAGAGCAGGCTCGATTTTCCAGCGCCTGGCGGTCCGGTGAAGCCTATGCGTGCTGCCCTGGGGCCGACTCGCAATACTTCGTGAAGAAAGTCCTGAAAACCCGGACGTTCATTTTCTACAAGTGAAATCGCCCGCCCTAAAGCAACAGGTTGTCCGTCATGGAAGCGCTCAAGCAACTCTGCAAGCGCAGATTCAAGGGGACCGGTCACCGAATCCGTCTCGTCTTCATTAGTTCGGGGATACCCCTCTTGGCATCAATCTGGATCTAACAGAACCCAGCTTTAAATGAAAAAGCCACTACTATCGCCCAAGCTTAGATTTAAAACACTCGCGGTCATCCGCAACAGATGCTTCACGCCGTCCCCTCTGTCTGGACCGACCAAGCAAAATTACAGCAGAAGATGGGAGGCTAGCCAAAGTAATAGAAAGAATCCTAAGAGATCGGTAAGTGTATGCACGAACACTGAAGAGGCGATAGACGGATCGATTCCAGCACGATCTAGCGTAGTGGGGATAAACGCTCCTGCGAAACCGGCAACGATTTGATTCGCCCACATCGCAAGTAGAACAACCACCCCAAGCATCACGTTCCCATCGATCAGGAACGCAAGTAGAGCCACTCCACTCCCGAGAACTGCTCCGTTAACTAGGCCTATCAAGATCTCCTTGGCGACAAACCCCCTGGCCGACCCGGATCCCTGAACCGTGATACGGCGGATAGTCACAGCAAGTGATTGGGTACCAGAACTGCCACCCAGCGCCGCTATGATCGGTGCTATGAAAGCGAGAGTCAGTTCCTTTTCTATCAAGTCCTTGAACACAAGGATGACGGACGCTGCCATCGCTGCTGTAGCAAGGTTCAACATCAACCAAGGGAGACGAGTAGTCACAGACTCTATCCAGTTGTGTCTCAGCTCATCCTCGTCTGGGACACCCGCAAGCATCAAGATGTCCTCAGTTTGTTCTGATTCGATCACATCGATC
>DLRL01000029.1 GCA_002501085.1 Gemmatimonadales bacterium UBA7889
GACCCACTTGCCACGAAGTACAGGGGACGTCCGGTTAGCATGGGAGGTAAGTGTGAGGATGCTTCCGTGTCCGAGAATTCCGCGACGGGTATCATCCGGGTATCGGACCTTACGGAAATGGGTTCCTGTGATTCCCGGAATGCCGTAGTGCTTTGCCAGGGCTTCATTCAAGTACGTGTAGTCCGCGGAATACAACTCAAGCGCGCTGCGATCCTCACGAACAAGACCATTGAAGAACAGTTCGGTCTCCCTGAGCATCGCATCAGCAAGCTGTTGGTAAAAATCCGGGAAAAACAGTCGGTCGGGGTGGACTTTGTCCAAGTCCTCCAAACGGAGCCACTGACTCGCGAACCGTGTCCCTAGAGCCTCTGCCCGCGAATCCTTGAGCATACGTCTGACCTGCGCAGTTAGCCTGATATCGTCAGACAATTCACCTTTTTCGGCGGCGGCCAATAACTCAGTATCTGGCGGAGCGCCCCAAAGGAAAAATGAAAGTCGAGATGCCAAATCGATGTCGCTTACTGTGTAGCTTTCCCCCGCCTGTACCCCACTCGGTGCTTCTTCAAACCTGAACACGAAGTCAGGACTAGCCAGCATAGCTTCTATCACTGTCCGCATTCCAAGCTCAAACCCCCCGTCGGCAAATCCCAGTTCGTAGAAGGACATCAACCCCTCAAGGTCGGCCTGTGTGAGTGGCCGGCGAAAGGCCTGAGGACCCAGACGGGATATAATTTCTTCCGCACACGCGGGTGCTTCCTCTGGAGTAAGCGGCCGGCAACTGAACACTCGGCGCCGACTCGGAGTCTCTGAAACACCAGTGGGTTCGTGGGGACCTGTGATAGCTAGATCCTTGAGGTGAGCAAGCGCTGTGACTCCATAACCGCTTACCCCAATCTGTCTATCGCTTAGCGACCACTCATGAGGGGAAACTAAATCCTCCCTGGGTCCCTCAGCTTGTCTCAAGAAAGCGGCGCTCACCCGGTGTGGACCTGCTCGCACAAAGATCGGGTCACTTTGCATGTTTGCGCCGTTCGGATCCGAGACGTTCATGAAACGATCGACCCAATAAAGTGCGATGCGCTCACCATCGATCGAGATCTCTATCTGCTCGTCCCTGGAAGTGCCGCCGAAAAATCCCCCGGTCGTAGTATGTTCAAAGGCCATCCTGAATACGTAGTCACCGTCCGCCGGAAAGGTGTGTATGGCCGAGATTCCACCACGTGTCCCGAATGGTGCGCCCTCTACCCGATCCCACTGGGAAACATATCCCCCATTTGTGAACGTCTTTGAGGATGGGAGAGCATTCGGATTTCCGACGGCGAGTCGGCTAATCTCGGCGGCAGCACGGAAGTAGGTATCAAGCAACATCGGAGAAAGTATCTGGGCGTCAGCGATATTGTCGAAATTCGCGCTTTTCGTATCGAGTGGGAGATAATCACCTGCATCAATCTCTAGGTCTAGCAATTCACGAATAGAGCGTCCATACTCCGCCCGGTTCAGCCTTTGAAAACTGCGTCCTCCCGGGTTTGGGTTGGCACCAGCCGCCTTGTCCAGGCTGGACTCAAGGGCTAGGACGAGTGATAAGAGTGTGTCTCCAACTGGGCGCCGCGCTCCCGGTGGCGGCATCATCTCCGCTCTCAGTTTCCGGATCATTTTCTCGGACAATTCAGCGCTCATTTCCGGAGCGGAAGCGTCATAGCCCTCAAGAGACATGTTGCCGGTCATTCTCCGGTCATTATGGCACCGTACACAGTACTGTTCGACCACCTCGGTATGGTCAATAACCGGCTCTGCCATCGTTTCTTGGGCACCCGCATTTGGATGCACGAACTCAGGCGATGGCTTCAGCAAAGCGGGGGGACCATAAGCCCCACTAGCAATTATGAGAGTGAAACCAAATACAGTAGATACGGTTGCCAGGGTCTTCATCTATGTCTTCTTGCAGTCCTTTTTCTGAGAGATCTTGTTTATTCGCATCAATCCCTACCAATTATACTATAGGAAAGTCGGATTCAGTTAGCCACAAGAACGGCCTGAAAGAGTAGAAAATTCGATCATAGAGAGATAGATAGTTTATGAATGTCGGGGAAAGAACGAAATCGGCTGTGGGGGGAGTCCCCACAGCTGGTCTGTGATTTCACCCCACTGCCTTTCGAGGAAGGCTGCAGCATGATTCTCAATCCGCCAACCTACGAGTAGGCTCGGAGAATACATAATTAGCATTCAAAACCAGAAGGCTTATCGTTTCAGCATGGCTTCGGCAATCGTGTTATCGCTAGGTCTATGGGCGCCCCCATTCCTGTCAGCCCAGAACCAGGAACTCCCGCAAGTTACGACCGACCGTATGACCATTTTCGTTCAAGCTCACATAGTAATCAACGAGCAACGGGACGACTTTCACGCGGAGCTCGGCCGTACGCACGAACTTCAGGAGCGTGAACGCATACGAGCCCTCTTTCAGGAAGGGATTCAAGGGATTCTCGCTGAAAGCGAGATAACCCAGCTCGAATACGACGAAATCACGCTCGTGATCAGCATTGATGAAGAACAGCGCTTAATTTTTGAGCGTATGCTAGAAGAACTCTCTAGCGGCGAAGGTTCGGGCCAGCGGACCGACTAGGCTATCAGCAAGACAAGCAGTTGTGATTGTTCTTAGCACCCAGGCTTTCCAGCAACGAGATTGTCTCCGGGAATGGACTGATCCGTTGCTGTGGACCGTTCGCCATATCAACCGTTGTCTGCCCTCGGCGGCTAATAAACGTCACATCAGCACCTTGCTGGACCAGGTAATGGATAAGTTCGTTGTCACCGCGAGCTGCTGCATGATGAACCGGACTGTAGCCGTTATGGTCCCTAGCGTTTACATCTACCCCTAGTTCTCCGACCAAGTACTTCACCGCAGGTACCCAACCATCTGGCACATGCCGATGTGAATTGCCTGCATATCCCTCTCCATATCCGACCCCACTTGCAGCGTGGATAGGAAATACTCCTGGACCGCCCTCAGGAACAGGTGCTAACCCCGAAGGATCTTCGCTCGAACTGGCCCCACCACGTCCACCACGTCCACGACCAGGTGGTTTCAGTGTTGGAACCCCGTACTCTGCCCCGTACTCCACAAGAAGCTTCATCGCGTCGACATCGGTGGCGTAAGCTGCACGCCAGAAAGGAGTTGCACCAATTGTGTTCACTCGGAGCAGGTCGAAAGTGTAGGACATGTACCAAATATGCTTCCTGAGCCTGACGTTCGGATCTACACCAGCTTCTAACAGCCTCTTCATCACATCTAGGTACGTCGCATCCTGCTGACGATACGCGTGCTGTTGAGGATAACGGGATTTGGGTGCCCAGTGTGTGTTCAGGGACGAAAAGAGTGGTGTTGCACCAGCATCGCTAGCGAGTGTCGGGTCCGCACCGCGATCAAGGAGTAGCAGCGCTAGATCAAAGTGCCCGTTTATTGTTGCCATTAAGATCGAGCTAGTGCGGTCTCCGTCGCTTACCTGATTGATGTCCGCTCCGAAATCCACAAGAGCGAGTACAATATCCACGTGACCTTCGCGTACCGCATGGAGTAGCGGTGTAAGCCCTCCCTGCCTGCCTACCAACTCCGTGTAACCAAGTGGGGCCTCCAACTGAGCACCCGGTTGCTCTTCCCGCTCTGGGGCATCCGACACACTCGTCAGGGAGCGCTGAACTTGTTGGGCTGCCTGCACTGCTGCCCGCACCTGGCTGGGCTCTGGCCGCCAACTAGGCCCTCCCATTGCTGCAGATTTGAAGGCCTCCAGCATTTCGTTACGAACCGCGCGCGCCGTTCGGTCTACCTCATCTAGCACAGGAATGTCGACGACCTTCGTCGTCAGTGAAGCATCAGCTCCATTCGAGAGCAACACATGCACGACATCCAGATGACCAGCTGAAGATGCAAAAATTAAAGGTGTTTGGCCCCAAGTCGATTCACGTACATCTACATCCACACCATGGGCTATTAAAGAAGACGTCAACCCAACCTCTCCGGCAGCTGCAGCGAAGTGGAGTGGGGTAACCTTACCCGTCTCGGTTTCAGCTCGTGGATCAGCGCCTCCCTCAAGGAGACTCGAGGCAACCCCTCTGGAACCCTTCCTCGTCGCCAAATGAAGAGGGGTATAACCGCCTATACGCGTCACAGCCTCAAGGTTTGCACCAGCTGCGACAAGCAGCGAACTCATTTCTGTATGCGCGTTTTCTGCGGCCCAGTGGAGCGCGGTCATACCATCTGCGTGAGCAGCGTTCACATCTGCTCCCCCACTCAAAAGCAAGCGCACCTCGTCGAGATCCCCCATCATCGCTGCATCGGCGACTGGTGAATCTCCGGGTGTGCCTGCAAGAATCAGCAAGCTAAAGCATAGTAAGCCCACAACCTTCAGACTTACGTCACGCCCTATCAATGCTCGCTCCTTAGTTGTTAGTAGACAAAGGGACCGGCATCGACAATGATAACTCCCCACTGCTGTCTCCGAAGTTCTCCAAGTCATCAACCCCGAGATCATGGAGCAAGCTCAGCATTACGTTGGCCATTGGGGTCCCGTCCGGAGCTTTTAAGTGAAGATTTCCAGGGTTGTGCCCCCCTGCACCCCCGAGAACGGTCAAGGGGCAACGTCGGTGGTTGTGGAGATTTCCGTCCGCCATCGGTGACCCATAGATGATCATCGTGTTGTCCAGCAGATTACCGTCGGCTTCTTCAACGCTCGCGAGGTTGTTCAAGAGGTAGGGGAGTAGGCTCGTGTGGTACTTGTTGATCTTAAAGAACTCAAGAATTGCCTCCTCACGTCCTCCGTGGTGTGAAGCTCCATGGAACGGCCGATCAGTGCCGCTCTCCGGATACACACGACCAGAAGCGTCCCGACCAGTCTTGAAGGAAAACACACGAGTAACGTCTGACGCAAAAGCAAGAACCTGAAGGTCAAACATCAGCTTGACGTGCTCTTCAAAAGAGTCGGGCACACCCGCAGGAGACTCAGGTAGCTCGCGAGATTCTCCATTCATGTTCCGGGCTTCAATTGTCTGGATACGTCGCTCCAATTCACGAACGTTGTCCAGATAACGGTCCAACCTAGCGTGGTCCGTGGGTCCTAAATCTTTCCTAAGAAAAGCAATTTCTTCCGTGATCCAATCAAGAATACTCTTATTCGTCTTCCTACGAGCTGCGCGTTCTTCTGCAGTCCCACCTGCCCCGAATAGCATCTCAAACGCCACACGAGGATCCCGGATCATTGGGAGTGGTTCACTCGGTGATGCCCAGCTTATCGAATCTGTATAGGCACAGGCGTAGCCATAAGCGCACCCACCAGATTGATCTACCGGTTCAATACACAGCTGCATTGACGGAATCGATGTATCCTGACCGAATCGCTGCGCACACAGTTGATCAAAAGATGTTCCCGCGTAAAGGTCTGAGCCCCTGGTTTGCTTTGGGTGAGACTGGGTGAGATAGACTGCACTCGATCGGAAGTGGTCACCCCCAATCTCGGGCGGCTCGAATGCCTCAGCCATCTTTACGTCAGTGTTACTAATAATCGTCAAATAGTCGCGGAAAGACTCGAGAGGGCTAAGTGCACTTGGCGCTAAGTCAAAATCACGCCCAACCTGGGCAGGGGACCATAAGTTTTGGGTAGCACCCCACTCGTTACATCCAGCGGCTCCATGGACCATCTCAATTGCGATCACACGGGTTGGATCTACCTCCGGCAACGCCTTCGACCACACTCTACCAGCTGGGACCATGGCATCCAGAAAAGGTAAGGCCATCGAAGCACCGACACCTTTCATGAATGTACGGCGCGGTATCTGCTTTCCCGTGACAAAATTCATATAGCTCGTCTCCTCACATCTAATTTGGCAGATCTTGCAGCTGATTGTCGACTACACTTGCCACTTGCTGAACCTGAAACGCCTCGCTTTCAACTACCCCCAGAATAAAAGCGGACATTCTGTATCCCTCGGTAGCAGCAGCCCGGGTTATCGATCGAACAGTTGGCTGATCATAGTATTCTACCCTTCTTCCCAGGGCGTACGCCATCAAATTTTCAGTAAATGTCCGAATTAGGGGTATCGGCCGCTTCAAGAGAGCATCCTTAAGCTCCTTTGGATTTGAAATAGGCGTACCATCGTAGAGCTCGCCTCTAGTGTCGAGGGGTACGCCATTCTCTCGTATCCGCCACCGGCCCGTGACATCAAAGTTGTCTAGTGCGAGACCAATTGGATCAATAAACCTGTGACAGGAATTACAGGTAGGACTTGTTCTGTGTAGCTCCATACGTTCACGAGTGGTCAACATCCTTCCCGCTTCAGAGCCTTCAGTTTCCTCAAGGTCTGGAACTCCTGGTGGAGGAGGCGGTGGCGGAGATCCAAGAAGAACCTCCATCACCCACTTACCGCGAAGCACAGGTGACGTGCGATTGGCGTTAGAAGTCAGCGTAAGCACGCTTCCATGCCCCAGCACTCCTCTCCTGTGATCATCCGGATATACAATCCGACGGAAATTATTACCCACAACGCCTGCGATACCGTAGTGCCGAGCCAACCGCTCGTTTACGAATGTGTAGTCCGCTGAATAGAGGTCTAAAATACTCCTATCCTCACGTACTAAATAGTTGAACAACAGCTCGGTCTCTTGCCGCATTGCTTCTGCAAGCTGTTGATCGAAATCAGGGAACCAGAATTGATCAGGATGGACCTTATCAAGGTCCTGTAAGCGAAGCCACTGCCCTGCGAACCTCGAGCCAAGAGACTCAGCACGCCTATCGCTCAGCATCCTAAGGACTTGATTCTTAAGCTCTTCCGGATCAGAGAGTTCCCCTCGCTCAGCCACTCCCAGCAGTTCGGGGTCAGGCGCGGTTCCCCACAGGAAGAAAGAAAGTCGTGACGCTAAATCGACGTCATTAATTCGATAGCTTTCTCCCGGCTGCATGTTCGGAGGAGCTTCTTCAAAACGGAATACGAAGTGAGGACTTGCTAGAATCGCTTGAAGTGCGGTACGGATTCCAACCTCGAAACCACCACTCGCACCTTCCTCATAAAACGACATTAGGAATTCAAGATCCCGTTCATTAAGCGGTCTTCGGTATGCTCGTCTGGCTAGTCCGGAGATAATCTCCTCAGCGCAAGGATATGCCTCATCAGCCAAAGTAGGACGACAGGTAAAAACATTCTCCCGAATCGGCGATTCAGAGACACCAGTAACCTTGCTCGGACCTGAAATGATCAGGTCGCGGACATGCGGTAGAAGAGTCAAACCATAACCACTGATACCGGTATGACGATCAGCAAGAGACCAGTCATGTGGGGACATCAGGTCCTCCACTGGTCCTTCTGTTCTCCGGATGAAAGCAGCTGTCACACGTTGTGGTCCGGCACGCACAAAGATCGGATCAGTCCGCATCGAAATGCCTTCGGGATCGGATATGCGCATCCATTGATCTAGATCCAAGAGTGCAGCTCGTGATCCATTCACAGAGACCTCGACCTGCTCGAATCTCATGATCTGGCCAACAAAACCGTCACCGGTCGTGGTATGTTCAAAAGCAATCCGGAAAATATACTCTCCGTCTGCTGGGAACGTATGCACGACGGACACGCCCCCTCGTGTACCAAATGGCGCACCAGGAACCCGTTCTGTCTGAGAGCGGTAGCCGGAAACGTTGTAGGTATGCTCAGCCGGTCTTGCATTGGGGTCACCCAAAGCGAGGCGGCTGATATCTGCTGCCGCATTCAGATAGGCATCGAGTAGTGTTGGGGACAGAAACTGCACGTCAGCGATGTTGTCGAAATTTTCACTCTTGGTATCAAGGGGTAGGTATGCTCCCGCATCAACTTTGAGACCAAGTAAATCATGGACTGCACTCTCATATTCCGACCGATTAAGGCGCTGGAACGTCCGGCCACCTGGGTTGGGACTACGTGCGGCAAATCCATCCATATGTGTCTCAAGTTCTTCAGCTAGAACTCGGAGAGTGTCGCCCGCTGGACGCCTCGCACCCGGGGGGGGCATCATCCCGGCACGGACCTTCCTGATCATTTTCTCAGCTAGCTCTGCATTGTCTTCAGCGGTGGCCAAATCGAACTGCTCAAGAGTCATATTTCCCCGCAATGCGCTGTCATTATGACAACGTACGCAATACTGCTGGATGACATCATTACTTGAGGCCTGGCCTCCTTGGACTATTGGGATGGGAAGATCAACTCGCTCAGTCTCTATGTAATGCTCTCCCACAGAGGCGAGTAGCACCCCGAGCATTGCTGATAGCACGGTGAGTATCTTCATGGTCCCCATCTTTCGTGTGTGATTCTATTCCTATATTTCGTTGAAATGCCCACGGCAAATCACCCTTGGCTTGGGCGGAGCTCACCAGCAATAATGACTAAATAAGATGAACTCGCCACCCCCAAGGAGCCAGTCTAACAACAATTCAAGGTGTCTCTGGAATGCTTATATTTAATCATCCACCAGACGAAGCCCCTTGCCACCAACTGCAGTTTCGAAGTAAGGTCGGATTATGATTAGACTACGCTCGCTTTCGACTCTCACCGCCGTCCTCCTCGCGGCGGGCTCTAACCTTGAAGCCCAAACGACAGCCTACGTCGGCGGTTCCATATGGGATGGCACCGGTGCTTCTATCATCCGGAACGCGACAATGGTTGTAGAGGACGGTCGCATTACAGCGGTGTCACCGTCAGCCGAAATTCCAGCTGGGACAGAGATCGTGTTCCTTGAGGGTAAAGTCTTGATCCCGGGGCTGATTAACACCCACGGTCATGTAAGTGGTCTATGGGCAGCCGAGGACGTTGTCGATGAGCAAGACCGTATCCGTGGTGACCTCGAACTCTTTGCGAAGTACGGAGTCACAACAGTGAATAGTCTCGGCGACGGCCTGGCCGTGATAGAAGCGCGGAAATCTTCAAGCCCCCTGGATCCACGAGCTCGGCTGCTATCAGCCGGAGCGGTAATCGCTGGCAATACTCCAGAGGCAGCCCGCAATCAAGCGATCGCTAATGCAGACGCGGGTGTTGATTGGCTCAAGCTCAGGGTAGATGACAATCTTGGCTCGTCCCGTAAAATGCCCTGGGATGCCGTCCAGGCTGTGATGAACGTCGGGAACGAAAGAGGGCTCCAGGTTGCCACACATCTTTTCTACCTTGAAGATGCCAAGCGCCTGATTGATATGGGAACTGGGATGATCGCGCACTCCGTAAGGGATACGGACGTGGATCAAGAGTTTATAGATAGTCTTCTCGAAAGTGGCATCTGCTATGTCCCAACTCTTACTCGTGAAGTGAGCACATATATCTACGGCACAAGACCAGGATTTTTTGACGACGAGTTTTTCACAGAGTATGCGAACGAAGATGAAATCGAGAGACTGAGTGAACCTGCTTATATGGAACGTACCCTGGCGAGTGCCTCCGGTGCGGCCTACAGAGTCGCGCTCGTTCAGGCAATGGAGAACATGGTAATCCTCCAAGATGCTGGCGCGCCCGTCACGTTTGGGACTGACGCGGGTCCTGCAGGCCGATTCCCCGGCTACTTCGAGCATATGGAGTTGGCACTGATGGTCGGAGGTGGACTGACCCCAACACAGGCCCTGTTAGCGGCCACAAGCGTGGCTGCTTCCTGCCTTGGCCTAGATGATATTGGAACCCTCGAGCCAGGAAAGTGGGCCGACTTCATCGTGCTGGATGAAGACCCTACCCGGGACATTACATATACACAGATGATTGATCAGGTATACGTCGCAGGCCAACCGGTACGAACCAAGACTGAGAACTAGCAGCAATCGCTTGTTCGGAGGGGCTAGTTAGCAGGTTCCTGTAACAGCTGATCAAGTTGGAATACGCGACCATCTTTTACCACGGTACGCACATCTCGTGCCGCCCGAATATTCTCTAGGGGATTGCCCCCAAACACCACAAGATCAGCTAGCATCCCTGGGCGAACTGAACCGAATTCTCGGCCGTAACCCATTGCAGCAGCAGAAATTGACGTAGTCGCACGCATAGCATCGATAGTGGACATCCCTCCATACCGCACGAGGGCCTCCATCTCTGTAATCAAGCTGAGCCCTTGTGGATTGATAGGTGAATCCGTGCCCATCACTACCACGCCTCCTGCCTCTACGACCCTGCGCAAAGTTGACGCCATATCCTGAACCAGGCGCCGTGAAGTCTCCAGATCACCTCGGAGCCTCACCGCTTGAGGAGCCGACGGAGAGAAGGTCGTAACCCGAGGATCATCGAACAGAGATGGGTCATCCACCGTAACCAGCGCGTAACCGCCAGAGATACCAACTGTCGGAGTGATTGTCATGCCGGATTCTGCCAAGAGCTGCACTACGTCCTGATAGCTACGGTTGAGCGCCGTAACCTTAGTTGAATATCCCCTCCGGCTTGTTCCACTTACGTGCTCGACCCCATCCGCGCCATTGGCGACAGCAGGGTACAACTCGTGCGATGTTACCGGCATTCCAAGAGCGTGCGCTTCAGTAATCACCCTACGCTGGACTGCATCCGGGAGCCGCACATAGGTCTTCACAAGGTCATAACGCAAAGCCGCCGCTCTCTCCATCTCCAGCCCAACCTGTGCAGAACTCGCTAGAGAAGGGGCCCCACTGTAATAGATCCGACTACCGTCAATAGTGCCGCCTGTCCCAAAGATGCGTGGCCCTATCCTTCGACCTGAGCTGATCGACTCACGCGCCTCTACCACATCATAAGGGTCACCCGCAGGTATGCGGATACTGGTGATGCCGTATGAGAGCCAAGTTCTGCCTAATTGCTCGCCTGAAGCCAAATCCCCGTGCGTGTGCATCTCAATCAATCCAGGTGATACTACCCCATCTGTCGCATCCACAATCTCTCCCACGTGCAGTGCCTCATCGTGGGGATCGACACGGACAATCCTGTTTCCATCAATGACGATGTCGATATTTCGGTGCAATGACTCCGAGACACCGTCGAAGAGCGCACCTGCATGGACGACCACCCGGCCAGTGGGGGTCGACCGCTGCCACCAGAGCGCTACCGGAATATCCTCGATGCGTCCATCAGTCAGCCAGACACGACGTAGGCGGTCGGTAGTCAGGTATACTATGGACTCTGAGTCACCAGCCCATGTCGGGTCATCTGCAAGTTCGTTAGTGACTCGCCTCGGAGGTCCAATCGGGTCTCCACTCAGTGTCACTGGGATGACCCAAAGCACGCCAGTAGACACGTACGCTATAAGTCGACCATTTGGAGACCATACTGGACCGTCTGTAGACCTTGTACCTACTGAGCCATGAGGGGAAAAATCGAGCCAGCGTTCATTGGTTTGGAGAAACGGCTCAGGAAGTTCTTCCACATCTCCGGAGAAGGCCGGAGTGTAAGTAACACTTCCACCCTGAGTCATGCTTTCTTGGTCGGCATCTGCGGTGTCATCAGCATCCTGTGCAGTCACCCGGCCCAAGGAGATGAGAAGTGCCTTGTTCACGCCCTCCCTGAATCGCATCGAGTAACGCCAATGCGCAGAAACGGCTAACTGCTCTCCGTCAGGGGACCAAGATACCCTACCAGGGTTATTCAGGCCTGAACGCACAGTTCGCGACACGTTGGTCGAAAGAGAAATAATCCGGATATCACTGACTCTCCCACCAGATACCACATAAGCAATCTCACTGGCATCGGGTGACCAAACCGGTACCCCACCCCCGTCATTGGTCACCTGTTGCATCTCTCCACTCTCGACATTGTGTACCCAGATTTGGAGCATACCCGATCGATCAGAGGCATAGGCCAATCGGGATCCATCCGGTGACCACATTGGATCAGTTTCCACATAAGCATCGTCGGTGAGGCGAACCGGATCACCGCCGATCGGCATCACCCACAGGTCACCAAGTGCTGCAAAGGCCACACGATCACCCCCCGGTGCCACAGCGGGAGAGACGATCCCCTGGACTGCCCTGCTGCTCGAATCATCAAAGTCACGGAGAGCCTTCCGGTAGGTAGGTCGCTCCAGTGTGACAGTTGCCTCGAACGGGATCTCAGAGGCTGCGCCTCCAGTTGCAAGCCGTGCCCGAATCTGACCATCTGCTGTATACACAAGCTGCGAGCCTTGCCAGCTAGCCCTAAACGGGAAGACGTCTTCATCCACGTCACTAAGAATTTGCTCAGAACCAGCATTTGGACTCACAGGAACAATACGAATCTGACTCGATCCGTAGCTCTGAACATTGTATGAGAGCCTGGAGCCATCTGGACTCCAAGACACAGCGAAGAGGCTAGAGCCGACGCTATACGTATCAGCCACTCGATCCGTGGCCCCTAAAGAGGAACGAATCCATACCCCAGTTGAGGATCCGTCAGCCACATATGCTAGGGCGTCGCCAGCGGGTGAGTAAGCGGGCCCATACTCGTTATCACCTCCGTTTGTCAGACGCTGTGCTTCTCCGTCGACGAGAGCGACTTCCCAGATATCGTAAGTCCCAGATCGGTCAGACGAGAAAGCAATGCTCGACCCCTCCGGAGACCAATGTGGCTCCCGATCATCAAATGGTCCCGATGTGATCTGGGCTAGACCAGAGCCATCAACATTCACCGCCCAAATGTCATAGTCTCCAGCCCAATAAGCCTGAAATGCGATTCGAGTCCCGTCCGGAGACCAGGATGGCTGTCGAGCATCTCCTTCTGGATCCGTGAGCGCTATCGCAGTGCCGCCAGTCGCCGGAAGAGTCCATATGCGACCCAGGGCATCTATCGCCATGGTTCGGCCATCGGGAGAAAGGGCTGCAGCCATATTCGTGCCCTCGCGGACCGTGACTTCAATGACAGCTTGTTCAGATCCTTCCGGAACCGGTATCAGCCCCATAACTGAGAGAATGGCCACAAACATCAGAACCGGTTGGGTCGGTGTTTTATGGATCACAGTTCCGCTCTCCTCATGAACGATGAGCACTCTAGGACTGGGACCGAATCGGCGGGCTCTGAGACTTAGAATGACGTGATATCAATACTCCCCGAACTCTGCGAGCCATGGCGCGCTAATTGACTTCAAAATAAATCCGAGTCCATGACTTTACACCAAGCAGCCACAAAGTCGTTCACAAATTTTTCCTTAGAATCTTCACAGCCATAGACTTCAGCTATTGCCCGAAGCTGCGAGTTAGAACCAAAAACAAGGTCAACCCTAGTGGCCGTCCTAACAGTTTCACCTGAGGTACGATCGACTGCTTGGTAACAATTACTTCCTGTAGGACTCCATTCAACACCCATATCCAGAAGGTTGATAAAGAAATCATTGGTCAAAGTCCCTGGTGTTTCAGAAAACACTCCGTGACCGTCAGCACTAATACCCAATGCTCGCATACCACCAACCAATACCGTCATCTCTGTAGCTGTAAGGCCAAGCAGTTGAGCTCTATCAAGCATCATTTCTTCGGGACTGACTGAAAACTCAGCCTTTTGATAGTTGCGAAAACCGTCTGCTACGGGCTCGAGAACTGCAAAGGATTCTACATCTGTCTGTTCCAGTAAAGCATCTCCACGACCTGGAGTAAATGGAACGCTTGCGCCTGATACCTGTTCAATAGCGACATTGCCCGCTAGAACAATGACGTCGGCTAAAGAAGCTCCACTTTCTTCAGCAATATTTCCCAGAACCTCTAGCACTCGAGCAAGTTGTTCAGGCTTGTTAACTTCCCAGTCTTTCTGTGGAGCCAACCGAATACGGGCCCCATTAGCACCACCTCTCATATCCGATCCACGGAAAGTTGAAGCACTAGCCCATGCGGTTTCCACCATTTCCTGCACTGTCAAGCCACTTTTTGCAATAGAACCCTTAACAGCCGCCACATCATAGTCTGTACTGCCCTCTGGGACTGGATCCTGCCATATCAACTCCTCGTCCGGAACTTCTGGACCCAAATACCTTTTTCTGGGCCCCATATCCCGATGAAGCAATTTGAACCAAGCTCGAGCGAATGCCTCTGCGAATTCATCTGGATTTTCATGAAAACGTTTTGAAATCTCTCGGTAAATTGGATCTTCACGCATTGCCATATCTGCTGTAGTCATCATTGTAGGTACGCGAACAGAACCATCCTCTGCATCTGGAGCTATATCCTTTTCTTCTGGATCTACGGCCTTCCACTGATGGGCACCCGCTGGGCTTTTCACAAGCTCCCATTCATATCCCAGAAGTAGATCAAAGTAGCCGTTGTCCCACTGGGTGGGATTTGCAGTGAATGCTCCTTCGAGGCCACTTGTTATACTATCCCTACCCTTCCCTGTGCCGTGAGCATTTTTCCAGCCTAGGCCCATCTCCTCAATAGACGCACCTTCTGGTTCAGCTCCGACAAGACCAGCATCACCTGCACCATGAGCCTTTCCAAACGTGTGTCCCCCTGCAGTGAGTGCCACTGTTTCTTCGTCATCCATAGCCATCCGTCCAAACGTTTCCCTGATATCTCTGGCACTTGCTATAGGGTCAGGATTTCCATCGGGTCCTTCGGGATTCACATAAATCAGACCCATTTGAACCGCAGCCAGTGGATTCTCCAACTCTCGCTCACCTGTATAGCGTCTGTTGCCTAGCCATTCAGCTTCTTTACCCCAATAAATGTCCTCCTCTGGAGCCCAAATATCTGGACGCCCGCCGCCGAATCCAAACGTCTTTCCTCCCATAGATTCAATAGCGACATTGCCCGCCAAAATTAGCAAATCGGCCCAACTAATCTTTCTTCCATACTTCTGTTTAATTGGCCAAAGAAGCCTGCGTGCTTTATCCAAGTTTCCATTGTCTGGCCAACTGTTCAACGGAGCAAAACGTTGCGCACCAGTACCTCCACCTCCTCTACCATCATCTATTCTGTATGTGCCTGCCGCATGCCAAGTCATACGAATAAAGAAAGGACCATAATGCCCATAATCCGCAGGCCACCAATCCTGTGAATCTGTCATGAGATCGTGTAGGTCTTTCTTTAAGGCATCATAGTCGAGTTTCTTGAACTCTTCTCTATAGTCATACGCTTCACCCATAGGGTTCGACTTCGCATCGTGTTGGTGCAGAATGCTTACGTTCAGTTGATTCGGCCACCAACGCTTACTTGATCTCGTCCCCACAGTGTGCTGAGACCCTCCCGAAAACGGACATTTACCTTCACCATCTTTGGTCATACGTAAAACCTCCCTTACAATTCATTTCCTGAATTTATTTTGAACGCCTCGAGCTAATCAGCCCTTAGGTGCTGATCTCGTGGACTGCGCCTGCTCCCTTGGGCACACGAATCATTTCAACGAGTTGCTGTACCTCAGGTGGCGGCTCTGGAGTGAACCGCGAGACTGTAAGCGTGATCGCAAAATTGAGTAGCATGCCGACGGTGCCAATCCCCTGCGGACTAATCCCAAACCACCAGTTGTCCGCGTTGTTGAGTTCTGGATGAAGCAACGTGAAGTACGCGATGTAAGCTGCGGTCAGGGTTATGCCAGAAACCATGCCAAGGATCGCCCCCTCTCTCGTCGTACGTTTGGAAAATATTCCAAGGATGATGACAGGGAAAAATGAGGCCGCAGCTAGGCCGAAAGCGAATGCAACGACCTGCGCTACAAAACCTGGTGGATTGATACCGAGATAACCCGCCACTAGCACGGCGGCTCCCGCTGAAATCCGCGCAGCGACTAGTTCGCCACGCTCTGTGATTTCTGGCATAAAAGATCGTTTTAATAAATCGTGACTCACGGCAGAAGATACGACGAGAAGAAGGCCGGCCGCGGTAGATAGCGCTGCTGCAAGGCCACCAGCCGCCACAAGTCCTATGACCCAATTCGGTAAGCCAGCAATCTCCGGGTTCGCAAGGACCATGATATCGTTGTCGACTGTTAATTCATTAGCTGTCGGCGCATCCGGACCGACAAACTGGATGCGTCCGTCCCCATTGAGATCCTCGAAACTAAGTAACCCAGTACCCTCCCATGTCGTGAACCATTCAGGCACCTGGGCGTAGGGTACTTCCGAAACGCTGTTGATGAGGTTCGTGCGAGCGAACACAGCTACCGCTGGAGCGGTTGTGTACAAGAGAGCAATAAATATGAGAGCCCATCCTACGGAGAGGCGGGCATCCCGTACGCGTGGGACCGTATAGAAGCGGATGATCACATGCGGCAGACCAGCGGTTCCAACCATGAGTGCTGCCGTTATAAAGAAGACGTCTAAGCTAGATTTTGTTCCAGACGTGTACTCCGAAAATCCAAGTTCCTGATGTAGACCATTCAGTCGCTCTAGTAGTGATATTCCCGAAGCCTGGTCAATATCGCCGAAACCCAATTGGGGCACAGGGTTTCCGGTGATTAGCAGAGATAGGAAGATGGCAGGAACCAGGTAGGCGAAGATCAGCACACAGTATTGGGCAACTTGTGTGTATGTGATGCCTTTCATACCACCTAGGACGGCGTAGAAAAAAACAATCGCCATCCCAATATAGACTCCAACGTTTACATCAACTTCTAGGAAGCGGCTGAATACAACGCCCACACCCCGCATCTGCCCAGCCACGTATGTGAACGAGACGAAAATTGCACACACAACGGCGACAATTCTTGCGGTTTGAGAGTAGTAACGGTCACCGACAAAATCTGGCACCGTAAACGCTCCGAACTTCCGTAGGTAGGGGGCCAACAGCAGTGCAAGTAGCACATACCCACCCGTCCAACCCATAAGGTAGACCGCACCATCGTATCCCATGAAAGAGATGAGCCCAGCCATCGAAATGAATGATGCGGCACTCATCCAGTCGGCAGCGGTAGCCATCCCATTGGCCAAGGGTGAGACGCCGGTACCTGCGACGTAGAAGTCTTTTGTCGAAGTTGCGCGGGACCAAACTGCAATCCCTATATAGAGCGTGAAAGACGCAGCTACCAATAAGAAGGTCCAGGACTGGACGCTCATACGTCGTCCTCTTCTCGTAGGTCGAACTCACGATCCAGCCGGTTCATCAGGAAGACGTACACGAAAATCAATACGACAAAAACATAGATTGCACCCTGCTGTGCGAACCAAAAGCCTAGGGGAAAGCCCGTACCCGGCACGGTCACTGTATCAAGGGGTTCTACCGCGATAATCCCAAAGCCGTATGAGACAACGAACCAAACTATCAAAAGCATTCCCACGTACCGGATATTCCTTCTCCAGTACTCCGTAGCCCGTGCTCTAGTTGATGAATCAGGCCCGTAGTCCGCAGAACCTTGAGAGGGCTGTTCGCTCATAAAACACTCCGGCAAAGGATCGAAAACCCGCGAACACTAGTAGGACAGAAGTCCATGCGGCAAATGAGTCTTGGGGTATTCGCGATAATGAACGGCGAGCAACACCAGCACAAACTCACTGAACCCAATTTCGTCAACTTCCTCCCCATGGCTTCTTCTGGACATTCTCCACTGGACTCATTGTACGCCCAGGCCTAGTCGCTTCTCGGGTAGCAAGGTTGTACTGATCACCAGGCGCTAGGAAATAGAATTCCCCATTCTCACCAGTAGTAGATTCGTTGTCATAGATCAGTACATATGACGCTCCAATCACCTCAAACTGATCTCTCTGGACTACGACGGCAGTATTCTCGTCTATGGCAATCCCGAGCAGCTCTGGGTGTGCCTCGATCACTTCGACCAGGTCGAATTGCCGATTCCGGCGAAGTACGTGTTGATCAATCCCCACGTTACGCAGGTATCCGAAGCCAACCTGATGGTCACCCATCATGACAAGGTTTGTTCGGGTATCACCCCGCACCAAGAATGAACCCTGGATTGAAGCTCCAGCTGACGAACCACCAATGACACCACCTCGGTCGAGCACCTTCCTAATTTCCTCTTCGGTTCGAGTGCCCCCGTAGGCATCAACCAATCTCCACTGGCGACCTCCGAAAAAGTAGACGGCGTCAGCAGTCAGAAGTGGCTCCACAAATTCCTCAGTGTCAGCTACAGCAGGATCGGTCGTGTGCAGCAGTGTCATGTTCGTAGCACCATTATCCCGCCAGGAATTCAGACCTTGGTAATACTCATCATACTCCTCGGCACCCCCAGCCGTGGGAATCATCACGATGTGTGCATCTGGGCCACCGGCTAGTTCGAGAAAGCGCTCGTAGATCTCAGGAGAGCGCATCGCTCCTCCCACAATAACCAGCGACCCGTTCTCAGGACCTACAAGCGTCGGCCCATCCGGTTGTTGTGCTGCCGCACTGAGCGAGGAGGTTAGCCCACAAACAATCACCAGAACTATGCAGCGGGTGATCCAATCGATCCGTAACATATTTACTCCTCCGTTCCGTAGACGAAGCGCTCCAGTTCACCATGGACGCGTTCGATTGTTTCCTTCGAGGGCGATGGCGTAACAGCCGACACACTAATTGCCACCGCAGTATTGATGAGAAGAGACCAGACTGCACCATGCAACCCGAGGGGGTGCGGTAAGACAACCAGCGTGATGTATAACGCAGCGAGTCCTGTAGAGATTCCAGCAACCACACCTGCCCTAGTGAGTGTACGACCTCCGGGGAAGCACACACCCAAAATCGCCGGCATAAGCTGCAACGCTCCGGCTCCTGAAAGTGTGACTAGTACCACCAAGAAGTCGAGCGTCAGCACCGAGAGGTAATACCCCACGACAAGAAGTCCGAGAACAATTCCTCGGCCGACCCACACGTAATGTGCTTGGCTCTCATCGGGGTTGATATACCGCTGGTATACGTCCCGGGTCAGTACGGTCATGTTCGCATGCAGGATCGAATCCAGGGTGGACATCGCAGCCGCAGTCGCGCCCGCTAAGATGATACCCGTCAGCCATGGCGAAGCGTACACGAAGAGTAGCTCAGGAAAAATGCGGTCGGCAGCTGGACCCTCGAGCCCAGGCATGACGATTGCCCCACCCATCCCGATCAAAGCCGCGGGAATGAACAAGGTCATCAGGTAGATTGGCGTCGTCGCCCCGAGAAGCTTGAGTGTCTTAGCGTCGATCGCTGTGTAGTAACGGATCATCATGTGTGGCTGGAAGATGACCCCAAATGAGAGCGTGAGGGTCATACCAATCCACATACCCGGCGTGAAGAAACCCTTCGGACCCGGTAGAGAGAGCAAATCTGGTCTCTGTTCCGAAACTGCACGCCACAGTTCCAGTGGCCCTCCGAAAAGCTCGTAGGATAGAACGAGTGCCCCCACCCATATCGCCAAATACATCCAGATCCCCTGGAGTACGTCAGTCCAATAGACCGCCCGGAGTCCACCAGCCATCAGATAAAATGCCGCCACGACCAGGAGAATTAGCGTGCCAAGTTCAAGGCCAATACGGCCGTCTGAGGCAACGTTAATGATGTAGCCCAAACCCTGTGCCTGTGCCTGAATGTAGAGGATCGTGAAGACGACCGAGACAACTGCCACAGCGATACGTACGGCCTCTGACTCGTAGAAGTCGGCCAGCATATCCGCAGGAGTGATATAGCCGAAAGCCTTTCCCAGCGCCCAGATCCGAGTCCCAATCACGTAGGTGATCGCACCGACCAAGAGCGTCCATGTTCCAGCCGCCCAGAAACCGACACCGTGCGTATAGAAAAATCCGCCTGAACCCAGAAACGCGAATACAGAGTGGAAGCTTGCTACAACCGTCAGATAAAGGACGATGAAGCCAGCACGACGACCGTAGAGGAGGAAATCCTCCATATCGACTGTCATCATACGATTGGCGACAACGCCCAGAACAAGCGTGAAGACCAAATAAAGAAAAATCAGGCTGGTCGCGATGATCCAGGTTTCCATCAGACTGTCACGATCAAGCTATAGGCCCCGCCTCAGGGCCCAAATCAGAACACAGATCAGGACGGTGTAGACTGCGAACAGAGTGAAGTAGATAAACGGAAGCCCCAAGATCCAGGGCTCAGTGCGATTCAGGAGGGTGTGCGTGACCGGCGGCATAGCCAGCATGAAGATCACTAGAAACGATATGGTCGCGATCCACCCATCACGGGTACGAGGGATAAAGTGAGATCGCCGCGTCGGCTGAGATTTCATGGCCCGCGAAGATGGATCGAGTGTCGGCAGAACAGCAAGGGTATGTACAACTCTAGCACACTTTTGTGTCCTTTTTGAGTGACATCCTACTGAGTCAAGCACAGAATTAAAATAGTGACTGAAGCAGCATAACTCTCACTAAGACAACGACTTAAGTTACTCACCTATCAACGGCATAGTTATTGAATCTACATTCATTATATTTCGGCTAGAAATCACACTTACCGGCAAAGCAATGACGAGACAAAGCGCTTCAGTGACTGCATGCATTGGGTTAGGGCTGCTTCTGATGGTGCAGGGTCTAGATGCACAAGTGCTACCAAGAGCCTCGGAATCCAGGCATCCATTCTTATATCTCGACTTCGCAGGTCTTGCCAGCAATGCGGTAGGTGAGTTCGATGATCTCGTCGGCGCCGGAGGGGGAATGAACTTCAGTGCTAAGGTTTTCCCTCTTGAAGACTCCAGAAATTTCGGAATGCGGGCAGATCTTGGATGGGTTGTCTATGGTTTAGAAAAAATACCTACATGCATCAGCGACCCTTGCCGTGTCCAAGCGAACATCAACACAAGCAACAACATCTTCTACTTTGGCTTGGGCCCTGAGGTCATCCTGATACGGGGACGTTTTGAACCCTATGTCTACGGAACCCTTGGAACTTCGGTTTTTAACACTGGGTCAACGCTCCAGGGTGAATACTTCGAGGGAGCCGATACACATTTCAACACCACTCACCTCAATGATTGGACCTTCGCCTGGCGTGCAGGCGGGGGCATCCGCTACGGCATCTGGGAAGACCTCTCGCTCGATTTCGGGGTGGAGCACCACGGTAATGGTGTAGCCGATTACCTCACCAAAGGTGATGTCACCGACGACTCGGATGGCAAGACCATCATCAACCCAAGACGCGGTGAAGCCAACTTGCTGACCTTCCGACTCGGTATGTCGCTTGGGCTAGGCCGCGACAGAGGGGACGAGAAAGATAGATAGTCACACCTTGATCGGGCACCGAATAAGCCGGAGTGTTCGTTACTAACACACCTCAGACTTCTAGACGCAAGACCTAGTCCGCTTGGCTCACATCAAGTTCCAGGGCCTCCCGAACCCTGCTCCTCTCAACCTTGCCATTCGCGTTCCGGGGAATCTCTCCCCCGATGAGCCAAACACGCGGCCGCTTGGCTTCACCCAAAGATTGCCGGACATACTCTTCGAGAAGGTCTAGATCGAGTCCGTCACCCGTTGGCACAACCCACGCACCAACAATTTCCCCCCACTCAGCGTCTGGAATACCTACTACACAGCCGTCCTGGACTCCTTCATGTTCGCACAGCACATCCTCTATATAAGTCGCGTCTATGGTGATTCCACCCGACACGATCCGGTCTGAGCGTCGTCCGGTGATCCATAGATCTCCGTCCTCATCAAGATGTCCCAAGTCCCCTGTACGATACCAACCTTCAGTATCAGCTAGCGGTTCGGTGGCACCGACATAACCCTGAGCTAGTGTGGGGCCTTGAGCTAGAATCTGTCCCTCATTGTCGATCTTGATCTTCGTTCCCATCAGCGCACGACCGACCGAACCCGGCTTTTGCTTTACTTCAGAAGGCACGGCAGTAGCCACCTGAGAAGTCATCTCTGTCATACCGTAGGTCAGTGCGAGCGGCCATCCCGCTGCAAGGCCCTGTTGAATGAGATCTGGTGGGGCATGAGCTCCACCGATCAGTCCGCATTTGAATGAAGCAGGCACCTGTGCGCCGTCCCGATGCTCCAGTAAGCGAATCAATTGGGTCGGCACAAGTGACATATGAGTCACCGGAGAAGCACTACCTGGGAGACCTTCACCCTCGATGAGTTGAGAAGCGATATCTGCACGAAAAGACCCGCAAGCAACCAGAGTACAACCCAGAAGAAAAGCTCGGGTCACTAGAGCCAGGCCGCCTACGTGCGCCGGAGAAAGAGACAATAACCAGACATTCTCTGATCCAAGATCCAATCTCTCAGTAACAGCCTCAGCACTCGCACAGATATTATCCAGCGTTAACAAAACACCCCGGGGTCGACCTCCCGTCCCGGAGGTCCACAGAATTGCCCGGGCATCGGTCCCAAGACCATTGAGCATCTCTTCGGATCTAGATTTCTCAAGCCGTGTTATACGAAGATCGAGTGGGGCGATGGACGCACCTGTCCGCCAGTAGGCTAAGAATTCGATTACCGTATTCGCTTCTGCGTGAGCGTCAATTGTATAAACTTGCCCCGGCTCGACTCCTCTGGTGGCTAGTTCCCTGGCCCGCTCCTCTACAGCATTACCAAGGTCCGCGTATGTCCAAACTCTTTCGGCTGATACAAGCGCCAGCCTATTAGCGCTCGTGCTAACTGTTCCTTCAAGCAGTTCGAGGAGCATCAGCCGAGGGCAAACCCGGCGGCGAGGGCCAAGCCATAGACTCCTACCAACTGTGCGGTCTCTGCTAAGGCTGGTAGTAGATCACGGGCCTCAGCGTGCCCAATCACCTTCTTCACTGGGCTAACGGAGAGCGGGACCACCAATAGTGAGCAGAGTACAGCGATCGGCCAATCCAGAACCATCCAACCAAAAAGAGGCACAGAAATAGAGACAGAAAGCATGAAGAGGTACTCGAGCTTTGTGAGAGTTCGACCAAGACGAACGGCGAGGGTCCGTTTCCCCGCACGGGAGTCTGTATCGATGTCCCTGAGGTTGTTCACGACAATGAGAGCAGTGCTGAGCGCACCAACACCCGACCCTACCAAAAAAGCATCGACAGACCATGAAAGGCCCTGCACATAGTAGGTACCCGCAACCGCAATGAGTCCGAAGAAAATAAAGACGAAAAGATCACCGAGGCCGTGATACGCCAGCGGAAAAGGCCCGCCGGTATAGAGGACGGCACACGCGATCGAGGCTAGCCCAATCCACAGGATGGGCAACCCTGCAACCCACACGAGATAGATACCTGCGAACATCGCCAACCCAAGGGCCTTAACCATCCCAGTTCTTACCGTCGCTGGTGCCAGAATTCCAGCCTGAGTGACCCTGACTGGACCAACACGGTCTTCCGTATCTCCACCACGAACGAAATCGTAGTAATCGTTGCCAAGATTAGTACCAATCTGAATACAAATGGCCCCAACCAGAGCAGCAAGCGCAGGGAAAAAAGTGAACACCCCGTGATGGACGGCCAACCCTGTCCCCGCGATAACGGGAGCTATACCTGCGATGAGCGTCTTGGGGCGAATAGCGAGAAGCCAAGCGCGGATCCTGGAGATCTCAGAAGGTGATGTGAGAGCTTCCATGAATGCTTTGAGTAATTGAATGAAGACTGATCAGCATTCCGACTCCAATCACCAAGGCAGCCACGGATATTTGCGAAATTCAGGATCTCTCTTCTCGAGATATGCCCTTTTCCCCTCCTGCCCCTGTTCCGTCATGTAGAACAGTAACGTTGCATTGCCTGCTAATTCCTGGAGTCCGGCCTGGCCATCCACATCGGCATTGAAGGCACTCTTGAGTAGCCGAATCGCTAGAGGACTCTTATCCAGGATTTCTTGGGCCCACCTCCAGCCCTCGAGCTCAAGCTCATCTAGCGGGACGACCTTGTTCACCATGCCCATCTCACAAGCCTCTTCAGCTGAATACTGGTGGCAGAGGTACCAAATTTCGCGTGCTTTCTTCTGGCCAACCATTCTGGCTAAGAATGCAGAACCAAACCCACCATCGAATGAGCCGACAATCGGACCCGTCTGTCCGAACACCGCATTATCTGCTGCAAGCGTTAAGTCACAAACAACGTGTAGTACATGTCCTCCGCCGATTGCGTAGCCAGCAACAAGCGCGATAACTGGTTTTGGCATCGAGCGCATGTACCGTTGCAGTTCGAGTACGTTGAGCCGTGGCAAGCCATCCTTACCCACGTATCCGGCTTCGCCTCTGACCTTCTGATCTCCCCCGGCACAGAACGCCCATTTGCCATCTTCTGACGGGCCGTTTCCTGTAAGAAGTACTACCCCGATCTGAGGATCCTCTCCCGCATTTCGAAAAGCTTCAAGTAACTCTAGTAAGGTCTCAGGCCGGAAAGCATTACGTACCTCCGGGCGGTCAAAGGCAATCCGTGCCACACCATCACACTTATGGTACGTGATGTCTTCGTAGTGTTTTACTTCTTTCCAATCAGGTTTCGTCATTGGTCGTTCATCTCGTGGACGTATCGCAATCTTGTCTCTTGGAACTGCTAGCGTAGCGCATCCAAGACGTGTTGGGCCACTGCTTCCGCAATCTCCTCGTGCCTTCGCTTATTAGTTTTACGGTCAGATGTCACTCGTAAAATCGATGTGCGGCCAGATTCTAAGGCGGTCGCGAGTGCGGTGCCTAGGTCATTAATCTCCAAATCCGACCAGCCCAGGTTGTGTATTGCCGCCATATGCTGGAAGTCGAGCCCATGCGGGGTAGCAAAGAATTGGCTGAACACAGGTTCATGGTCAGCTATGGGCAGCATATGAAAAATCCCACCACCATCATTATCGATCAACACAAATACAACGGGACAATCAGGTTCACGACTCCAGAGCAAACCATTTTGATCATGGAATAATGCAATATCACCGAGAACACACACCGTAGGCGCTGGCCGAGCAGCAGCAACGCCAAAGGCTGAAGAAACAATGCCATCTATACCGCTAGCTCCGCGATTACCAAACACCATAAGCTGCTCTTCGCGGGGAAGCCCAAAGCCGTCCAGATCACGCACCGGCATGGAACTCGAAATAAAAAGATTTCCTCCTTCTGGAAGAACTTCAGCAACCGTTGCGAGCACGTCTCCTTCGTGGAGGTCACCCTCATCTGCATCTATGGCATATCGAGCCGCCCGCGAAGCAGTATGCCATAACGAAGCCCAGTCCTCGTCAACAGCGTGGTTGGCACGTTCCGCTAATGCGCAGAGGGTTTTTCCAGGGTCAGCTCTCAGGTAATCGGTGGCTGTGGCTCCATAATCCTTCCAGCGCCCAGCTGCGTCTACAACAATGTGTCTTGCACCATTGTGGAACTGCAGCCAGTCCTGGAGTGCAGCGGAGGTCGGAGTTGCACCCACCCGAACCACAAGGTCTGGTTTCAGTGCGCCACAGATGGTTTCATCCCTCAAGAACAGATCATAGGCTACCACTCTGCCAGCGCCACCTGACGGACCGAAGCGGGCGCCCGACAGGGGATCTGCCAAAATCGGATATCCGGTAGCGGCAGATAAGGAAAGAGAAGCCTCACCGACTTTGTCAGGTTCTACTACTGGCCCAACCACAATCACCCCTCGCTTCTCAGATAAGGCAGGTGCCAATCGATCTAATTCCTGCTCAGAGAGTTCACTTCGCCCTAAGGAGATCTCAACGAACGGATTACCATCCGTTCGACCATTGGCCGCGATAGGATGAGCAGCAGTGAAATCCGGGTCCGGATCCACGGGCTCAAGAGGCTTATCAAAGGGGAAGTTTATGTGGACCGGGCCAAAGGGTACCGTCAACGACGCAGCTACTGACCGGACAGCGATTGTTCGAAGATGCTGAAGGGCTGGGCCATCTGTTACGGGCGGCGGGACATCTATCGACTCCCTAACATACCTACCGTACAAGCCGACTTGATCTATTGTTTGATTCGCATCTGCTCCCCTGAGCCGATGCGGACGGTCAGCGGTTAAAATCAGCAGCGGGGCTTCACTAAGCGAGGCCTCAATTACAGCCGGAAAAACGTTGGCCGTCGCTGTCCCTGAGGTGGTTATGATTGCTGCTGGAGAACCGGAAGCCTTAGCGATACCTAAAGCAAAAAAAGCTCCCGAGCGCTCATCAAGATGCACGCGCATGCGGAACCGACCGTCCTGAGCAAAAGCCATAACCAGAGGTGTCGAGCGCGAGCCAGGAGCTATAACCACATCTTGAACACCACATCGGGCGAGTTCATCAGCGAATGCCCGCGCCCAGATCGTCGTTGCAGCTCCCTTAGTCATTCGGCATTCGTTGTGTTGCTCCACGATTCTCAAAAGGTGTCACGTACCCTTCAGTTTCGATTCGATCAAATTGCACACCGCTCGCCTCCAAAGCTCTAAGCATCGGCTCGAACTTAATCGCGGTCTCATCCCACTCCAGTGCCGGGACCGAACCTTCGATGATTCCAGCACCGGCAAATAAACGCCAACCCAAACCCGCCGAAATTCCAGTTCTTAGAGCAGGAGCAAAAATTCCATTTCCCTCTGGATCAAACCAACCGACAGGACCAGCATACCAGCCGCGATCGAAGGGCTCTTCATCAGCCAACAGTGCCATCGCGGCTTCGCGTGGCAAACCACAGACTGCCGGGGTCGGATGAAGCAGGCGAAGCAAGTCGAGGATGCCAATCTCAGCAGGGACGCTGGCACGGATTTCAGTCTCAAGATGCTGGATGCGAGCTAGTGTCAGGACATGGGGCTGAGGATCCGTCCGTATCTGCTGGGCCACAGTCTCCAACCGTCTCAACATGTCATCAAGTGCTATGCGTTGTTCAATTCTATCCTTATCACTCGCCAGTAGCCGAGCTGCAAGTTCTGCTTGCTCACGCGGTGTCGATCCGCGTCTGATGGAGCCAGCCACAGCCGTCGCGTGAAACACACCATCCTGGAGTGTGGCTATTGTTTCAGGCGCTGCACCAACAATCGCAGATCCGGGCTCAGGTTCGAACATGAAGACATGACTTCCACGGTTCGCCTCCCAAAGATGTTCGACAACCTCAACCGTATCGATCGGATCTTGGGGGTCGCCTAAGTCCAAGTCTAGCGTCCGTGCAAGTACCACCTTTGATACAGCCCCACCCCGGATGATCGCCAAGCACTCCTCCACTGCCCCCTCCCAGCTACTCCTCTCCGTTGCAGCTTGTGTTACTTTCGTTGGAAGTCTTGAGGCTCGAAATCTACCCTCGTGCGAAGCAAGTTCGGCGCGTAGAGCTTCAGCCTGGTGCCTTAGTCTCACGAAGACTTCATCTGCTGTATTAGGCTCTACGAATGTGCGCGCGCGCAGCCACGCGTCACCAGAATCATCTCCCTCCAACTCAAAGGCAGGCAGTTGAAAGAGCCAGGAAGGAAAAGATGCCCAAATACCTCCCGGCATATGGTCCGAACGAAATGAGAACCCCCCATAAAAACGTGTGCGGGGCGCTCGCGTCATTCCTTGCGGCAGAACCGGATTCAGAGCGATTTGACTTGCTCGCTCAGCGACCAAACCAAACCGGTCAGAACTAGGGTCACCATCCGGCTTCAATTCAACAGCGATTCCTCGGTGAGCAACCCAGCGGCTTCCGCGTGCCCAGAAACCACGAGCATCTCCTTTAGCATGTGACAGAAAGACTTCCGGCCGGAGATCCGGTGCAGGAACCGTGACCGTAGCAAGTCGTCGAGATTCTGAGGCAGAAGGCAAGGCAACTCCAAGCCGAGTTTGAAGGGTTAGTGATCTAGAACTGGGCTTGGAATATAGGGGCAGCCGAGCGTTGATAAAGCTGTCCGGTAGTCCTTCAGGATTAAGGGCAAGGACGGGCCGGGGCTTTCTCCCTTGCTTCCTCAGCCTTAGGCTGGACTCTAGCGCCGCAGTGAATTGTTACGCGCTTGTCTTCGGGTCACTGGAATCGGGGTCATGCCACTCCGACAGGGGGAAGTCTTGGAATACAGAATCATCACACCGATTCTCTTATCACTCTCGCTATTACTCATCGCTCTGCCTTCCAGAGCTCAAGACGCTCGGGCAGTTGCTCGACTTGCCCCAAGTGCGAGTCAATTATCACTAGCCGCGGGCGAGCGAATTCCCTTCACTGTTCAAGCGCTAGACCTCAGCGGAGCCATCGTTGATGTACCCCTCCGCATCACTGGACCAAGAAACGCAGTTAGCATTGAGAACGGTATGGTACAAGGCCTGCAGCCTGGGGAATATGAGATTGTCGTGACCGTGGTTGTCCCAGCAGATACTGGCCTCGAACCTCTGTCTTTACGCGTGCCAGTCGTTGTTACTTGGCCACGTGCTAGTGCAGTCGGCGTTGAAGCCAGTGCAACTGTGTATGAGGGAACGACAATCGAACACCAGGCCCGGGTAACGCACGCAGACAACTCGTTACGACCGGACCCAGAGATCAGATGGTCATCGTCAGACCCATCTATTGCCACAGTTGATCAGTTTGGAAACGTCACCGCTCGAATGTTAGGCACTGTGACTATCATTGCTTCTTTTGAAGGCGTAACCAATTCGGTTACTCACGACGTGATAGCTTTCCCAGGAAGCCGGATTGAATTGATGGGAAGTCCGGACGCCGGAGTTCAAACTGGTGACGTGATTCACTTCGATGCTATGGTGATGGACGATGCTGGTTCAGTGGTGGAAGATGCACCTCTAAGCTGGTCCCATTCCTACAGCGCAACCGAGGGAATGCTCGGGGTACCCGCAACTGGTCAGATGCTGGGAGGGACATTTGTTGCTGATATTGCTGGTATACACTCAGTAACTGTTAGCGCAGGCCCATTGTCAGCCCGCGCCTCCTTTGAAGTATCCCCCAGAGATGTTGTGCAAGAAGTCGAACTCGTCGGCCACGGACCCGAGAATCGTTATCGGACCACAGATCTTTGGATCTTTGAGGGAGTAGATGGTCGCGACTATGCCATTACGGGCTCAAAAGTCTCAGGCGGTTTTTCGTTCTTCTACGATGTCACCAACCCCGCAGCAATAACAAAAATTGACTCGATTCAAGTGGACGCACGAACTATTAACGACGTAAAAGCCTCACCTGACGGACGCTACGCTGTTCTCTCGCGAGAGGGAGCAACAAACCGCCGCGACGGCCTTGTCATTCTGGATATGTCTGATCCGAAGAATCCTGTCATTGCATCGTTTTACGACGAAGGAATCACTGGTGGTGTTCATAATATGTTCGCCGCAGATGACTACCTGTACGCACTTGCGAATGGGGACAAGTACGTGATCATCGACATGGCTGACATTTACGACCCCCAATACGTCTCTGAATACAACCACCCAGACAGCAGGCTCCATGACGTCTGGGTTGCCGACGGGCTCGCGTACTCCTCCGAATGGGGCACCGGGGTTGTAGTCGTGGATGTCGGGAATGGACGCTGGGGAGGCTCTCCCGAAAATCCGGTGTTCGTTACTTCGTATGCCACACCTTCTGGAGCGACACACGCGACGTTCCCCTACTATCAGGAATCGACAGGTAAAACATACCTCTTCCTTGGTGATGAGATCATGAACCGCCGAGGCCTGGCTTGGGCGGGATACCCAGAGTCTATGGGCTCTTACTCGAACAGGTACGATCCCTCAACTGGTACTGGTGGGATTCCTCTGGCTAACAGAGGCTACATTCAAATCATCGATTTTACGGATCCTGAGAATACGCAGATGGTCGCCCGTTATGAGGTTCCAGAATTTGGAACCCACAACATTTGGGTGGAAGACGACAAACTCTATCAAGCCTACTATGAAGGAGGGCTGAGAGTCGTCGATGTGAGTGGAGAACTCATGGGTAACCTCTACACTCAGGGTCGCGAAATATCTGTCTTCAAGCCGGTGTCACAAACTGGCTATACCCAGAATGCGACCATGGTTTGGGGAGCACAGCCTCACAAGGGTCACGTCTTTTTCAGTGATACCAATTCGGGACTGTGGAGTGTCAAACTCCTACCCAAACAAAGACCCATCTCCTAGTTTGGGAGATTGCTCGACTCGCCTGAGAAGAGGTTTGAACTAATGGCATATAGAAACCCAATCATGCTAATGGCCCTGGTTGCGCTGGGTGCTTGTGAGCAGCCAACAGCGCCGGTTGTTAAAGATGTCGAGCTACTCAGTGATGCAGCAATCGCGAGCTTTGCCGAGCAGATTTCGGAATCTAGCGATGTGAAGCTTCCATCTTTAGACGGGCTGCTCCGTGCATCTCGTAAGGCAATCCGTGCAAGTGATGGGGACAACAAGCAGGCTATCCGTCATTTCCGAGCGGCCCACCGCTTAGCTTCTGCTGCGGAAGACTCGACAGAAGCAGGCAATGAAGAAGCAGCAAAGAAGCTTCGTCGCCGAAGTTATGGACATAGATTACACGGAGTAGTTACCGCACTCGGTACCGAAGCTGTGGTAGGAGTCGTGGCTGGCTCTGTAGGCGGACTTACACGACTCCAAGATCGGCTCAACGGTCGTGAAATCTCTGAGAGGGCAACCAAGAGGTTGGCAAGGATCGTGGAGTTCGTGGACAAGGCTCAAGCATTGCTCACATCCGACAAGCCGGTCCAAGCCCTCCACCATGCACTCAGTGCTGCGGACGGAATCAGACACTTTTCCCCTCGCTATTTGGCTCGAAAGCAGATCGGTCGAGCCAAAAACATTATAAAGCAGGCAATTGCTGCGGTTGGCGATGCGCCAACTGAAGAAGAGGCCAAATCCATCCGACGGGCGCGTAAACTCCTGGGAACGGCTCACGAAGAGTTCCAGGCACGCCGTTATAATCGTGCCCACAGTGCTGCTCACAGATCAGCAAGGCTGTCCTGGGGTGTCGTTAACGGGAGAGCAAGCTAGCGACAGGCCAAGGGGCTCTATCCTATACCTGTAGCCCAATCAGTCCAGGCTTCCTCGGCTAAGCCGATGCTGAGCTGGTTCCCGCACCGAACGAGCGGCAGAGTTAAGACCATCGGCTCATCACATGCAATCTCAAGCCATCGCTGATCACCATAGTACGCTGTATGGAGACCCAATGCCTTGCACCGCTTGCCGTCACGGTCAATGAGTTGCTCTTCTCCAAATTTTTCGAAGAACCGTTTCAGTTCACCTCGTGATGGGGAGCGCTGCTTGAAATCCATGAAATGCACATTCGCACGGCGTTCCTTAAAGAAGCGAAGCGCCTTCCGAACGTCAGGATTGTTCTTCACGCCGAAGATCTGGACTTCCATAGAGGTTCGTGTTCCTTGAGAGTTACTCAGGCTCTCAACGGATACCGGATCGCAGTTGCGCTACAAGACCCTGAGCGGCCGTTCCTAGATTGGTCAAGCCACGCCCATAGTTCCTAAGCAACACGACCCCGATGCGTTCTTCTGGGTCGAATGCCATATGGGCAGTGTAGCCTGCAACCGAACCCCCATGACTAGCAATCTTTCGGCCGCGCTCATCAATCTGGACAGAGAAGCCTAGGCCATATCCACGATTTGGGTTCTCAGGAGTTTGAATTGAAAGCGCTTCTCGACGGCTCTCCTCTGAGAGGATCCGAAGACCTGGCACACCACTCATAGCACCCATGAAGCGACCTAGGTCTGCTACCGTCGAATACACACCACCGTTCGGGACTTTGTACCCGCGACCGGCATGTTCACGAGCTGGTTGTCCCCCATCGATCGACCCATCCTGACCGATCACATAACCGGCCGCTAAACGCGCCTCAAGCTTCACACCAGCGACTACAAACTCCGACCCTGTCATACCTAGAGGTTCAAGCACCTCAGTGCGAACCATCTCCATGAATGGTCTCCCGGCAGCCTTTGCCAAAGCAAGACCCAACGTACCAAACCCTATGTTTGAATACTGGTAGCGAGCACCCGGCACGGTATCGTATGCAGTTAGTGGCAAAGACTCTACGATGCGCTTGTCCCAAAGCTCGATCGGTCCCACCACAGCATCCGGCCATTGGGGTTCACGAATGAGGCCAGCAGTATGGCTAGCCAAATGACGGAACGTCACAGGCTGCGCATCAACTCGCCGGTCCTTAACACTTGCAAATGCTGGGAGGTATCGTTCGACAGGCTCGTCTAGCCCCATAACACCTTCATCGAGGAGCCGCATCATGAGTACCGCAGTCACAGATTTAGAGATTGAACCGGTCCGTGAAATCGAAGCTGTCGACATCGGGGTGCGCGCGTCTCGATCAGCCCAGCCAAATGCTTGAGCCCACACGAGGTCTCCGTCTACCATGACACCAGCAACGATTCCGCCAACGTCGTCGGCAACTACATCCGCTCTAAGTTGCCTTGAGAACGCAGTAAGTGCTTCATCTCGGCTTGGTGACTGAGCCGAAACCAGAACTGACTGACCCAAAACTCCAATAGCTGCTACTAACAACCGAAGCTTAAAGGCTCGTCCTATCATTCTTAGTTTACTCCATTATTTGTAAGTGCTTTGTTTACAACAGATTACAAGGGTTACAGAGAGTCATCATTTTCAATAGTACACATTCTAGTACACACAGCGAACATAGAAATACGCTCAAATACTGCTAGAAAAACAATTTCTACCTCCCCCCCCCCTCTGTCGCCAGAGGCAGGGGTGTACTGGTCCTAGTCCACACACACCGACCTCTGCCACATCAAGACCCCAGTGGGGGCCACCCCCCCCCTTTTTGGCCGTGCGTCACGCCTAATAAATAAACACGATTCTGCTCAAACGAATTTTGTTTTTCAAAAGCAGTAGGAGTCCCAAGTCCAAAAAATTTTATATAAAAATTTCTGTTGACATCTTAACCAGCCATTCTTATTTCGCCTACAATATCCCTGAAAAGGAGAGCTGCTAATGGCGAAAATGGAACAGTTGCAGGAAGTCTGGGAGGCGAAGGACTTAGATGGCGTGATGAATTTTTTTACAGACGACTATGAAATGAGAATTCTTCATACGAACCAAACGATGAAAGGTCAAGAAGCGCGTGACTACCTGAAGGAGATGGTGCTTGATGAAGGCACCGTGTCGTCTGACTTCAGAATCATCTATGAAAATGACGACTGTGCGGTGACGTATGAGAGGATGACAGGTGAATTCAACGGGCAATGCTCCATCGTCCAACTATGGCGTGGGAGCAAAATCTATTATCACGAAATAAGTCTGATTGAAGACCCTAAGTGACGACTCGGGAGGGTGGACCCAGACTTTTTGTCTTTAGGAGTCCCAGCACTCAAAAAAAATTCTGCGAAAGGTTAGGGTGATGTAACCGTCTACTTCCGCATTGGCAGCAAGGTATATTCCCTTGCGGGTTGCACGAATCAACACATATGGAGAGACCATGGCGAGACGGAAGAATTACAGTTTTGAGAAGCAGCAGCGAGAGCTAAGGAAGCAAAAGAAGAAACAGGAGAAACAGGAGAAGGCTGAACGGCGGAACCAAGAAGAGGCAGCCAACCCAGCACCCGAAGAGGAGACCGATGACATCTAGTCAGAACATCCCCAAATTTTTTCCCAGCAATTCTAGGGCAGACAGCTTTATGGACGAGGTGGAGTAGCGTGATTCAGCCAAGTCCTGCAATCTCATTATCACCCATTCATCATGAAGGTCGGCAACAACACGCTTATTGCCCTTTTGTTTCAATCCAAGTACGGGCTGCTGCTATAACATGCTCTATATCAGCTGATTGATTGTACACACCAATCGACAGCCTCAGAACGCCACTCCGAATTGAGAGTTTGATTCCTGCAGCCACGAAGTGATCATAAAGGGAATTCATGGCGGGATCATCAGCCGAATAGTGCCGCCCTCCTCCACTCTCCCCAACAGATACAATATGTGCCAAATGCGACCCTGGACTCCCGCCTGCTACGGGCAAGCCAAGTTCCAGTAGCCCGGTCGCCAATTCCGATGCAAGACCACAGATATGGGCTTCCACATTTTTCATGCCCCAATCCGCGAGTAAATCTAGCGCGGCAACTGCCGCTGTCGCACCGAGATAGTTGTAGTTGCCTAAATCAAAGCGGAGCGCACCTGGCTGATACTTTAGCTCATCCTCAACGAAAGCAGTCTCATGAGCTTCACCCAAATCAATCCCGTAGCGAGCGACATGGATTGGCACTAGGGACTCCGCGACTTCGCGACGTACATAGAGAAAGCCAAACCCATAAAGTGAGAGCAGGCACTTCTGCGTAGCGACTGCTAAGGCATCAATTCCAAGATCGCGAACATTGGTATCTATCGCTCCAATCGATTGAGCCGCGTCAACTAGCGTTAAAGCACCTACCTGTTTCGCAGCCAAGGCTAAGCTCTTTACATCGGTGAGGAACCCAGGAGCAAAGGAAATACTGGGCATCGTGACAACCCGCGTACGCTCGTCGAGCGCGTTACCCATCGCTGCGACAGGCATTTGACCCTCATCAGCAGGAATTGTCCTGACCTCAATTCCCTTTGATCGGGCGAGATTGAACCAGAGATAGATGTTGTTGGGATGCTCGAGCTCTGGGCAGACCAGGACATTGTCTCCCGCCTCCCAAGGCAGGCTTGCAGCGAAAAGGTTGAGGCCCTCCGAGACGTTCTTGGTGATCGCTATCTCGTTCACACTCGAGTTGATGAGACCTGCAAATGCGTGACGAGCTCGCTCAACTTCGGCGCGCAATTCGTCCTTATCGCCTCCATAGTGCATGCGTGTGTGGATATGGCGATCAACTGCTGCAGACACAGGCTCCGGCATGAGGCTGCGAGCTGACACATCGAGATAGACTTGCCCGCTTGCTCCGGGGAAAATGCCCCTCACCTGGGAGTTCATGTTCGACCGGCCTCCGATTCCGCCACTATTGAGGTTCCGATCATGTCACCCATGATGTTCACGGTTGTATTACCCATGTCGACTAGCCGATAAATCCCACCAACGATTGCAGCAACCTCAATTGGAAGATTGAAGGCTTGCACATAAATCAAAGCGATCACAAAGCCGCCCCCTGGGATTCCTCCTGAGCCTTCTGAAAGCAGCAGTCCAACTAACAGAATCGTTAGAAAAGCAACTGGAGCGAACTCCACACCAGCAGCCTGAGCTGTGAAAAGCAACACGGCCCCAAGCATAACCGATGTGCCGTCTTTGTTGAGTTGGGCGCCGAGCGGGAGAGTAAAAGAGTACACAGAACGAGGCAAAGAGATTTTCTCGGCAACTTCGAGCCCAACTGAAAGCGAGGCTAAACTCGATGTCGTCGCTGCTGTTGTTGCCCACAACGGACCCGTGTCCCGCAAGAAACGGCCGGGGCTCCTAGTAGTAAAGAATCGCAGGAGCATCATGTACCCGAGGAAGACCACGAATTGAGCCGCCCAAACACCCAGTAGAAATCTGGTCATGGGACCGATGAGTTGGGTACCATAGCGTCCGACAGTCACGGCCATGAGCGCACCGATGCCCACAGGAGCAATCAGCAAAATCAAGTCTACAAGTTTCCGGAAGAGCCTAGCGAGATCTTGGTACGCGTTGGCCAGGCGCTGTCCTGCGGTACCACCGATAAGGATTGTGGCAACCCCGAGTAGGACTGAAATCACTACCAATTGAACGACATTCCCCTCCGCGAATGCTTGGAATACGTTTGTCGGCACCATCCCTAAGAGGACTTCTGCGACCGAGGGAACAGCTCCTATGGATCCCTCAACCTGCTCCGACAATTGCATGCCCATACCTGGGCGGAGAATGGCCATCGCACCGATCCCTAGGGAGATCGCGACAAGGTCAGTGATCACGTAGTAACTCATGATCTTTCCCGCGAGGCGGCCAAACATACGGACATCAGAGAGTGCAGTCAGACCAGCAAGTAGGTTAAAGAAGACAAGCGGTACCGCAGCAAGTACAAGCATCCGAATAAATAAGTCACCGATGGGTTGGATGACCTCGACCTGCTCACCGAGGAAGACCCCTAGAGCCGACCCAACACCCATACCGATGAGGATTTGGGTGCCGAGACCTATCCCGCGACCATGTTTACTCGGAACCGGAGGCAACTCCGGGTCGCTGTTCAGCTCACCCTTAAGATTCACCGCGTATGGGAAGGCTCGAGGAGGGCGAGCACACGCTCAAGCATTTCGGAATAATACGTTTGCACGTTTGCACGTGTAAGCGGAATCCACTCGTCTACGGCCGCTGGATTACCTTCCGCAATTTCCCCATTCGGTCGAATTGTGTGCCCGATATTCCACATGAAGGCGACCACCGGTTGGTCGGTACCAGGAAAACTCAGAACCTCTTCCCATTCCCAAGTGTTCGAATAGCCCCCCGGAGGCATCCCAACCACCGGCCCCAAGCCGTTGTCCACAATGATTGACACGAACTGATCAAGGTGAGAACCACCGCTCGGCCCAGAAATGATACCTATGGGCCCACGAAAGTGCTTTTGAGCTGGCTCGAGTATCCCGTCAGACTCCTTTGGTGCATGGGCTAACTTGAACGGCACGTTTGAGCTGTACGGCTCCCCTCGGCTAAGCGCGCTAAGAACGTCGTCTTCCAACCATGAAATCAACCAGTTTCCATCGTCAATTGTCTCAGAGACTCCACCATCATTGATGTTACGGGCCGCGAAATCGAGTCGCTTGTCCTCGATAAAAGGTTCAGTCACATCACTGATCTTCAGGTTTCCGAACGTCGTTTTGAAAGGAAGTGGCTGAAGCCTTTGCATCGCATAAGCTCCGAGGGATCCACCTCGGCTACGTGTGACATCCATAACCAATGCGTGATCCAACAATCCCCTGGATTCAGCGAATGCGACTAAAGCATCGACGTCAGGGACCATCGTTTCACGAAATCCCCTCCATACGAGAACGACAAAGCGGCGACTGTCTTCGGGGACAAACAAATCGAACGTGGGAGTGCTCAATTCCAGTACTAGACTCGGATAGTTCGGGTCTCCGGTGCCACTCCATGAGAGATCACTTGGATCTCTAAAGGGCAATGAGTATGTGGACTCAGTGCCAGAAGAGGACCGAGTAACTAGAGTCAATTCCTTAGTTCGCAAATATCCTGGGAAGGCCGCTGTCGATAGTGTCATCGCTTCTGCAAGCTTCCAGCGTAAGGCAATCGAAGTAGAATATCTCATAAATGCTGTAGCAGAGTCATGCCAAGCATCGACTGGCATTCCATTAACCGTCAGAATTTGGTCTCCAATCGCAGGCAATTCCGGCCAACGTGGATCAATAGCTCGATCTCCAACGAAATAACCAGCATTCTCGTCCGAATAGTCCGGGAAAATCCTTACCGGTGCCTGTGCAGGTTCGATCGATTCTCCATTCAAGACATCTAATCCAGCGCTATCGGGAAGTTCAAGACCTCCAGCCACGAGGTAGAGATCTAAATGGCGGTCTCGGCGTGCATGGCTGAGCCGAGCAAGAGCGTAATACAAATCTTGCTCAGTATCTGCGGATACCACTACATCGCGTAAGCGCCCCATTTCCTGAATGGGATCGAAGTTTAAGCGCTCATTCTTGACTGGTGAGAACGCTTCTCGCCGCTGGGTACGCGCGATAATAGTGTCGAAGAGTTCCGCCCGGAGTTCCGGGGTACCGGCCTTGGGAAAAGCGGCTTCCGAACACCCCATAACGGCTAGAGTGAGACCGAGAAAACTGAAGCCAATTAACTTCTGTAACATATTCATCTGCGTAAGTTGCCCTAGGGCTAGCACTCGGCAAGGGTGAATAAGTGTGAACCTCAGACAAACAGTCCAAACCCCAGAATGAGATAAAACATCCTTCTTCACCTGAACCCAGGCTCATCTACAGGAAAGGTCTGGCCACGGACCTTGTGTTAACGCAATGTGTATCTGGAAAATCAAGTTAAGACATCGGAGACTGGGCCATGATTAAGCACGCGACCTTCACTACTGCATTCCTGCTGATCTCTCTAGCAGGATGCGCGGAAGCGGAGGCGGGAGCCCTGGCTGAGATTACTGTCGCTGAAGTTCCTGTAAGTTCAGCACAGAGTATGCCCAACATTCTGGTCTATAAGACACCATCGTGTGGCTGCTGCAATGGCTGGATTGAACATCTGCAAGCAGCCGGCTTCAGTGTTGAAGGTAGGAATCTCCGAGATTTGATGTCTATCAAGCGAGATGCTGGTGTGCCCGTCGGGCTATCCTCATGCCACACAGCGCTGGTCGAGGGCTATGTGGTAGAGGGGCATGTCCCAGTGGATCAAATCAAGCGAATGCTAGCCGAGCAACCAGATATCTCAGGAATCGCCGTCCCAGGAATGCCAATCGGATCTCCTGGAATGGAAGGACCTAACGCGAAACCATACCAAGTCATTTCATTCGACGATTCAGGCAACGCGAGAGTATACGCGGATATCGACCCTAGGTAAGATCCCATCAGCTCTGAGTCGAGCTATCGGGAAACCGCCATATTCAGATTAGAGTGGACCCAGAGGGTCGAATGACTTCACCGATGCAAGTCGAAACGGACATCCGTAAGGCGGGAACAATTCCATCTCGCGTGTATTACGATCCTGAACTATACAATCATGCACGTGAACGCATTTTTGAGCGTAGTTGGCAGCTAGTCGGAGACACCGCACAGCTTAAAGCTCCGGGCCATGTCATCCCATTCACGTTACTTGAAGGATGTCTTGATGAGGCGCTTGTCCTTACCAGGAGTAATGACGGCATTGCTCATTGCTTAAGCAACGTCTGCACCCATCGGGGTACAATTGTCGTCGAGGGTGAAGGTCATCTTCAGACGCTCCGTTGTCGCTATCATGGTCGTCGCTTTGATCTCGATGGGTGTTTCAAGTTCATGCCTGAGTTTGATGAGGTTGAGGACTTCCCTTCGGATTCAGACAATCTTCCAAGCTTATCCCTCCACGAATGGGGGCCATTCTTTTTTTCATCGCTGGATCCCATGTGCGATTTTGGGGAGTGGATCCGGCCAGTAGCTGAAAGGATGGACTGGCTTCGGCCTGAAAAATGCCAAGCACGTCCGGATCTGTCACAGGACTATCTGATACAAGCCAATTGGGCACTTTACTGTGACAACTACCTCGAAGGCTTTCACGTCCCTTATGTGCATGCTGGAAGCTTGGGCGACAAGCTCGACTACGAGCAATACCACACAGAGGTACATGAATGGGGTAGCGTACAAATCGGCATAGCAAAGGACGGAGAACCGGCTTTTGATCTACCTAAAGGCCATCCTGACTACGGCAAACAAATAGCGAGCTATTATTTCTGGCTTTTTCCAAACCTCATGTTGAATTTCTATCTATGGGGTATCTCTGTGAATATCGTTCAGCCCATTGGACCAACGACGACTCGCATCATTTACCAATCATATGTCTCCGACGCCAGTAAACTCGGCGAGGGCGCGGGATCGAACCTCTACAGAATTGAAATGGAGGATGAAGAGATCGTAGAATCAGCGCAAAAAGGCGTGCGCTCTAGACTTTATGATCGTGGGAGATACAGTCCTAGCCGTGAGAAAGGCCCGCACCATTTCCATCGGCTGCTTGCGTCATTCCTTGGATAGGGACTCAGACACCGCATGAAACGAACCTGGTTTTCAATGATCACAGTCACTGGAATCATGATGCTGGTGATACTCATCACCCCACTTGGTGTGAACGGTCAACGGCGTGGGCAGGAGGAAGCCACCTCCCAGAGGTGGAGCCCAGTCTCGATTGGCTTATACGTGGGATATGATAATCAGCCGTCGGGTGAGGTCGCGGGTGCACAGATGCGTATCCCGGTGCTCCCAAGTGGTACTGTTGAACTTATTTCGGGTGCTAACATCACGTTCCTAAATCAACTCAAGGAGTACCAGTTCAATCTTGAGGCTGTATATAACACCGGAACAACGGCAGGTGGACTCTACTTAGGTGGTGGGTTGGCTTGGAGGAACACGATGTTTGGCTCCGAGCTAACTGCTGGGCGCAGAACTGTTCGAGGCTACAGCATAGTTGGTGGGCTAAAGGCTGGAGGCATTGCTGGTACTCCTTTCAGCCCACAACTCGAGGTCCGTTGGACCTTCCTAAAGGAGACAGCGCTCAACCCCAGAGTTATCAGCTTGGGTGTGAATGTCGCGCTATGGTGAACTGGTCCTAGAAATAAGTGGCCTGTCAGACAGATAAATTTGGACCCAGGCTCTCTTCAAGATCATGCTGAGTTCTAATCCGCTAGTGACCTAGGACTGTGTTCCCTTACGCCACCAGGCACTAGGACTCACCCGGTTAGAGGGCATGAAGAGGTCAGCCATCCAGAGTGCAATTCGACGTAACGGGGTACCGGCAAGCCATAACCACATCCGCGACCAGAAACCCCTAAGATCCCTGTTATAGGGACAGACTCGCACACATATCGAACAGTCCGAGTTCTGATTTGTCCAGAACTTGAAGCATGGTTCCGCATCAACTGTCCACTTTCGAACGCCACGAATATTCGACTTGTTGTAAACAACATCTGAAGGATCGCCATCCGGAATTGCGTTGACGGGACATGCATCAGAACAACGACGGCAGATCTTGCAGAATTCCGTTACACCAAAAGTCTTCGGATAATCATGGGCGAGTGGCAAATCAGTGAAGATCTTACCAATTCGCACCCGAGGACCAAATTCCTTCGTGATAAGGAGGCCATGCCGACCATATTCACCAAGCCCCGCCTTGAGTGCGTACGGAATCGCGAGGGCTGTGTCATTCATCGTGGCGACTGCCCTGTATCCGAGGTTGATCACATACTGAGCTAGACCAAGCAAGACAAGGGTATCTTGCGAGTAGCCGACACCAGTCGCTGTGCCACTGAGCGCCGAGGGCACCGTCTCGATCAAACCCTTGTCCATTTCCTGAACAATTACGATGACGTTTGGTAGGTCGGTAGGGAGTTCCTGTTCCTTCTCTGTTTCACCCTTTCGGCTATAGGCGTGAGTGTAAACCCACCGCTTATCGTAAGCCGTGATCCCAACGAGATCAGCGCCAAACACTTTGGCTACGTGCTTGATTTCACGGCTCATATCAGTAGGGGATTCAACCTCAATAGACTCTTCTGGACCTTGCCGGTGGACGGTAAAGGGATCAAGAAAACCCTCTCGACGGTTCTGATCCTCTTTTAGTTCAGCGAAGATGTCAGGCAGGTGCCAAGAAGCGTTGCGGAGCGCATAATCACGCTGCCTGAAGCCTTCTGCCGACTTCCATTCCTTCAATGGGGTTCGATAGGTCTCGAAGAAGCGATCAGTCTTCTCTGACCTTACTTCCGAGTCCCAAAATGCCCGAGAATAGATGTCATTCTTCTGATTGAAGCGCTCAAATGAGTCTAGGACTTCAAAACCCGCATCCAAATCCTTCTCAGCAGGATCAAAGTCTTCACTCATCACTTCTCTCCTAAGGGACGATTACCCGATGGGCGAGAGCCCGTATTCACGAGATCAACGTAGGATCGATATCTGGTTGGGCAACGTATTAGCTGTATCGCATGACATCTCTAAGACCGTCAATAGGACCTAAGAATACCCGTTACCACCAGAGCCAACAGTGAAATCTTACTCTAGGTCTGAAGGCATTGTCACCGAACGATCATGTGTCGTACGAAGTGGCAGCTCAGGTATGCGAATCGCTAGTATTCCACCGAGAGCTGTCATGATGGTGGCAAGCCAATAAATCCGTGTAGTGGCCAGCGCGAATGCAGCCTTGACCGCCTCAGCTACTTCCTCTGCAACGCGCTCTCCTTCTGCCATGATTAACGCGGCCTCAGCTACGGGCTCAGTGGCCGCTATACTTTGGTACGTTGCCCGTACAAGATTCGGCAACTCAGCTCCGCCACTCGAAACGAATTCTTCCGCAACAATGCCGCGATCGATCACTTCTATCGGCATATCTATCGAAGAGAAGGCTACCCAAAGTGTCGTCCCGAGCAGGGAGCCCATAAGGGCCGCACCCACAGTGGCGCCAATTTGGCGAAAGAAAAGCGATGCACTTGTGACCTGGCCGATGAAACGAACATCAGCTGCATTTTGGACTGCGAGGGTAAAAAGCGGCATCGCGGGTCCCACTCCTAGGCCACACATCACCGTAAAAATCGCAACCCGACTATAAGGGACTTCCGGACCCATCGTAGCAAGTAGACTTGTAGCCGAGATAAAAATTAGAGATCCCAGAACAATTTGAAGTCTATACCCCACGCGATTCACAATCTGACCCGCGAGCGTAGCAGAAAAGACTATTCCTAAAGAGAACGGAATCAGGGCCGCTCCTGCTTGTGTTGCAGATACTCCTAAAACATTCACCAGAAATAGGGGCAAGAAGAGTGAGACAGACATTAATGATGCCCCGAAAAAGAAGGTCGACGCATTCGCCCTTCGGAATACGGGGTCAGCAAAAAGTCGCATCTCAAGAATCGGCCCAGGAGCGATGCGAGAACGCCGCACAAAAGCCGCTAGCAGCAAGCACCCAGTAAGAATTAAACAGATAGTCAGCCAGGACCTCAGAGTCGTATTTGTCTCCAACCCAGGGAGCCAGGGATAGCTTCTCTTATCGAGTTGTAATGCGAGCGTGGCTGGTATCAACCCGCCCAGTAACAAGGCGGCCCCAATTAAGTCAGGCTTAACCGCACCTTTCGGTGGATCGAGCCTAGGCATACGACGGATAATGACCCAGAGGACTAGCCCGCCAACAGGTACGTTCACATAGAAGACCCAACGCCAACCTTCTACTCCTGGAATCAGTCCACCTGCATGATCTGTTAGTAGTCCACCGATTAGCGGCCCTAAGACCGAGGCAATTCCAAACACCGCACCTACAAATCCCTGGTATTTTCCTCTCTCTGCAGGAGTGAATAAATCAGCTATCACAATGAAAGTCATTGCGAAGAGCCCGCCCCCACCTGCGCCCTGAATACCCCTGAACAGCACAAGCTGAGACATCCCATCACCAATCAGGGGGAGATTCCCAAATTCCCCGGCAAGTCCACAGAGCATCGAGCCACCGAGAAAGAGGACGATCGCGCAAAGCGTCACGATCTTCCTCGAGTATGTGTCGGCCAGCTTACCGTATACTAGAGCCAAGGATGTGGAAGCCAGAAGATATGAAGTGGCAACCCATGCATAGCGCTCAACCCCAGCCAAGTCCTCTATCATACTAGGGAGCGCGGTTGCTACGATCGTCTGGTCTAACGCCGCTAGGAAGAGTGCAAGCAGAATGGAAACATAGATAATCATCCGATCACGTCCTGAGACCGGCGTGCCTGCGTCATTCGTGCTAGATATGGACATAAGCGCGAAACATAACCACGCACGGCACAGAAGAACCAAGTCCGCTTGTGCTCAGAGTCGTCTAAGGTCAGTGTAGAATCGTGTCCTGCCAAACACGATTAAGCATGGAGATCAGACCTGGATTGTAAGGGGAGTAGCCTACCACCTTTCAAGCGCTACGAATCCGGGAAACCTCCCTGCCTCACCTTCGTTGGTCACTAGATAAGGGAAGGAAATTGATGATCGCTGAACACAACACGATCCTGTGTGAAACCAATGGAGATAACCACATCATTGACCTAACATCCAATGTACAAGAGACAGTGGCTGAATCTGGTATCAATACTGGGCAGGCTGCACTCTTGGTACACGGCTCGACCGCGGCATTGTCCACGCTTGAATACGAGCCCGGGCTAGTCAATTACGACATTCGCACCGCGATGGAGCGCCTCGCACCGCATGATGCTTACTATAAGCATGAGGAGACATGGCACGACGATAACGGCCATAGTCATGTGCGCGCCTCTACCGTGGGACCTTCTCTAGCGCTTCCGATTGTAGACGGGCTTGTCCCACTGGGAACTTGGCAACAGATCGTGCTCATCGACTTCGACACTCGTCCCCGTAAGCGCACGGTTCATTTGAGTATGATAGGAATAGCAAAATCGTGATGGGGGTCTAGATGGGGTCGGAACTGGGGTGTAACTCAAGTTGAGTACATGAATTCAGCGACGACTTTCACCCAATGTCGAGGCCGTTCCAAATGCACGGTGTGTCCCGCACCAGGAACGATGCACAACTGAGCTTCTGGGAGCACAGCAGTCATTTGTTCTCCGATCTCAACAAACTTGGTATCAAGCTCTCCTGCAATAATAAGTGTCCGAGTTTGGATGCTGGGCAGGGCTTCCCAAAGGGATGGCAGTGCTCCAGTCCCCAAGCCCCTAAGTGCAGAAGCCAAACCAGCCTCGGTATTGCGGAGTCGCTGAGCATGGCGCTTTGCACGTACGGGATTAGGGAGCTGAAGTTGACTCTCAAAAAGCGGGAGACTTTCCCATCGTCTGATGAACTCCCTGACACCGTGGGATTCTATCTCACATGCTAGCGCTTCATCATTCGCCTGCCGCCCTAACCTCTCGGCTTCCGTAGCAAGTCCCGGAGAAGCTGATTCTAGAATTAAACGGCGCACCTTTGTTGGGTAAGCAGCCGCAAAGTGGAGAGCAACCCGTCCCCCCATCGAATAGCCAATTAGGTCTGTGGGCCAAACTCCAGCGTGTTCAACCCGAGTGAGTGTTGCTTCAAGAGAGAAATGTCTAGGGTCTAGATCAGCGGAGTGACTCCCATGACCTGGAAGGTCACAGAGGACAGGCGAGCAACCTACAGAGACAAGTCCATCTGAGATTAACCGTCCCCATGAATCAGATGACCCGGTGAAGCCGTGGAGTAGCACTGGATGGTGGTGAATCAGTTCAGGCTCTCCCTACTTGCAGAGCCCTCGGCCCAAGAGAAGCTTGCTGGAATGAAGATCTTAGTTATTGGTTCCTCCGGCATTATCGGCTCGGCCGTGGCGAACGCTCTCTCTGAGCGCGGCCAAAACGTTATTGAGGTGACGCACTCGGGCGAAGGGTTGACGGTAGACCTGTCTGACATAGCCTCGCTTAAAGCATTGTATGATAAAGTCGGAAAACTGGATGCGGTTGTATGCGTCGCAGGTGTGGCACAGTTCGGCCCCCTGGAAGAGCTTTCTGATAACGATTTTACGCAGAGCATTGAGAACAAGTTAATGGGCCAGGTGAACCTAGTGCGATGTGGGATCGGACAGGTAGCCGAGGGAGGCTCGTTCACGCTCACAAGCGGTGGATTGTCCCAGAAGCCGGCTGCGGCAACAACCGCTGTGAGTATGGTCGGCGCTGCAGTCGAAGCCTTTGTAAAGGGAGCTGCGATCGATTTGGAGGGCCGTTACCGGGTTAATGTGGTGAGCCCGGGTTGGGTCGCGGAAAGTCGCGTACAGATCGGGCTTGCTCCGATGCCAGGCATCTGGTCCCGGGATTTAGCCGAGTATTACATCGACCTTGTAGGGGGCCTGCAAACAGGCCAAATCGTTCAGGCGGAAAAAGCTAAGCCTAATCGTATTTCCTAGATACGCTGATGGTCCACTCGCCAATTCTTGATAGCTTGTTTGAGTGTCTTACGGTCGGAGATTCCTTCTGATAGTGCTTTGAACACCAGCCCGGGGAGCTCCTCATCAGAGGCAAAACGCAGCGCAATCATTTGCTCTGTTGTCACCTCAGGAATCCTTTGTTTGAGTTCCTCAGGGAGAAGCCTCTCCATACGCAACTGCTCCTCGAGCCGAATAACTCTATCCTGAACGCCTAATGCAAACCAACGGGCGAAAAAAGCTGCAAAAACAACGCCTACTGAGAAAATGAAGGCCGCTAGGCCAGCAACAGAAAAACCGACCACGACCCCATATCCCAAGTAGAGAGTAGGGAGTACGAGCATAGGTGTCATCCAATAATGGTAGGCAGGGACCATCTTAGCGTGGTTCTTAAAGTTCTGGTCTGATTGGCTCATGGGTTCCTCTATCATTGGGCAACTAAGGTACGTACCGGACCCTAGAAATGGGGTGACCAAACTAACGAAGACGTGTATGGTGTGCAGTCCAGAACATAATCGGAGTCTATGAAGAGCTACCAGTTCCGTGAGTACGGAAAAGATCTTGAGCCCATTGAACATCCAGAGCCTTCTCCGGAAGGGACGGAAGTCTTAGTCCGTGTCCTAGCATGCGGTGCATGTCACAGTGACCTACACCTTTGGGAGGGTGAGTACGACCTCGGGAATGAACGGAAACTGGATGCTAGAAGTGGGCGGCACTTACCCTTCACCTTAGGTCATGAGGTTTCTGCTGAAGTAGTCCGAGTTGGGCCCGAAGTGCACGATACTCTGATCGGGAAGCGGTTTGTGGTATTTCCGTGGATCGGGTGTGGAGCCTGCAATATCTGTGATCGTGAAGCCGAACATCTTTGTCTTCGGCCTCGGGCTCTCGGGACTTTTGTAGATGGAGGGTATAGTGATCACGTGCTAGTTCCCCACCCAAAATACCTCTTCGATTTTGGTAATCTCAAACCAGAACTTGCATGCACGTATGCATGCTCAGGCCTCACTGCTTATAGCGCAGTGAAAAAAGTCATCGGCCATCATGGATCTCACATCGTGATCATCGGAGCGGGAGGCGTTGGCCTTTCAGCGTTAATGATCGCGAAAGCAATAACAGACTATGAAGTCATCGTAGCGGACATCCGAGAAGAAGCTCGCGACGCTGCAGAACAAGCAGGAGCAAGCCATACACTCGACGCGAACGATAAGAGTGCTCACAAGCTCATCAAGAAAATCAGTGGTGGAGGAGCTTGTGCAGTTGTTGACTGTGTCGGATCCGAGGCATCCGCAAATCTCGGCATGAGAAGTCTCGCAAAGAGTGGCATCCTCATCATTGTGGGTCTCTTCGGTGGAGCCCTCCAAGTATCACTCCCACTCCTGCCACTTAAGGACGTAACGATACGCGGATCTGATTTGGGCAGCCTCAGTGAGATGGGTGAGCTGATGGAACTGGCTAGAGCGGGCCGTATAGATCCTATCCCGATTAGGACTCGCGCGCTCGACCAAGCACAAGAAACTCTTTACGATCTTGCTGAAGGAAACTTAGTTGGTCGCGTCGTACTAAAGCCGTAACTACTTGGGGATCATATCAATGATTCGAAGAACTGATTCCCGAGAGCAAAAGAGTATTAATCTCCTTGATACCCTGGGGTTATTTGCGGAGATTGGGATAGAAGGTGAACGAAGCTGACCCACAGGATTTTACCTCCCATAGAAGGCAACCTGCTAAGAAAATTATGACCAAACCAAAAGATGGAGTCCCCGAGGTTGAAGCTGGCGTAAGATCTGAGCCGGCAACAAATAGAATTTCAGTCGACCCAGATAGTCTGCCAACTATCCCGGCTGCGATGGAGTACGACTACACGAACTTCTATTTCGGGGCTGGAACTGATGCGTTCGCTCTGCTAGAGCCATTCGATGACTGGTGGGGGCAGGTTCATCCCGCAGGTTACTACCTCTACGAGCTACCACTCCGCTCAGCCCCATCAACTCGAGTCGACGTTGAGGACACAAAAACAGGTGAGATACGACGGGGACTCGTCAATTTTGCCTCGTACAACTATCTGGGGCTCTCATATAGGCCGGAGGTCAAGGAAGCAATCAAGGAAGCGGCTGACATCTACGGAGGCGGGTCCTCAGGATCACCGATCTTGAGTGGTACAACACACCTACATGAGCAGTTCTCCGCAGAAGTAGCTGCGTTTAAGGGCAAAGAAGCTGCGCTTATCTTCCCCACGGGTTACAGCGCTAATGTCGGGACGATCGCAGGATTGATGCGTTCGGGTGACTTGATCGTAGCCGATCAATACGCCCACGCCAGCATCGTCGACGGCATGATTCTATCGAAAGCCAAGTCCCGGTTCTTCAGACACAATCGGGCGGACGACCTCGATCGTAAATTGAAAGGCTTCGACGGAAAGAAACTGGTAATCGTTGAGGGCGTGTACTCCATGGACGGTGACGTCACAGCGCTAGCTGATATAGTCGCAGTGTGCCGTGCCCGCGGGGCTCGGATCATGATCGACGAAGCACACTCAGCCTTCGTATATGGTGCTACCGGAAAGGGTGTAGTCGAAGACATAGGGTTAGATGATGAGGTGGACATCCACCTCGGCACCTTCTCTAAGAGTCTTGGCGGACAAGGCGGCTACACCGCGGGCTCTCTCAAGCTCATTAACTATCTCCGCGGGTTCTCACGATCACGGTTCTTCTCTTGCGCTCTCTCCCCAGTCGTGGTGGCTGGACTAAGAAAGGCTCTAGAAATCGCGAGCAACGAACCGGAACTCCGAACGAAACTCTGGAAAAACGTTGCTTATATGCAGAAATTGCTGGGTGATGCCGAAGTCCCGATCGGTGACTCCACCTCACAGGTAATTCCCATTATGGTCCGCGACGATGCGCGCGTACTGGCAATGGGCGAGGAGCTATTCCGGGAAGGAGTGTACATCAACCCAGTCATCTATCCCGCAGTCGGCAAACATAAATCACGGTTCCGAATGTCGATCTCAGCAGCACACACGTCGGAGGAACTTGAAGAGGGCGCAGCCGCGATCGTGCGCGTCTTGCAGAGGTTCGGCATATGTCCTTAGGGAGCTATCACTTCCATACAGGGGTCAGCGCCTTCTTTGAGATGGCGACAGCAGACGCCCGCGCACTCTTGCCCCAACATCTTGAGCCTATCGAGGTGCGCCATCAACGGAGTGTGCTTTCTGTCACAGCCTTCCTCTTCGATGATAGTGTTGTGGGCCCTTACACTGAGGTCATGTTCTCGGTAATCGTTCCACCGACTGTGGCTCAATTGGGTCCGCACGCAAAGGCAGGATTCTTTCCCTTCCTTGCTGCCACAAGTTCAGAGGAGGCCCGACGCATCAAGTCTGAGCGCTTTCACTTCCCCTATCATGAAGAAGACATCAAGGCGCAGTTCATCGAGAGAGAAGGCCGCATGCGTGTGCGGGTCTTCGGAGGAGAAGATCCAGTTGTTGACATGAGCGTAACCCGAGGCACTTGGGAGACCACCACGCTTTTACTTCAGGGTTACATGATGAACGGATCTGAGCGCCTTCGAACAACACTTCAAATCAGTGGTGAATACACAGTTCATGAAAATGAACAGGGTGAGATGACACTCTTTCCGCACCCCATGATCGCTAAGCACTTTCCGGGTGAGGTCTCCGCTTATCCGTTCCGCGAAACTTGGCTCAAAAATGGAACTGAGGTCTTCCACAAACTGGAAGCCTTTTAGTTAAAATTCCGCGTTCAGGATCATGCTTTTGAAGAAAGGCACGCTATCTCTCGTAGTAGTAGTTATCTGAGGGAGTATCGTTTGCAACCTGAAAGGCAAGGGAGTCATATGGTGCGACCAGATAGAATTCTATTGGGCTTCATTCTGCTGCTCGTCTGTTCGGGACCCGGGTTAGTCGCACAGGAAAACGAGAGGTTAGTTGGCAGTTGGCGTGGAGGGCTTGAAGTCGGAGGCGGAGCTTCCCTGACCATTGTTTTCAATATCAGCCAGGACGCTGGCGGGGCATTCACCGGGACAATGGACAGCCCAGACCAGGGTGCAGTTGGTATCCCGCTAACTAGTGTAAGCATCGAAGGAAGTAGCGTAACTTTTAGTATCCAAGCCGTCCAAGGCGCATATACAGGGACTCTGTCAGACGAAGGAGACCAGATTTCTGGGACTTGGAGTCAAGGCCCAGCCTCACTACCGCTCTCACTCGTAAAGGGGGATGCCCTCCCACCACCAGAGCGGCCACAAGAGCCCAGGCCTCCTTATCCTTACAGCTCCGAGGAAGTGACGTTCAGGAATACTGAAGCAGGGATTGATTTAGCTGGAACCCTTACTATTCCAGATGGTCTTGGGCCATTTCCTGGGGCTGTGCTGGTCAGCGGATCAGGACCCCAAGACCGCGATGAATCACTGATGGGGCACAAACCGTTCTGGGTTCTAGCGGACCACTTGAGCCGCAAAGGAATCGCGGTTCTCCGCTTCGATGACCGCGGGGTGGGCTCGTCCGGTGGGGAATTCGGGACCGCCACCTCAGAGGACTTTACCACAGATGCTCTAGCAGGAGTCGAATACCTTGAGGACCAGGACCGTATCGCGACAAATCGAGTAGGTATCGTCGGTCACTCAGAGGGCGGCCTCATCGCCCCTCTCGCCGCAACTCGGTCTGAAAGAGTCGCGTACATAGTCATGTTGGCCGGACCTGGCATACCAGGTATCGATATTCTTGTTGCTCAAGGACAACTCATTAACCGAGCTGCTGGCGCGCCTGAAGCAGCCGTAGAAATGAATGCTCGTCTTCAAAGCATGCTCGCAGACATTGCGAAGGAAGAGCCTGATCCAGAAAAAGCCGGCCCACTAATGCGCTCAGCAATGCGCGAGGAGATTGCGCTTCTCCCACAAGCTATTATGGAATTAATTCCAGAGTCCCAAATTAATGATGTAGCAATTAACACAACGGTTAATCAGTTCAACTCTCCGTGGTTCCGGTTCTTTTTACACTATGATCCACGACCCGTCCTCGAACAGGTTTCTGTTCCCGTGCTCGCGATCTTCGGTGAGAAGGACCTTCAAGTACCGCACGACCTCAACGTTCCGGAAATCGAAGCAGCCTTCGAGCGTGGGAATAACGAAGCCGCGACAGTTCGAGTTCTACCAGGTCTGAACCACCTATTTCAGCAAGCTGAATCAGGTGCCCCATCGGAGTATCAGCAGATTGAGGAAACCTTTAATCAGAGCGCCTTAGAACTCGTCAGCTCGTGGATCCTCAAACAGTTCACAAGTCCGAAGGCAGACACGCTGAACTAGCCTTTCAACAGACCGGCCAGCTATCTGACTTTCTGCTAACCCGGTTCCTAAATCTCTAGCTCACCCCCGCTATCACCATTAGCGTACGTGATGCCAGCACGCCCACAGGATTTAATCTTTACGCTCTACGGTGAATACCTGCTGCACCGAAAGGAACCGATATGGGTCGGGAGCCTTATCGCACTCCTGCAACCTTTCGACCTCTCGGAAGGAGCAGTGCGTACTGTTCTTTCTCGGATGGCTCGAAAAGGGTGGCTCAAGGCCCACCGCACAGGGAAGCACTCCTTTTACGATCTCGCCCCAAAGGGCCGGCAACTTCTGGAGGATGGCGAGGATCGCATCTTCCATCCCTCATGGGACAATCCGTGGGATGGCTCCTGGTTCCTGATCGCCTATTCGATTCCGGAGGACGTTCGCCACTTACGAGACCGGCTCCGGGATCGTCTTGCATGGCTTGGCTTTGGTTCACTGGGAAACGGGCTGTGGATCTCGCCTCATGATGTAGAAGAAAAGGTGCAAAGGGTTGCGAAACAATTGAAAATTGAGCGCCATCTCGAGTGCTTTCAAGCTCGCCGTGTTAACAAGCAAGATGTCCAGGAACTCGTAGCAAAGTGTTGGGATCTTGCAACGGTAAATCAGCAATACTTAGCCTTTTCCGGTCGCTGGCAATCGGAGCTGGAAAGGTGCAGCGCCGGTGTCCCGACAGGTGATGTGACACACGAGGAATGCTTCGCGGTACGCTTTGACCTCATTCATGAGTATCGGGCATTCCCGCTTATAGACCCTTACTTGCCTCGATCTCTCTTACCTGAAAAGTGGAATGGTGAGGATGCTACTGAGTTATTCCATATGTTACACGAAATCCTCAAAGGGCCCGCCGATTCTTATGTTGACCAGATCTTGAATACGGAACGATCATGACCCTGACTGGACGTACCTCTTTGAAGGCAACGACCTCAGTACTCATCCTGTGTATGGCTTGTTCAGCCCCCGATACTGGGCGAAAAGACCGTGCCGCAGAGGGATACCTGAAGATCATAGCAGCTGAAATCAATCGACCAACTAATGGCCCTGACCTCGAATTCTTAATAGAGGCCACCAGCTACAGAGATGTATTTCTGCGAAGATCAGCTGTACGGGCCCTGGGGCGCCTGGAAAACCCGGCACTAATCAATGACCTCGCGCATCATATAGAGGATTCGCAAGCCGCGGTCCGGGTGGAAGCCGTAAATGCTCTCGCACAAGCCGTACACGGTAGTGACGGAGCACCAGTCCTACAAATATTTTTGGCCAGGATAGGATCAGAACATGACGAAAGAGTTTTGGGTGCGTTCGCTCGCGCGCTGGGCCGGCTACGCCTGGGTGATGAAGATCAAGGCTCGGCGCTAGAACTATTGCTTAGTCTTGGCAATCTCGATCCCGTGCAGATTCCACCAAAGCTAGCTGAAGGGCTGGCTCTTGGACTTGAAGCATTAGCGAGAAGATCTGGAGGTGAACTACTCGGTGACCGAGCAAAGGGTCAGTTGGTCAGTATGCTGCGCTACCGATCTGCGGACGAACAGACCGCAGCGCGAGTAAGAGCACTAGCGCTGCTAACGCTACGGCACGCTGAAGCCATAACAGGACGCTATGTTGACGCAAGTCTTAGGGATCCAGATCCAGATGCGAGGATAATTGCGGCTGCATCCCTAGACCTTATGCCACCTGCACTACGCACTGAGTTCACGCGACGGGCCATCGGAGATCAATCATTGCGCGTGAGTGTTGAAGCGATCGGACAACTAGCAAATCATCCCAGCAATATCCTCAAATGCCAGTGGTTGAATACGGCTCTAGAGGAAACAGACATCCGACCCATCAGAGCACTGGCGCTTGAGGCACTAGGAGAACCGTGTCCGGATATTTCAGCTCAACAGCAAATCCTAATGGATGCCGTATCGGAAATTGGCGTAACAAATTCTACGGAGTGGCTGGCCCCTGCCCGGGCGCTTGTCTCCCTCGCTCGCATCGCACCAGAACTCGCCGAAGCTGCTCTCCCACAATTTTTGGAACATGAGAATGCATTCGTCCGAAGCTACGCAGCCACTACTGCTGCCCTCCTCGGACAAAGTGATGTACTACGGGTACTCTCCCGGGATCCAATTCCGAATGTGCGTACAGCGGCCATCCAACTCCTCGCTGCTCGAGATTCGGAGTCAATTGATGAGCTGTTGGTCAGTCAACTCTCTACAGATGACCCACAACTTCTAATGACAGCCGCGCGCCTCCTTGAAAATTCCCCACTAGGGCTTCAGGCAGCTTCGGCAACTCTTTTGGCGTTTGAGCGGATCTCAGCTAGTCAACGCGAAACATCGCGTGACGCCCGTCGAGCCTTACTGGAGCGTGTTAATGAGTTCGGGAATGCTACAATGACAAGCCGACTCGAACCCTTCCTTCGGGACTTCGACCCTCAAGTCGCCACGGACATCGCGAGCATACTAGAGCGTTGGTCTGGCCAATCGAGACAGTCCAGCCCAGAACTCCTTCCAAGAGGCGACCTACCGAACCCGGCTGAACTATACGAACTCCGACACTCTGAGGTGATCCTCCATATGGAAAGGGGTGGTGAGATCGTAATCCGTGCCCTCCCTGATGTTGCACTTACTAACGCCCAACGCTTCGTACGACTAGCGAATGAGGGCTACTTCGATGGCCTCACATTTCACAGGTGGGAGCCGGGCTTTGTAATCCAAGGTGGCAGTCCGGGCGCAAACGAGTACTCCGGTGATGGCCTCTACACGAGGGACGAAGTTGATCTGTTACCCCACTGGCGTGGCACGGTAGGACTATCTACACGTGGGCACGACACTGGTGATGCACAGATCTTTATCAATCTTGCCCACAATGTTCGACTCAACCACGACTACACGATCTTCGGTGTTGTCGTCGATGGGATGGAAGACATAGTCGACTTAGTCGTTGAAGGTGACGTCATCACACGGGCGGAGGTACGCGTCGGTACTTAAAAGATCGAACCAGCTCACATATCAAAAAGACCAGTTGCCCCAAGGCATAAATTACCTCTATTCTGGCCTTTGTCGGGCCAAGTATTAGAAGGTAGTGATATTCCATTATCAGCTTCGCTCTGAAAACCCATCGCAATAAGGAAATCCATGCAGCTTTACACAAAAATCTTGATCGGCCTCATAGGAGGTGCGGTTGTCGGTGCAGTCGCGAACATCGGCGGCATAACATGGTTACAGGACTTCCTGGGTAACATGGAGATACTCGGAACCGCGTTCATCAATCTCATCACGATGATCGTGATTCCCCTCGTTGTCGCTAGCCTGCTCGTAGGAACTGCCTCACTTGGTGATCTTAGAAAACTCGGGCGAATTGGCGGAAAAACGCTGGCATATTACATGATCACCACAGCGGTAGCGGTAACAATCGGGCTCGGGCTAGCCAATGTCATACAACCTGGTGCGGGTGTTTCCGAGGAGACACGGATCGAGCTGACAGAGCGCTACGGTGGAGACGCAGCAAGTCGAATGGATATCGCGGAGAACGCTCCAGGTTGGAAGGACACCCTACTCCGCGTGATTCCGAGAAACCCGGTTCGTGCAGCCGCAGACATGGACCTTCTCCCCCTCATTTTTTTCACAATCTGCTTTGGGGCGGCTCTAACGGTGATCGTACCTGAGCGAAAGGATTCTGTGCTCACTTTTTTCCATGGGGTTAATGACACCTCTATGGTCCTAATTAACTGGATCATGGAGCTTGCCCCATACGCAGTCTTCGTCCTGATAGGGTCAGTCGTAGCAAACTTCGGCTTTGATCTCCTGCAAAGTCTACTGACTTACACAATTGTTGTCGCAGCAGGCCTTGGCCTACACGCACTGGGGACGTACGGGCTGATTGTCCGGTTTCTCGCTGGGTTGAACCCATTGAAGTTCTATCCAAAGATCGCCGCGGCACCCTTGCTTGCTTTCTCGACTTCATCATCAAATGCCACACTTCCGCTGACAATCGAAACCGCAGAGAAAAAAGTCGGCGTCTCCAAGGAAGTGGCTAGTTTCGTCCTGCCGCTCGGCGCAACGATCAACATGGACGGAACTGCACTCTACCAAGCTGTAGCCGTGTTGTTCATCGCTCAGATATATGGAATTGATTTGGGACTAGCGGAGCAGATGATCATTGTGCTAACTGCCACACTCGCTTCCGTAGGAGCAGCCGGTGTGCCGTCTGCAGGTATTATCACACTCATCATCGTGCTGAATTCAGTAGGAATGGGAGAGCATGTGCAAGCTGGTATCGCGCTTATTCTTGGAGTCGACCGGATTCTTGACATGATCCGGACTTCAGTGAACGTGACAGGAGATCTGACATGCTCTGCGGTCATCGCACGCAGCGAAGGAGAATCTCTCACGCTTTCTACTACAGCATTGAGTGACTGAGTCACGTTAGCTGTATATACGGCACGGTTAGTAGAAAAGGCCCCGACGGACTGCTTCCGTCGGGGCCTTTTGATTAGAATTTCGCCGCTAGGTTAATCAGTCCTCACAGCCCGAGATCACTTCAAGCACAATGGGCCCAGAATGAAAATCGGATTAGTCGGCTTTGCCGGGTCAGGAAAGACGACCGTGTTCAATACAATGACCGGCTTAGACATTCCGGTCGGATACGGTGGTGACGTTCGTCTAGGTACCGTTCGTGTGCCAGACAAACGAATCGACGCTCTTACGAATATATTTTTACCAAAAAAGAGAACCTATGCAGAAATATCATTCTGCGATGTTCCTGGTGAACACGGATCACATAAAAAAGGATTATCCCCTCGCGGACTCCAACAAATCCGCGATCAAGAAGCTCTCTGCCTAGTACTGCAGGACTTCGACAATCCGGCACTGGAAGGAACACCAGATCCACTCCTGGACTTGGAATCTTTCCATACAGAATGCGTCTTTGCAGATCTCGAAATTATTGAAAAGCGTCTCGACAGAGCTCGTAAGGAACAAGCGGACGCGCATGAGATCGCCACATTCGAACTCGCCCAAGCCAATCTTGAAGCAGAACGCCCACTCCGCCTTATCCCTGATGCAGATCTAGACCGGTCGCTCATTAAGGGATACGGAATCCTCTCCGATCGCCCTTTACTTGTCGTGGTGAACCGTGATGAAGAGCACGCGTCTGATCCTCTTACCGGACGGTTGGATGCTCGAATTAGGGAATTCGGCGCCGCAGGCCTTACCCTGTGTGCCAGCATAGAGGCTGATATCGCCGGCATGGAGCCAGGAGACCAAGAAGAGTTTCTTGCTGATCTAGGCCTCAAGGAATCAGCATTATCAAGATTTATTAGATCGGCCTACGAACTACTTGATCTTATTTCCTTCTTCACGGTAGGGGAGGATGAGGTTCGGGCATGGACGATCCGTCGTGGTACAAATGCACACCGAGCAGCTGGAAAGATTCATTCTGACTTGGAACGTGGATTCATTCGAGCAGAAGTGACACCCTACGAAGTGTTTATGGATTATGGTTCCGAGGCAGCAGTAAAAGACGCCGGGAAACTCCAGGTGGAAGGCAAGAACTACCTTGTCTCTGATGGCGACATCATGCATGTAAGGTTCAACGTGTAGGGAATCTCAGCTGTATGTAGGATTGAAAATCATGTTAAAAACATCTGAACCCTTTCAATCCAACGCGGTCGTAATAAGATTGCATCAGCCTACGCTCACTCAGGAGGAAATATGGATCGCAGAGGTTTCGTAACTACTGGGCTGGCCGCGAGTATCGCGGGCGTCAGCGGGGGTGGTGGCACCCTTGCAGCAATGCTCGACCGCACGCCGGGCTGGCGGACTGGTAAGACGCTTGCCGATGGAACGGTCAGGCTCAGCTCAAATGAGAACCCTCTGGGGCTATCACCGGACGCGCGTGAAGCAGTTATTGAATCTCTGGTCGATGCCAACCGATATCCTAATGGTTATCGAGGGCCACTCATGGAAGAATTGTCCAGGTACCTCGACGTTAACGTTGATAACTTGACGCTCGGCTTTGGCTCAACTGAGATCCTTCAGATTGCAGTGCAGGCGTTCCAGGGACCAAACACACCGTTGATCATAGCGCAGCCGACGTTTGAGGATATCTCAGACTATCAGGACACCATGCCCTTCGAGGTTGAAACGATTCCGCTAACCAAGGATTTACAGCATGATATCGGTCGCATGCGCGAATCTGCGATGCGCCGTCCATCAGTCGTGTACTTTTGTAATCCAAATAACCCGACGGGAACAATCACATCGTCGCGTGATATCGATGCATGGATCGCTGAAGCTCCTGAAACGACGACCTTCCTGATGGATGAGGCGTATCTAGAATATGCTTCGGATGACTCTTTCTGGCCGGCAATGAAGTGGATAGAAGAGAAGCCGAACGTCATCGTGATCCGGACATTCTCTAAGATCTTTGCGATGGCCGGGCTTCGTTTGGGTTATGCAGTGTCCCATCCGACAACCGCCAGGCGACTGAATGAGCACACAGTCCAAAACAGCCCGAGCGTTGTCGCAGGGGCAGCGGGTATAGCATCGCTCAAGGATAAAGGCTTGGTCGGGCGTGCAGTCACAATGAATGCGGAGTCCAAAAAGATCGTACACCAAACTTTAGATGGGTTAGGACTCGACTACCTTCCGACAAATACCAACTTCATCATGCACCGAATTAATGGTGACCTTGGGGAATACAGAAACCGGATGGCCGATGAAGGGTTGTTGGTGGGTCGTGATTTCCCGCCAATGCTCGACTACAACCGGCTTTCATTTGGTCTTCCAAATGAAATGGACCGCTGGGCTGAAGCCATCAAGAGCTTCCGTAAGAAAGGCTGGATCTAAGCTTCTTATCTGAGGGGCATCAACGAAACGGTCGCCGCCGCTTGCTTCGGCTAGCAGCAGCGACCGTTTCGCTTGTTCGGATATCACGCCGGGTGTGAGATCATTTGCCAAAGCTCTTCACGGTCAAGAGACAGTTCTTCCATCGCCTGAAAGGCGATCAGGTCCAGTCGATCCGTGATCGATCTGCCTATGAGCCTCTCCAAGAAGCGCACAGGATAGTCCAGGTCCCAGTCTAGGAAGGGCTCCAGCCCATCTTCTAGGTTTTGTAAGATTCGGATAACGAGGTAAGAATCATCTAGAAGACCCGGGAGTCCCTGCGTCATCTCTGGAATCAGATCGAAGGGCTGTAGATAATAGCGTTCAGCACAATCAAGCAGAGGGTTCACGACCGACGATAGCCCCCGATCCTCAGCTTGTTGCCGAGCACTCGCTAGAAATACCGGTACTGATTCAATAACCTCGAGTGCGACCTCAACCGCCTCCTCTCTATCTCGCTTGTCAGCCTCCGGTAACATCTTAGCAACATAGTTCTGGAGTGTTTCCCGACCATTCCGAGCCTTTGCGCTCTCAATGACTGCAAGAATATCTGGAATTGATCCCCCAAGTGTCATCGGAGATCCGCCCGGCGCAGTCTAAGGCTGTTCCCAACCACAGTCACCGAACTGAGTGCCATGGCCAGGGCAGCGAGAATTGGATGTAGCGATCTCAACATCATGGGCAAGAAAGTTACTGAGTAGAGGGCACCAGCTGCTACCGGAATCAGCACCACATTATAGAAAAAAGCCCAGAATAGATTCTGCTCGATCGTGCGCATGGTTGCCCGACTCAATGCGAGCGCAGTAACCACGGATCTTGGATCTCCTCCCATCAACGTCACGTCTGCAGCTTCAATCGCCACGTCCGTACCAGTGCCAATAGCGATCCCGATATCTGCCTGAGCCAAGGCCGGAGCATCGTTGATCCCATCACCAACCATCGCAACAACATGGTCTACCTGGAGTTCCCCAACGACATCACGCTTCTGATGAGGAAGAACTTCTGCCCTGACCTCATGGATCCCAATGCTTGAGGCGATTGCTTCGGCAGTGGCGTTTTGGTCACCAGTTAGCATAATCACATTTAACCCTCGGTTCCTAAGATCCCGAACCGCATCTGCTGATCCTTCCTTGAGTATGTCCGCAGCCCCCAGAATTCCTTTTACTTCACCGTCGATCACAACCCATAAAGGGGTATCCGCTCCAGCCACGATACTCTCCATCGCTGATTCAAGCGCCGCGAGGTCAATATCTCGGTTTTCCATAAGAACTTGGTTTCCAACTAAGACTTCTGCACCCCCTACCATCGCCTGCACACCTTGACCGGGAATTGCTCTAAACGAGTCGGGTTTGGTCAGGTTCAAAGACCTTCTTCGGGCCTCACGGAGCACGGCCTCACCTAAGGGATGTTCACTCATCAATTCCGCAGATCCGGCAAAACGCAGGAGTTCCGCTTCATCACTATCCAGAGTTATGACAGTTCGGATCTCTGGTTCGCCCCGGGTTAATGTTCCCGTTTTGTCAAATACAACTGTTCCAAGCTGTCTAGCGCGTTGGAGTGCCTCTGAACTCCGAAACAGGATTCCCAGACGGGCCCCCCTACCAGTTCCAACCATCACTGCCGTTGGGGTAGCTAAACCAAGAGCACAGGGACAGGCAATCACAAGCACTGCTACCAAACGCACAAGAGCTACAGAGAAATCGGCGCCAACCACAGCCCACCAAACAACAAAGGTCAGGACTGCGACAACGATTACTATTGGTACAAAAACACCGGAAACCCGGTCTGCTAACCGTTGGATCGGAGCCTTGCTCCCTTGAACTTCCTGCACGAGTCGAATGACCTGAGCAAGCGCAGTATCAGCCCCAACTCTTGTAGCTCTGAAGTGAAAGGCACCGGATTTATTGATGGTTGCACCTACAACGACATCGCCCGGGCCCTTCTCAACCGGCATGCTCTCTCCTGTCAGCATGCTCTCATCAATGGAAGACAGGCCGTCGACAACCTCTCCATCTACCGGTATGCGCTCGCCGGGACGTACAAGCAATACATCCCCGACGACGACGTCTGAGATAGGTATGTCATACTCAACGCCCTGCCGAACCACCCGAGCTGTATCTGGCTGAAGTCCTATGAGTTCCCTTATTGCCTCACTCGTCTCTCCCTTAGCTCGGACTTCCAAAAGCTTGCCGAGTTTGATCAAAGTGATGATGAGTGCTGCGGTTTCGAAGTAAACATGCTCACCTGCCAAAGTGCTTCCAGCGGTGAGCATTACAACAACGACCACCGAATACACGTAGGCGACTGTAGATCCTAAGGCGACGAGCACATCCATATTCGCTGATCCGGCCCGAAGGGCCTTCCAGCCGCCCACGTAGTAATCCCAGCCAACGTATACCTGAACCGGACTCGCAAGAACGAACATCAACCAGTACACCCAATGTGCAGAAGCCCAGGAACCCAAAACCCCAAAGTCTCGAGCCATACTGAGTATGAAGAGTGGACCTGCGAACCCTACCCCTACCCAGAATTTTCTGGTTTGGTTTTCTAGCTCCCTTTGCCGAGCCGCCGCTTCAACGTCATGGAGTTCATCCGGATCCGCCTGCAAAACCCCATATCCCACCCGCTCGACTGCAATGCTCAAATCCTCAAGAGTTGCCCCCCCTTCTGACAATTCCACTATGGCACGCTCAGTTGCGTAGTTCACCGAGGCACCAGCAACCCCCTCAGTCCGACACAATGCCCGCTCAACCGTGGCTGCGCAGTTCGCGCACGTCATCCCAGTAATCGGGAGCGTGAGTTGTCGAGTACTGGAGGAGTCCACCTTCATACCAGTCTCATGTATTAATGTCTTGTTGAACCTAAGGTTAACCGGCTGGTGGGTAGTTGATATGCCTCATTAATCCCTCGATCTCTTGCCAACTCGTTTTCTCAGAATTCCACGAAACCGTAACGTCCTTGGTGTCATGCCTGCCTTCAACCGATAACACGCCTTCGATCTCGGAAACCTCCCTCTCAATAGCTGCCACACAATGCCCGCAGCTGATGTTAGGTACCTGAACCGTTCGATTCTTCATCAACATTTTATCCTCAAGCTTTGCTACTCGCCTCGAAAACCTGAATGAGTTCTCCGAGGATCTGTTCCTTTTGTGAGTTGCCCGTTCCTTGAATTGCGTTGGTCACACAGTGGTGCAGATGCTGATCGAGCATTCGACTGCTCACCTTTTTAAGAGCCCTTTGAATCGCCAAGATTTGATTGACCACATCAATACAGTACGCTTCCTCCTCAACCATGCGTTCAATACCACGAACATGACCCTCTACGCTCTTCAGTCGCTGTAAGATGTCCGTCTTTCGCTCATCCACCATCCAAGCCCGCCTTATACCATAAGTGCGATCTAAGCATTTATCCCATCCCCCATGGGGGGGGTATAATGTCATCGCAGAAAGGTAGGTAAACATTGGTGTCAGTCAACCACTCCTTGTGGCATTATTCATGACTGAACACCTTTTATTCATGTCATTTATCTCTTCCATAAAGACCCTCCTTACCCTCGGAAGAGGGGTTACTGGTGGGCTTCCCAACGCTACTGGAGACACGGATCCTATCAACCTATTCCGGGTCTGGTTTGAAGCCGCCAAGAAGTCGGGGATCCTACTTCCAGAGGCAATGTCACTTGCGACAGCCACCCCAGATGGGAGGCCTTCAGTCAGGATGGTCCTCTTAAAGGATGTCGACCTACACGGGTTTACATTTTATACCAATTATGGAAGTCAAAAAGCTTCTGAAATAGACCGAAATCCGCATGCTGCCCTCTGCTTTCACTGGCCAATCTTACAAAGGCAAGTCCGTATATCAGGCAAAGTCGAAAGAGTCTCAGAGGACGAAAGCAGGGATTATTTTGTAACGCGCTCGCGGGCAAGCCAGTTAGGAGCGTGGGCTTCGAAGCAGAGCAAGAATCTTTCTGACCGAGCAGAACTGGAAACCCGAGTTCGGACTTATCGTGAGAAGTTCTCTGGTGATAATGTTCCACTACCTATGTTTTGGGGTGGCTACCGCCTCGAGCCAGATCAAATTGAGTTCTGGCAAGGACGGGCAGACCGACTTCATGACCGGATACTTTTCAAGCGATCTTCGGACGGATGGGAAAGTGAGCGGCTTTATCCCTAATGCGCTCTGGATCAGCTGATCGGAGCCCTTGGCACTTTTTCGTCACGCATCGCAGCATGGTATAAAAACGTTGCTAACACCACTGCAGCCTGAGCTAAATCCTCCTCACTCAGTCTCTCGTAGAAATCCGTATTTGTGTGGTGCGTTCTTGCATCGTAGTCCCGATAATCCTGGAGTGAGTTGAAGCCCGGAAGGCCAGCTCGTGTAAATGACAGATGATCCGTACTACCGATATTGTCCATCAGGTTCTTACGTGCTCCGATATCATTCAAAGGTTCAAGCCAGGCATCAAAAAGCGCTTTAGCTGCCGCGTTCTGCTCCATGTACCAACCATAGATCGCACCTGTCCCAGGGTCGTGGTTGAAATAGACCGAGAGGTTCTGACGGTTATCAGGGTTGTCTTCGCCCAGATGCCTAGCGACATACTCCCTAGAGCCGTGCAGACCCTGCTCCTCAGAACCCCAAAGTCCGACACGTATCGTTCGCCGTGGCTCTACCCCTAGGTCCTCCAAAATGCGCATCGCTTCCATAACCGAAGCCACTGCGTCGGCATTATCCGAAGCACCCGTAGCGGAGTGCCAAGAATCCAAGTGCGCTCCGACCATAACAACTTCGTCTCCGATCTCCGGATCAGCACCTTGAATCTCAGCAAGAACGTTATAGCCCCTAGTGTCGTCCTCGTGGAATTGGCCTTCGATCGCAATCCTCAGGGTAACTGGTTCTCCAGCCTGAATCATGCGAACAATCATATTGTAGTGTTCAGAAGCTAGGATCACGGTTGGAGAAGCGGTGTCTGGGTTGTCCCGACCTAGCACAAAAATTGTCCCATGTTGTCCCTGGTTGGGTCGGAGTACGGCACCAACGCCGGTATCGTGGAGAAGCTGTGCGAGCGTTCCTCTGTCCGCTGGAGTCTGAGTTGGTAGGAACCGAGGGGCACCAATCCGGACCTGTTCCTCATAGTCAGCGGGCTGAAGCCTATCTTCCTCTATGAATCCTTCCTGTGGTTGTGCGATAAGCACGGCTTTACCACGTAGCTCTGACCCGCGAGTGCGTAAATCATCTGTTGTCCAATCCCCGATATACACGGGAGGCCCCTCCACAATCCCATCGGTACTGGGCGTCCAAGCTTCAGGGTAACCGAAAAGCGGGAAGTATCGTGGACTCCTCATTTCAAGCGTCAGCCCTTCAAGTGTCCAACCACGACCGAAGTCCCATGACTCTAAATGAGCATTCTCGAGCCCCCACTCCTCAAATTTCATTACGCCCCAGTCTGCTGCTCGTTTGTACGCCGGCGTCGCCGAAAGCCGAGGCCCAATTACATTTGTCAGATAGTTGAAATGCTCCATTACCTCTGATCGTTCTAGGCCTTCAGCCTTAATCCGCTCGATCATCGCCAGATCTACTGGCTCCTGGGCACCGAGAGGGATGACCAGCGCTGAAATCGTAGTCAGTGTAACCAGTGCTCGCTTCATGACTGCATCTCCGTGAGGGTACGCGGGAAAGATGCCGTGAAGTGCTGTGTCACGCGAGCATACTTGTCTGCAGCGGTAAGCCCCCTCCCTTTCTCAGAAGAAAATCAACCGAGTGGAGGGTGAGGATCGTGGCCGATAGATATTTCACGCTGGACACGGTCTCTTTTATGGCAGAACTGGCTGAGCACAATAATCGTGAATGGTTTTCAGAAAATAAGACGAGGTACGAAGATCTGGTGAAGGATCCCGCCCTTCGCTTCATCGAAGCCTTTGCACTAGAGCTCAAGAACATTAGCCCGCATTTCATGGCTACACCCCGGTCTCTATTTCGGATCTATCGGGATGTACGTTTCTCTAGAGACAAGAGCCCTTACAAGACCTGGACGGGCATCCAGTTCAGACACGATGCATCAAAGGATGTCCATGCCCCCGGATATTATCTGCACATAGAGCCAGGGTCTATTTTCGTGGCACTCGGTGTATGGCATCCCGATCCAGCGTCACTCCGTGCGATCCGGGAGCATATCGTTGCAGACCCCCGCTCATGGCAGAAGGCAGCGCAAAACAAAACATTCACAGATGCATTCAGGCTATCAGGGGATCGCCTGAAACATCCACCCAAGGGTTTTGAGCCAAGTCACGAATTGATCGAGGAACTGAAGTGGAAGGATTACATCGCGGCAAAAGATGTTTCGCAGTCTTTCTTGACCGATGCAGCACTTCCACAGGAGCTTGCAAGAGTATTCAAGATCGGCACACCACTAATGAAGTTCCTCTGCAGTGCGTTAGCTGTACCGTTCTAGAATACGGACATATCCGGTCTGAGCATCGGGCACAGGTCGGCGTCGCAAAACGAACACTGGGGAACTCATGAACTTGGGTATACAAGCCGCACTTGCTCTCTTCCCAATCGCACTCGGGGGGGCGCTGTTGATCGGCTTCCGTATCGCTGCGAAACACGCCATGCCTGCCGCCTACATTGCTGCCGTCGGCGTAGGATTCATAGCGTGGCAGATGACCCCGTCTCGGGTGGCAGCGGCCTCGATCGAAGGGCTCTTCATCAGCTTTGATCTGCTGTTCATCATCTTCGGTGCAATCCTGCTGCTACACACACTTGAGCGCTCCGGGGGAGTGGCCGCTATCAAACGCTCCTTCCATGGCGTGAGTGATGACCGGCGAGTCCAGATCGTGATTGTAGCTTGGCTCTTTGGATCTTTCATCGAAGGTGCAGCGGGCTTCGGCACTCCGGCTGCCGTGGCGGCTCCACTCCTGGTTGCACTCGGATTTCCCGCAGCGACTTCGGTGATGCTCGGCATGATGATCCAGAGCATGGCCGTCACATTTGGAGCTGTCGGAACACCTGTCCTCGTAGGCATTCAAAACGGTCTCGGTGGCGAGGCATTCATGGCTGACCTGACTGCTGCCGGTCTCACGATGAATGACTTTCTTCGCCTCGTGACCGCGAAGGTTGTCATACTCCATGCTATCGCTGGGTTCCTTATTCCCACATGGATGGTCATCATGACGACGCGCTTCTTTGGCGCGAATAAATCGTGGACCGAAGGGCTTTCCATCCTGCCATTCACTATCTTCGGAGGACTCGCCTTCGCGATCCCGTACATCCTTTTCGGGACTTTCCTTGGACCCGAATTCCCATCCCTCCTCGGAGCACCGGTGGGCCTCATTATTGTCGTTTGGGTAGCGCGCCAAGGATGGCTCCTTCCTGATGACACATGGGACTTCCCCGAGCGCAGGACCTGGGATCAGTCCTGGATTAGTGGTTTAGAGGAAGAACTCGCTGACGTGCCCGAGGGACGGGGAATCTCTACCGCGATGGCCTGGACACCCTATGCACTTCTCGGTGCGATCCTCGTAATCACGAGGCTTGAAACAATACCGGGCACGGAGATCCTGGTACCAGTTCGCGGATGGCTCCAGTCAGTCGCCATCACATGGTCTGATATTCTCGGGTCCGGGATCACCGCTTCTACCACGCCACTATATCTACCAGGCTTTGTATTGCTGGTCGTCGTAGCCATTACGGCGGTTCTGCATCGAATGGAGATATCGGAACTGACCGAAGCTATGAAGTCGTCTACCAAGGTCTTAGTGGGCGCCGGTATAGTGCTGGTATTTACTGTTCCTATGGTACGCGTCTATATCAACTCGGACGTGAACGGTGCAGGTATCGCGTCGATGCCACTTGCCATGGCTGAGTGGGTGGCGCAGAACGTCGGACAGGTATGGCCTTTCTTCGCCGGGGTAACCGGAGCATTGGGCGCCTTTATCGCCGGCTCTAACACGGTGAGCAACCTTACGTTTGCAGCTTTCCAGTACGGTGTCGCTGAACGCCTAACCATGTCGACTGTCATGATCGTTTCGCTCCAAGCAGTAGGAGCGGCCGCCGGGAATATGATCGCCATCCACAATGTCGTCGCCGCATCTGCAACTGTAGGCCTTCTCGGTAAAGAAGGTGACACATTGCGGAAAACAATCCTTCCCACGATCTACTATCTACTCGTATTGGGTGTCCTAGGACTTTTGGCAATTCACGTCCTGGGGTTGACCGACCCCCTTATGGGATCTGGCTAATCAGCTCTAGGACCGGATGAGTACCAAAGAGCAGCGCTAAAGCCAGAATTCTTAGCAGTTGATGCTACTTCCGGAACGCAGCAGCCATGCCGTCAGCTGCATACTCGATACAGCGTTCCCCTATCTCGAGACTCATACCCTGGGCGTCCCCTAGGACACCGTTCGGAGTAACCGCACGAAAGCCGTCCCTGAAAATCCGCTCAGATAAGGCGTCATCGAAGTCTGCCAGGTAGCCTTCTTCTGCAAGATCTTCACGCACCAGATCTGGCCTGATACAGAGCATTTCTGAACTCTCTGCAATGTCCGCATGTCCACCTACGCGAGTGACAAATTCGGGTGCCTCAGATGCAACCGCACTCTTCCAGTATTGCATGAAGCCAACCAGATCTGTGTAGGCATCAACTTCGCAATCTGGCTCCACCGCCAAACGGAGATCATCTAACATTTCCGCAAGAGGGGCGAAGTTGCCACCATGCGAAGGCACAAAACACACACGCTGAAATCCATGACGAGAGAGACTCACAGCATAGTCTGTACACAACGCCTCTAACGTCTGTTGTCGTATCGAGAGTGTTCCTGGGAAGGCCATATGATGTTCCGAACAACCCACGCGGATGGTGGGTGCAACAAGAGCATCACCCAATCGTAGAGCAACCTCCAATGCTAGCCGGTCGCCACGAACGGCATCAACCAACAAAGGCAAGTGCGGACCATGCTGCTCAACTGCACCAACCGCAACTACAATAGTTGTGTAGCCATCTTGCAATGCGCGCTTGACCTCGGGGGAGGTCAATTCCTCTAACAGTAAGTTCTGTTGACTCATGCTGGGCAACCTAAGGAATGATGGGAGATCGCTCTAGGAGAAGACAGCTCACCTTTCCTCACCTACATCAGTAACTCCCTAGTTACAACTCGCTTGACACTTCGCTGCAAGTAGACGATTGAGGACTCCCTGGTATCCGGACCAGGACGTGGAGCTATATCCGCGACCATCCCCAACAGCAGTCTTGTGTGCTACTACCATCGCGAGTGCGGGCAAGACCGTGATGTACTGACCGTAGGCTCCTTTCGCCGTATAGGCTCCAGAGTAGAGAGGCGAAACCGAAGGGCTATCCCAAATCCACCACATATAGCCGTAACCGAATGCACCGGAGCGCCTGGATGCTGGGTTCATCTGCTCTCGGTGGGTTACCACAGACGTAACCTCACGCACCCAACTTTCTGGAATCAGCCGGCGGCCGTCCCAAATGCCCTTTTGCAGCATCAGTTGGCCTACCCGAGCCATATCGCGGGTTGAGAGCCACATGTGATAGGCAGGGTAGATGGACCGATCGAGATTTCCACTCTTTTCTTGTCTTGAGCGCTGGAAGTCTTCAAACCCCAGAGGCTCTGCAAGATCCGTCATTAGAGCGTCAAAAATCTCTCCACCGGTCATCAACTCAAACGCAGCCCCAGCTGCATTAAAATCCCAATTGTTGTAGAGAAAATAGGAACCAGGATCTTGGGACCCTCTCATGGGTGCAGAATCAGAATCATCTCCACTATTCGAAGCCTCGTGATAAACGCCCGATCTTGCTGTGAGAAGGTGCCGCACTGTCGCCCGTCGCTCGATTTCCAAGAGGCCCCCATGGTCATCCATGCCCAGTTCTTCCAACGTCTGATCTAGGTCAACGGTACCGTCAGCGACGTAAGGCCCGTAGAGCATCGCGAGAATGCTCTTACGAACCGACGCTACATATGAAAGCTCCTCCAGGTCCCCGTAGTGCAGCAGCACCTTTCCATCAACAACCACCATGAGCCCTGTCGTATTGAGTGTAGAGAGGTACTCTGGAAGCATCTCGAGACCAGTTTGATTAAAGCCAGCATCTTCCGGAGTGGGCCATTGAGACCATGTCGAGTCGAGAGGTCCTCCGAAGCCTGTAGGTGACGAGCACGCATAGGTGGCCAGGACCACCGTAAGCACACAAATGCAACTCGAAACCCTCCCTTTACTAATGAGCCACTGCACACTCATCCTTATTGCAATCTCCATTCTTCGAACTAGTTCTGCGTTCAACAATACACAACTGATCCTACTGGTGCTGGCCGGAACTCGACACATCTAACCACCCTGCAATCATAGAAAGAGATCTATGTCTTGGATTGCCAGAGGATTGGACAGAGGGGTAGTTTCGCTTCCCGTTCTATACCGCGGCACATGAGGAGACAAGCCATGCGCGGCCGTATGATGGAGGCCCCCCTACTCGTTTCATCACTTATCGAGCATGCCGGAGACGTCTACCCCAACCAAGAGATTGTCACCCGCACTGTAGAAGGACCAATCCACCGGTACACCTGGGGTGACGCCCGTGCGCGTGCTAGAAAATTAGGGAGCGCGCTGGTGGCTCAGGGAATCAGAGAAGGTGACCGTTTAGGTACCTTGGCCTGGAATACACACCGCCATCTGGAGGTCTATTACGGCGTGTCTGGTATCGGTGGAGTATGCCACACACTAAACCCGAGGCTGCATCCCACTCAGCTGGTCTACATCCTCAATCACGCGGAGGATCGCGTTCTGTTTGTAGACCTAACCTTCGTTCCACTAGTTGAAGCCGTGGCGGAACAAATCCCTAATGTGGAAACCGTTGTTGTGCTCACGGATTCTGAACACATGCCGAAAACCTCCTTGGGTAACGCGGTCTCCTACGAGGACTTTATCATCGATGGCGATATCGATTTCGATTGGCCTCATCTTGATGAGCAAGCTGCCGCAGCACTTTGCTATACCTCCGGCACGACCGGGAACCCGAAGGGAGCACTGTACAGTAATCGGTCTACAGTGTTGCACGCGTTCGGGGTCTGCATGCCAGATGTGTTCGACCTAAAAGCAGCCAGTACGGTACTCCCTATCGTGCCAATGTTTCACGCGTGCGCTTGGGGAATTCCATACGCAGCAGCAGCAACAGGATCAAAAATAGTTTTTCCCGGCCCACGATATGATGCTGATGCACTTTCCGACCTGATGTCCCAAGAAGATGTAACCTACTGTGCGGGAGTCCCTTCAGTGTTCATCCCGTTGGTTCAATACTGGAAGGATACTGGTTCGAAACCGGAATCTCTGAACATGGTAGTCGTAGGAGGTGCCGCACCTCCCCGTGCACTCATAGCGACAATGGAGGGCGAGTTCGGTATCGAGTTTAGACATGCCTGGGGCATGACTGAGATGAGCCCACTCGGTTCGGTCAACACCCTTCTGCCAACCCACCGAGCCCAGTCGGCCGAAGAGTATTCGCACTTCCAGACTAAGCAAGGTAGACCGCCATTCGGCGTGCAGATCCGAATCGTGGACGACGATGGAAAACCACTTCCCCATGATGGAATCATGTTCGGAGAGCTGCAGGTTCGAGGGCCTTGGGTGGTTGATGGATACTTCAAGGAGGAAGAATCAAGACTCACCCCTGACGGTTGGTTTCCCACGGGAGATGTCGCAACTATCGATAGCCAGTCTTACATCCAAATCACCGACCGCACCAAAGACCTGATCAAATCAGGAGGCGAGTGGATCAGTTCTATTGATGTAGAGAATACAGCGATGGGACACCCCGACATCGTCATGGCAGCCGTTATTGGTATCCCGCACGAAAAATGGGGTGAACGTCCACTCATGATCGCAGTCGCAACGCCGGACAGTTCGCCAACCAAGGAGTCAGTGCTCGCGTACCTCTCAGAAACACTCGCGAAATGGCAACTGCCAGACGATATAATCTTCGTGGATGAGCTACCGATGGGTGCAACAGGCAAGGTGCGTAAAGTTACACTGCGCGAAGAATACGGAGGTGAGTGAAGGTACTCACGATAAGAATTTGGATGACGAAACCTGAACTGCATCGTATCTTATGGGAGCCGGACCCAGATGTATCCAAGGCCTGGAGTTGAACTATGAAAGAGCAATCGCGATTCAGAGGCATTGCCCTTTCACTCGCACTCCTGCTTGGAATGACAGGCTGTGCTCATGCCGTCAACGCTGGCCTGGGTCTGCTCGGAGCTGATAGAGACCAAGCCGAAAATCCCTTCGGAAGCTGGAGTCGTTCTGATCGTGGTGGTCAGATGTCTAGTGGGTATCAGCACGCACCCACACTCGACTTCTGGACTGGCTTTGGGTCACGGTCGCAGCCCCACTCAATGTCACAGAGCCTCTTTCAGGGGCTCAATCCAACACCCTATGGATCCTGTCTAGCTGTCCCATTGGGGCTCAGCCAAATACTACCGATTGCGAATGGCACCCCATCTCGCACACTTCAGAAAGTAGGTCCGATCGAGATCGGAGTGGCTGGTAATCTCGCGGGGGCAGGAAGTATCCTGGGTATGAATGGTACTAGTTTCGCTCAGCAGGCTCTGGCAACAAGCGCGGCACTCGGATCGCAGGGGCCAACCTGCGGATACTCCTTATTCCTGCTCCTGACCCCAGCTGGGTCGGCGAACGATCCTGTAAGCGTCCTCCGATAGAGTCTTGGAGAAAACCCAAAGCTTCTAGTCGCTCAAATCTCGAGCACGTTCCCTGAGCACAAACTTCTGGATCTTGCCAGTTGATGTCTTTGGCAATTCCCCAAAAACCACAGTCTTGGGAGCCTTGAAGTGCGCCATATGATTTCGGCAAAAATCGATGATCTCCAGCTCGGTCGTATCGGATCCTTCACGAAGTTCAACGAACGCACACGGCGTCTCTCCCCAGTGATCGTCCGGCCTTGCAACAACAGCCGCCGCCGAGATCGCCGGATGCCTGTAGAGAACGCCCTCAACTTCAATCGAGGAGATATTCTCGCCCCCTGAAATGATGATATCTTTGGACCTATCACGGATTTCCGCATACCCGTCCGGATGAAGTACTGCTAAGTCACCTGTGTGAAAGTACCCCCCGGCGAATGCCTCAGATGTTGCAGTCGGGTTCTTCAAATACCCTTTCATAAGCACGTTCCCGCGCATCATGATCTCACCAATCGTTTCTCCATCTGCTGGAACGGGCTCCATGGTCTCCGGGTCCAGTACCGCCAATTCTTCCTGAACTACATACGGCACACCCTGCCGGGCCTTGAGTACCGCTTGATCCTCTGCGGGCAATTCATCCCACTCTGGATGCCAGGCACATACAGTGTTCGGTCCGTAGCACTCCGTCAGTCCATATACATGTGTAACCTCAAGCCCGATCCGGCCTGCTCGGTCAAGCACAGCAGCTGGAGGAGCCGCTCCTGCTGTCATCATGCGAACCAAGTGTGGAAGGCGCTCGCCACGCCGCTCTGCTTCAGTCGTGACCATATTCACAACGATCGGGGCACCACACATATGTGTGATATTCTCTGTCCCGATCAGATCGATGATTTCAGCAGGGTCGACTCCTCGGGTACAAACATTTGTACCAGCGACCGCAGCCACGGTCCAAGGAAAACACCATCCGTTGCAGTGGAAGAGCGGAAGTGTCCAGAGGTATGTCAGGTTTTGTGGTAGAGACCACTCCAGGGCATTTCCGAGTGCGTTTAGATATGCTCCTCGGTGATGGTAGACAACTCCCTTCGGATTCCCTGTTGTTCCGGACGTGTAATTGAGCGCGATCGCGTCCCACTCATCAGGCGGAAAAGACCAGCTTGCATCGATTGAGCCTTCCTCAACCAAGGCCTCATAGGTCACCTCCCCAATTGAGGAACCTTTAGCTTGGGTGGGGTCCTCAATATCGATGACAAGTGGATCCATTGTCGCAAAGCGCAAAGCGCCTTCACCCACCTCAGCCAGACCCTGGTCAACCATGAACACCGAGGCTTCTCCGTGATCCAGAATGAAGCCAACCATCTCCGCATCGAGTCTGGTGTTAATCATATTCAGGACCGCACCGGCCATTGGAACGGCAAACGAAAGTTCAACCGCTGCGGGTGTGTTAGGGCAAAGCACAGCAACCGTGTCATCCCTTCCTACCCCCCGCCGTCTTAGTGCATCAGCTAAACGACAGCAGCGCTGGAAGGTTTCTGCCCAAGTTTGCTCAGTGCCGACGTAACGGATAGCAGCCCGGTCAGGATACACGCTGGCGGTCCGCTGCAAGAATGACAGAGGTGTAAGCGCCACATGGTTCGCCCCGCGGGGCTCCATATCTTGGTCGTACTTACTCATCACAGAGCTCTTAAGGAGGAACCGAAGACCCAAAAATGGCTTTGTAAATAGATCCTGGGCGGGCCTGAGAAACGAGGCCAAGCTATCGCCACACGTTTCTACGGGCGAGGCGTCAACATTTCATATATCAGTTCAAACCCGTCACTGACACAAGGACTCGCGTGATTTATAGAGACAACCCACCTTGTCAGCGTGGATTCTGGTCCAGGAACCGGTGCTCACGCCCCCTGGTCGTACCCTCTTGATGGAGGCAAGTATGCGTGCTTCTCCGATGCTGATTCTCCTACCCTTAATGGCATTGGCTCTGCCCGCGCAGCCCGGGATAGCCCAAACCAATACTGACCCTGAACTGACGGAATGGATGGTGCCGTACGAAGCCTCACGGCCTCGGGACCCCATGGTAGGCCCTGACGGGCAAGTATGGTTTGTCGGTCAGACAGCTGACTACGTTTCGGTGCTCAATCCCGAGACAGGTGAGTTCAAGAAATACGACCTCGAAGAAGGGGCAGGACCACACAACCTAGTCGTCGATGACGACGGAATGGTCTGGTATTCGGGGAATCGTGCTACACACATCGGCATGCTCAATCCAAATACAGGTGATATCACAAAATACAGGATGCCCAACGAGGCAGTGCGTGATCCCCACACGCTCATCTTTGACTCTCAGGGCGATATTTGGTTCACCGCCCAGCAAGCGAACTATATAGGTAAATTTTCTAGGGAAACCGGTGAAATTCGCCTCCTGGAATCCCTGCAGGTCGAGGGGTCTCGCCGTGGTAATTCCAGCCGTCCTTACGGTATCGTGATCGACTCGCAAGATCGTCCTTGGATCGCACTCTTCAACACGAATCACATTGGAACAGTGGATCCGGAGACGTTTGAGTTAAAGACCTATGAACTACCGGAAAATGCACGCCCCCGTCGAATCGGGATCACCTCCGATGATATCATCTGGTATGGAGACTGGACTCGCGGCTCGCTGGGACGCCTTGATCCCGAAACGGGCGAAGTGACCGAGTTCGAATTCCCGAATGGAGCTGACTCGCGGCCATATGGTATGGCCGTTGATGATTCAGACCGCATCTGGATCGTAGAGACTGGTATCGAGCCGAATAATTTTGTGGGCTTTGACCCTATGACCGGCAAGTTCTTCAGCCAGACTGTTGTTGAAAGCGGAGGCGGCACGATCCGCCACATGTACTTTGACGCCGAAACCAACTCTGTATGGTTTGGTGCTGATACCAACACGGTTGGGGTGGCCAAGCTTCCACCGCGGAGGCGAGCCGTCTCCCATTGATGGGCATTACATCCACGG